>NZ_JBFUDZ010000003.1:0-246137 GCF_056404455.1 Mesorhizobium sp. P2_D1
GCACGCTCCCGGCCTCGCGCACCACGTCGTGATAGCCGGTGGGCAGGGCGACGTCCTTGGTCGACAGCACCTTGAGATAGTCGTCGATCATCGCAAACAGTTCGAAGCGGAAGGGAAACACCGCGCCGGAATTGTGCAGTTTGCGGAAGGCCTCCCCGGCCCGCGCCGGACTGCCGGGCCGAACCTTGAATTTCTCCGGCGACATCGTCTCGGCGCCGGCGATGAAGCGCGTCACCATGACCCCGGTGGCGGGATCGACATGCAGCACCTCTGGACTGACCTCCGCCTTTGCCGCTTCGCGCGCCGCCACCGCCTCGTTGGCGCGGTTGATGTATTCCTCGGTGCCCTTGCCGGGAATGCGCAGGCAGAACTCGCCAGCCTTGAAGACCAGATTGGTGAGGCCGCCGAGCCGTTCGAGCGGCCCGGTGTAGCCGGCCAGCATGGGAATCGTGGCCAAGGAAATGTCGGCAAGTGCCGCACGCGCCTCGTCTGTCACCATGCCTGCGCCCCCACGCTGTTATTTGTCGCAGCGACGGTTCCACAATTTTCGTGGTTTGGCTATCATGCGATGCAAGACCGATTGGTGGACAGGACAAAAGTGGCGCACAGCAAACATCGAGGCCCGCTTGCAGCAGCCTACGCGGCGAAGCGGCCAGAGGACGTCGCGGCACTCTATGACCGCTGGTCGCAGACCTATGACGCCGACATGTCGGCTGCCGGCTATCGCCATCCGACGATCTGCCTTGCCTTGCTGGCCCGCCATCTGCCGCGCGGTGCCGCGCCGCTGCTCGATGCGGGAGCCGGCACCGGGCTTATTGGCGAATGGCTTGATATAACAGGCTATCCCTTGGTCGAGGCGCTCGACATATCTGAAGGCATGCTGGCCCAGGCCGCCCGCAAGGGGGTCTATTCGGCGCTGCATTGCCTGGCGCTCGGCGGCAAGCTGCCGTTTGCCGACGATGCCTATGCCGGCATCATTTCGGCCGGTGTCTTTACCTCCGGCCATGTCGGCGCTGAGGGGCTGGACGAACTGATCCGCATCTGCCAGCCGGGTGGCATCATCGTGCTGACAGTCAAGAACACGTTGTGGGAAGCCGGCTTTGGCGCTCGCATCGCCGAACTCGAGGCGCAAGGCCTCGTCACCCGCATCGAGGAAACGCGCCCTTACGTCTCCATGCCGGGCGAGGCCGACACCGTCCCCAGCCGCGGTCTCGCCCTGCGCGTCACCTTATCTACGCTTTGACCCCGATCTACACTTTGACCTTGGCGGCTGTCGGGTCGTACATCGGCTCGAGATGGATCTGGGCCGGCGTCCGCTCCATCGCCACGACCAGTTCATAGTCGCCCGAGGCGAGAAAATCGTCGCTCACCCCGTCGCCGTTGCGCACGTAGCCGTAGCCGATGTTCCGGCTCACCGTGTAGCCATAGCCGCCGCTGGTGAGATAGCCGACCGGCTCGCCATTGCGCAGGATGGTCTCGCGGCCGAGCAGCACGATTTCCGGGTCAACGACCGTGAAGCCGGCAAAGCGCTTCTTCAAGGCCGCGCCGCTGGTCTTCTCGAGCGCGCGCCGTCCGACGAAATCGGTGTTCTTGCGCAGCTTGACCGCCCAGCCCAAGCCGGCTTCCTGCGGCGTGTCGTTGGGCGTGATGTCGGAGCCCCAGGCGCGATAGCCCTTTTCCAGCCGCAGCGATTCCAGGGCGCGATAGCCGACCGGGCGGATGCCATGCCTCCCGCCGGCCGCCATCAGCGCATCGAAGACTTCGCCTGTCGCCGCGATCGGCACATGCAGTTCCCAGCCGAGTTCGCCGACATAGGTGACGCGCAGCGCCCGAATTGTGTGGCCGGCAATGGCAATCTCACGCACATGGCCGAACGGGAAACTGGTGTTCGACACGTCGGCTTCGGTCACGGCAGAAAGCACGTCGCGCGCCCGAGGCCCCATCAGCGACAGCGTGCCGAATTCCTCGGTGACATCGACAAGCGTGGCATCGAGCCCTTCGCCGATATGGTCGCCGATCCATGACAGATCATGGGTGCGGAACCCGGTACCGGTGACAATGTAGAATTTCTCCTCGGCCAGCCGCGCCACGGTCAGGTCCGCCTCGATGCCGCCGCGCGTGTTGAGAAGCTGCGTGTAGGTCAGCCGGCCGACAGGCTTGCTGACGTCGTTGGCGCAGATCCAGTCCAGCGCCTTCAGCGCGTCAGGCCCGCTCAGTTCGTATTTGGCAAAGGAGGATTGATCGAAGATGCCGACCTTCTCGCGCACGTGCCGGTGCTCCTCGCCGACCGCCGAAAACCAGTTCTGGCGACCCATCGAATAGACATCCTGCGGCTCGACGCCTTCGGGCGCGAACCAGTTCGGCCGTTCCCAGCCAAGCTTCGAGCCGAACACGGCGCGCTGCTGTTTCAGCCTGTTGTAAAGTGGTGAGACGATGCGCGGCCGCCCGCTGGCGTACTCCTCATGCGGGAAGCCAATCGTATAGTGCTTGCCATAGGCTTCCAGCGTGCGGTCGCAGACCCATTGCCGGTTGCGGTGCAGGTTGGAAAAGCGCCTGATGTCGACAACCCACAAGTCGAGCGGCGCTTCGCCGTCGACCACCCATTGCGCTAGCACCCAGCCGGCGCCGCCACCCGAGGCGATGCCGAAGGCGTTGAATCCGGCGCCGACAAACATATTGGCGCGTTCGGGCGCCGCGCCGAGAATGAAATTGCCGTCCGGCGTAAAACTCTCCGGCCCGTTGATCATCTGCTTGACGCCGACGGTTTCGAGCGCCGGCACGCGCGCCATCGCTTGGCGCATATGCTGTTCGAAATGGTCGTAGTCGTCGTCGAAGAGCCGGAACTCCCAATCGTCAGGCACATCTCCGGTCGTCCAGGCCTGCGGGTTGGGCTCGTAACCGCCCATCACCAGCCCGCCAACCTCCTCCTTGAAATAGGTGCGCCGGTCCGGGTCGCGGATGGTCGGCGCGTCGGTCGCCAGCCCATCGATCTTCTCGGTGATGATGTACTGGTGCTTCACCGGCTGCAGCGGCACGTTGATGCCGGCCATGGCGCCAACCTGCCGCGCCCATTGCCCGGCACAGTTGACCACCTTGTCGCAGGCAATGTCGCCCTTGCTGGTCTTCACCGTCGCGATGCGGCCATCCTTCATCTCGAAGCCGGTGACGCGCACATCCTCGAACAGTTTGGCGCCATGCATGCGCGCGCCTTTCGCCAGCGACTGCGTGATGTCCGAAGGGCTCGCCTGGCCGTCTGTCGGCAACCAGGAAGCGCCCACCAGATCGCCGGTTTCCAGGAGCGGCCACATCGCCTTGACCTCCGCCGGCGACAGCAGTTGCATGTCCATGCCGAAGCTTTTCGCCGTCGTCGCCAGCCTCTTGTACTCGGTCCAGCGGTCGGCATTGGTGGCCAGCCGCAGGCAGCCGGTCATCTTCCAGCCGGTAGCAAGGCCGGTTTCGGCCTCCAGTCCCTTGTAGAGGTCGACGGAGTATTTGAGCACGCGGGTGATCGAGGCCGACGAGCGCAATTGCCCGACAAGGCCCGCGGCATGCCAGGTCGAGCCCGATGTCAGCTTGCCCTGTTCGAGCAGCACCACGTCCGCCTTGTGGTCACGCGCCAGATGATAGGCCGTCGAACAGCCGATGATGCCGCCGCCAATGACGACGATCGCGGCCTGGCTGGGCAATGTCATGATTTCTGTATCCCGTACTTCGTTCTGTAGTTATCGAGCGCGGCTTCGAGCCGCGTCAGGTTCTCCTCGGTGTAGGCGACGTAGTCGATGCCGGGCGCGTCGAGGTAGAGTTCGGACACCATGCTCCACATCGCCTCGCGCAGCAGCGAAGCGCATTGCATGGCCGCGTGCGAGCGGCGGATCGCCTGATCCGGTTCCTTCATGAAATAGGCGGTCAGGAAGGCGAAGGATTCCTCGTCGCTCATGCCGGCATTCGAGGCGACGCCGGCAAGGTCGAACATCGCCGTGTTGAAACCGGCATACTCGAAGTCGATCAGCCATAGCCTGCTGCCGTCGTCAAGGATATTAGCCGGCAAAAGATCGTTGTGTCCAAAGACGATCGGCAGCAATTTCTGCGCGCGCTCCAGCTCGTCAGCTAGCGTCAGCAGGCGCGGCAATTCGCTGCGCTTGCGGCTGCCGCCTTCTTCAAGGGTCCGCGCATAGTCGCGAATGACATGGAACACCCAGAACATGAAGCCGGCGCCGGAGACGTGATTGGGCATCTCCCGGTGGAAACCGCGCATCAGGGCTGCGACACGACCAAGATTGGCGCGCACGTCCTGTGCAAGATAGGTTTTCGCACCAAGGTATTCCGTCACCAGGATGCCCGGTTCGGCATGGAGGACGGCTGGCGCGAAACCGGCGGCATGTGCCGCACGCGCGGTCATCACCTCACGCTCGCGAAAGACATGATGGAACGGATAGTCCCTGCCGAAGCGCACGACGTGCTTTCCGGCCCCGTCCTCGACCACATAATTGGCGTTGCTCAGGCCGCCCGGCAACGGCGCGATCTCGATGTTGCYGGTCCAGCAGGGCAGGGCGCGGATGCGGTCTTCTGCAATCACGGAATCATCCCTGGTTTGCTGAGCGTCGACTTTGCGGAGCGTCGGCAAGGGCGCCATGGACAGCCCAACGACAGCGAGGAGAAGCAAAAAAATCTCGTCGGTGCGAGACGCCAGGATCGGTATCCCGCACCGCACCGACGAGCCCCTTGGCCAGGTTTTTGACCCCGGCATCCGCCCCCGCGGATCTGAAAATTCCTTGCGCCAGACACGTTCAAAACTGCCTGGTCAATGAGTTGCGGCTCTGCCATCACCCTCCCGTTGCAGCTCCGAACTCGTGTTTGATAACTCAATTTCACGCCAAGGTTGCCTGCCTGTCAACAAAAAGTTGTGACTTTTTTCGGGTATTTTGCCCGAAAGCGCGGGTAGTTCCTTTAAAACCGCTCGAATTAGCTTAGAATCGGGCAAACGGCTAAGTCCGGGAAACCCAAATGGTCCATTCAAAACGACACGGCGAGATCCTGCGGCTGCTGCAGGAAGAGGGGACCGTCACCATCGCCAGCCTGGCCGACCGGCTGGGCGTTTCACTCGAGACCGTGCGCCGTGACGTCAAACCGCTCACCGGCGACGGCTCCGTCCTCAAGATGCATGGCGCCATCGGCCTGCCGTCGATGATCGGCGAAGCGCCATTCGAACGGCGCATGCGCGAGAATGCAGACGCCAAGCGGATCATTGCCCGCATGGTGGCCGCCACCATCCGCGACGGTGAATCGATCATGCTCGACACCGGCACGACAACCTCGTTCCTGGCCCGTGAGCTGCTCGGCCACCGGCGGCTGACCGTCGTCACCAACTCGTCGGACATCGCCCGCACGCTGGCCACCGTCAACGGCAACAAGGTCTACATGGCCGGCGGCGAATTGCGCAGCGATTCAGGCGCTGCCTTCGGGGCCTCGGCCATCGACTTCGTCAGCCGTTTCTCGGTCAGCCATGCCATCATCTCCACCGGCGCAGTCGATGCAGTGATGGGCGTCATGGACTACGATCTGGAAGAGGCCGAGTTCGCCCGCATGGTGCTGTCGCGCGGCCAGCGTTCGCTCGTCGTCACCGATCACACCAAGTTCGGCCGCCTGGGTCTGGTCCAGGTTTGCGGCCTCGACGGGTTTTCCGAACTCGCCACCGACCGGTCGCCGTCGCGCGACATTGCCGCCGCCCTCTCGCAAGCCGGCGCTCGGCTCAGCATCGCCGGCGACGCAGCCGGATTCTAGAGTCCGCAAGAGTCTGGCCGAACACGAGCAATTGGTGGACGCATACGGATCTCAAACGCGCCGCTACGCGCGGTGGTCGCCTGCGGACATGCCTATGCCGTCAGAGCGCGAAAAGTCATCCTGAAGCAGGCACCGCTCGGTCTGTCGTCGAGGATCTCGATGCGCCCGCCATGCAATTGCATGATTTCCTGCACCAGGTTGAGGCCAAGCCCGGCGCCATAATCCTGCAGCCGGTAGAACGGCTCGAAGATGCGCTCCCGCTCGCCCGGTGCTGCCGGCGGCGTATCAGGCTGAGCTCGCAGCACAGTCACCAGTCACGGGATAAGCTCTGCCGTCGGCTTTCCTTCCCTTGCGCGCCGGTGTTTAGTCCGGCATGGCCTTCACCATCCGCCAGTTGCAGTTCTTCATCGCCGTCGCCGAGCAAGGCACGGTGTCGGGTGCCGCGCAGAACCTGTCGATCTCGCAATCCTCGGTCACCGAAGCGATCAAGGAACTCGAAAGCGATCTCGGGGTCGAACTGTTCGAACGCCATCCGCGCGGCCTGAACATCACCCACAAGGGCCACCAGTTCTTGCGCCATGCAACGAAAATCCTTGCCGACGTTTCGGATGCACGCCGCTCCTTCTCCGGCGAACAGGCAGCAGCAGGCGGCCGGCTGCAGCTCGGCGTCACCTCGATGGTCGCCGGCTACGTGCTGTCGGATCTTCTGGCCCGCTACCGCCGCGCCTATCCCGGCGTCGAGGTCTCGGCCATCGAGGACAATGGCGACTATCTCGAACATCTCTTGATCGGCGGCAAGCTCGACATTGCCGTCATGGTCACCTCCAACCTGCGCGACCGCACGGCACTGCAGTCGGAAATCCTCGAGGTCTCGGCCTATCGCCTCTGGCTGCCGCTCGGCCACCCGCTCGCCGGCGCCGACATCATCAGCATTGGCGACATCGCCTTCGAGCCGCTGATCATGCTGACCGTCGACGAGATCGAGGAGAACACCGGCAAGCTGCTGACGGCGATCGGCGCCAAGCCGCATGTCGCCTTTCGCACCCGTTCCGTGGAAGCCGTGCGCAGTCTCGTTGCCACCGGCGCCGGCGTGGCGCTGCTGCCCGACCTCGTCTACCGGCCCTGGTCGCTGGAAGGCGACCGCATCGAATCGCGCGATATTTCCGGCTCCTTGCCGGTGGTCCAGGTCGGCATGGTGTGGCGCCGCGGGTCGGGCCTGCCGCAGGCGGCGCGCGATTTTATAGGCCTCGCCCAGTCGCAGCGCACGGTCCGCCGCTAGTGGCCTACTCCAGCCTGACGTCTCCAGTCTCGCGCTTGCGCCTTGTGACGGAAACCGCCTCCGCCTTGAACGACCCGATCGGAGCAACCTCGAAGCGGCCAGCGCCGGCAAGCCTGACGGCGCGGCGGAACGTCGGACACTCCATCGGCCGGGCGGCCGGACATCGGGCGGCGTGACGCAAAGCCTCTCGGATCGCGGTCAGGCGCTGGATGGTGCGGTCCAGTTCGTCCGCCTTGGCATCCAGGCGCCCTCGATCCATTTTCGGCAGGCCGTCGGGCCTCAGCATCGCGGAAATCTCGTCCAGTGCGAATCCACCGGCGCGTCCAAGCGTGATCAAAGCGAGCCGTTCCAGGACGGCCGGGTCGAACAAGCGGCGCAGGCCGCGACGGCCGATTGAAGCGATGAGGCCTTTCTCCTCATAATAGCGAAGCGTCGAGGCGGGCACGCCGGTGCGGCGCGACACTTCGGCAATGTCCATATCTTTCATGCTTGACCTCAAGTCGGCTTGAACTCGTAGAGTGCTCGCGACGATCAGTGAGAGCAACAGAAAAGCGAGGTCCGTTATGCCGCAATCCGCGCAGCCCAACACACGGCAAGCCGCGCTCTGGAACGACGCCAGCGGAAAGGCCTGGGTTGAGATGCAACCGATCCTCGACCAGGTAATGGCGCCGTTCGAGCGGCTGGTAGTCGATGCCGGCTATCCCAGGGAAGGGGGCAATGTCCTGGACATCGGCTGCGGCGCCGGCGCCACGACTCTGGCGATGGCGCGCCGCGTGGGCAACGACGGAAATTGTGTTGGGCTCGACATCTCGCAGCCGCTTGTCGCCTTGGCGACGAAACGCAAGGGGGCAGAAAAGGCAGCAAACGCAAGTTTTGAAGTGGGCGATGCCCAGACGTATGCGTTCGAAGCCGGGAAATTCGACGCTGTTGTCTCGCGCTTTGGTGTCATGTTCTTCGATGATCCCGTGGCCGCGTTCGCCAACATAAGACAGGCCGCAAGCCGCGGCAGCAAACTCGCCTTTGTTGCCTGGCGCGGTCCGGCCGAGAATGATTTCATGACGACCGCCGCGCGAGCGGCTGCGCCTTTCCTGCCGCCCGCACCCGCGCCGGACCCCGATGCGCCGGGGCAGTTTGCCTTTGCCAACGCCGCCAAGGTGAAGCGGATTCTTGAAACGAGCGGCTGGTCGTCAATCGAAGTCGAACAGGTGGATGTCCCGTGTCGGATCGCCGAAGATGATCTGATAAGGTTTGTCACCCGATTAGGGCCGGTCGGCGCCGCGTTACGTGAGGTTGACCGGGCAACGGCCGAAAAAATCACTGCGGTGTTGCCTGCTGCGTTCGCGCCATTCGTGGAGGATGGTGAGGCTCGCTTCAACGCCGCCTGCTGGCTGGTGACGGCGCTGGCTTGAAGGGGCATCGATCTATCGGAAAAACCGATATCGCCTTTCTGATAAATGAATTTGCGAAACCGGAATTTTCAAAGCACTTTCGGTCCAGGGACCAAAGTCGCCACCAGAGCGACATCAAGTCCAACGCACGAACTGACAGTTTTTCAGTCCGCGCGTGACCCCTAGCGAAGACCGAAACCGGCTTTCGGGGTCAGGCGCCAAAATGGGAGATCGATGATGAATTCATTCCTGAAGTCATGCACTGCTTTGACGGTCGCGCTGACCTTCTCCGGTCAGGCCGTCGCCCAGGTCAAGGAAATTGGCAAGGGCGAAGGTCAGGTCAACATTGTTGCCTGGCCGGGCTACATCGAACGCGGCGAAACCGACAAGGGTTATGACTGGGTGACCTCCTTCGAGAAGGAGACCGGCTGCAAGGTCAACGTCAAGACCGCCAACACCTCCGACGAGATGGTCTCGCTGATGAACGAGGGCGGCTTCGACCTCGTCACCGCATCGGGCGATGCATCGCTGCGCCTCGTTGCCGGCAAGCGCGTGCAGCCGATCAACACCGATCTCATTCCGAGCTGGAAGACTGTCGACGAACGCCTGAAGGACGCCCCTTGGTTCACCGTCGGCGGCGTCCACTACGGCGTTCCCTACCAGTGGGGTCCGAACGTCCTGATGTACAACACCGAGGTGTTCAAGGAAGCGCCCAAGAGCTGGAACATCGTCTTCGAGGAAATGAAGCTGCCGGACGGCAAGTCCAACAAGGGCCGCGTCCAGGCCTATGACGGGCCGATCCATATCGCCGACGCCGCCAACTATCTGATGTTCCACAAGCCGGAACTCGGCATCAAGGATCCCTACGAGCTGAACGAGGACCAGTACAAGGCGGCGCTCGAACTGCTGCGCGTCCAGCGCACGCTGGTCGGCCGCTACTGGCATGACGCCGCCATCCAGGTCGACGATTTCCAGAACGAAGGCGTCGTTGCTTCCGGCTCGTGGCCGTATCAGGTCAATGCGCTGGTCGCCGCCAAGAAACCGGTCGCGTCGACCGTGCCGGAAGAAGGCGTCACCGGTTGGGCCGACACCACCATGATGGAGGCCGACTCCGCCAATCCGAACTGCGCCTATATGTGGATGGAACATTCCTTGTCGCCGAAAGTGCAGGGCGATGTCTCGGCCTGGTTCGGTTCGCTGCCGGTGGTGCCTGCAGCCTGCAAGGGCAACGAGCTGTTGACCGACGAAGGCTGCAAGACCAACGGCTACGACAATTTCGACAAGATCAAGTTCTGGAAGACGCCGGTGTCGAAATGCGCCACCGAGAACGACCAGTGCGTGCCCTATTACCGCTGGGTGTCGGACTATATCGGCGTCATCGGCGGGAGGTGATTTCGCCTCGTTGCTGAGCTCGGCGCTGCCCTCACCCTTACCCTCTCCTCGTGAAGAACGGGAGAGGGGGTCGCCAGCGTTGGAGCGCTTTCTTCTCCCCGTCACTATACGGGGAGAAGGTGCCGGCAGGCGGATGAGGGGCAGCGCAGCCGCTTGATTTTGATGAGCCTGACAGATCAGGACAACCCATGACCACCGCCGTTTCCTTCCAGAAAGCCTCGCGCCATTTCGGCAGCGTTCGCGCCGTCGATGCGGTCGATCTCGATATCGCGCCGGGCGAGTTCTTCGCCATGCTCGGGCCGTCCGGTTCCGGCAAGACCACGTGCCTGCGCCTCATCGCCGGCTTCGAGCAGCCGACCTCGGGCTCGATCTCGATCTTCGGCGAACGCGCCGAGGGCGTGCCGCCCTATCGCCGCAACGTCAACACCGTGTTCCAGGATTACGCGCTGTTCCCGCATCTGAGCGTGCTCGACAATGTTGCCTATGGCCTCATGGTCAAGGGCATCGGCAAGGCGGAACGGCACAAGGCGGCTGAAGAGGCGCTGTCGCTGGTGCGGCTGCCCGGCTATGGCGCCCGCCGCCCCGGCCAGCTTTCCGGCGGCCAGCGCCAGCGCGTCGCGCTTGCCCGTGCGCTGGTCAACCAGCCCAAGGTGCTGCTGCTCGACGAGCCGCTCGGCGCCCTCGACCTCAAGCTGCGCGAGAACATGCAGGAGGAGCTGAAGTCGCTGCAGAAAGTGCTCGGCATCACCTTCGTCTTCGTCACCCACGACCAGGGCGAGGCGCTGTCGATGGCCGACCGCGTCGCCGTCTTCAATGACGGCAAGATCATGCAGATCGGCACGCCGGAGGATATCTACCAGCGGCCGAAGACCCGCTTCGTCGCCGATTTCGTCGGTTCCTCCAACGTGCTGCCGCCCGATTTCGTCCAGCGCTATTGCGGCCAGCATCGCTGGGGCAGCCTGCGGCCTGAATCCATTCGCGTCGGCCGCACTGCAAGTGGCGAAGGCGTTTCCGCTCGCCTCGTCTCGACCAACTATCTCGGCGCCACGACAAAACTCGCGCTCGATGCCGACGGATTGAAGCTGCACGCCATCGTGCCGGCCGGCAACGCACTGCCCGCGGAAGGCGAGGCGGTCATGCTCACCTTCAACCGCGAGCACCTGCACCTGATGGACGAGCCGGTATGAGCCTCGACGCCGCCATCCCGCGCGCCACGGCGCCCGCCATCCTGCCGGGCAGCGGTGGCTTGCGCGGCGCGCTATCGGACCTTTTCTGGCGCAGACCCAAGGTTCTGCTGCTCCTCATGCTGCTGCCGCCGGTTCTGTGGCTCGGCATCGTCTATATAGGCTCGCTGTTCGCGCTGCTGGCGCAGAGCTTCTTCTCCATCGACGAGTTTTCCGGCCTCATCAACCGCCAATTCACTCTGAAGACGTATGGCGACCTGTTCCAGGCGGCCAATCTCGACATCATCCTGCGCACGGTGACGATGGCGGCGCTGGTCACGCTGGCCTCGGCGATCATCGCCTTTCCGATCGCCTACTACGCGGCGCGCTATGCCCGTGGCCGCTGGAAGGCGCTGTTCTATCTCGGCATCATGCTGCCGCTATGGTCGAGCTATCTGGTCAAGATCTACGCCTGGAAGCTGATCCTGGCCAAGGAAGGCATCCTCACCTGGCTGTTCGGCAAGCTGCATCTGCAATGGCTGATTGACGCCTGGCTGTCGCTGCCGGTCGTCGGCGGCAATTCGCTGTCGGTGTCGTTCACCGGCACCTTCATTGTCTTCGTCTATGTCTGGCTGCCGTTCATGATCCTGCCGGTACAGGCGGCGCTCGAGCGCGTGCCGGGCAATCTGGTCGAGGCTTCGTCCGATTTGGGGGCTTCGCCGGGACAGACCTTTCGCAATGTGCTGTTCCCGCTGGCGCTGCCGGGCATCGTCGCCGGATCGATCTTCACTTTCTCGCTGACGCTCGGCGATTACATCATCCCGCAGATCATCGGCACCTCGCGCCTGTTCATCGGCCAGGCGGTCTATTCCCAGCAAGGCACCGCCGGCAACATCCCGCTCGCCGCCGCCTTCACCGTCGTGCCGATCGTCATCATGGGCTTCTACCTTTGGGGCGCCAAGCGCATGGGGGCCTTCGATGCGCTCTGATGGTTCTCAGTCGGCTCCGCTCAGCCTGAAGATCGCGGCCGCGTGCGGGCTGCTGTTCCTGCATCTGCCGATCCTGCTGATCTTCGTCTACGCCTTCACGACGGAGGAGAAGAGTTTTGTCTGGCCGCCGCCCGGTCTGACCACGCAGTGGTTCGCCGTCACCTGGAACCGGCCCGATGTCTGGCAGGCACTATCGCTGTCGGTCAGGGTTGCCGCGATCTCGACCGCGATCGCGCTGGTCCTCGGCACGCTCTGTTCGGCGGCAGTGTCGCGGACCAAATTCTTCGGCCGCGAAACCATCTCGCTGCTGGTCATCCTGCCGATCGCGCTGCCCGGCATCATCACCGGCATCGCGCTGCGCTCGGCCTTTTCTCTGGCCGACATTCCGTTCTCGTTCTGGACGATCGTGCTCGGCCACGCCACCTTCTGCGTCGTTGTCGTCTACAACAATGCCGTGGCCCGTTTCCGCCGCACCTCGGGTTCGATGATCGAAGCGTCGATGGATCTCGGCGCCGACGGTTTCCAGACCTTCCGCCATGTTGTGCTGCCCAACATCGCCACCGCGCTGCTCGCCGGTGGAATGCTGGCCTTCGCTCTGTCCTTCGACGAGGTCATCGTCACCACCTTCACCGCCGGCCAGCAGCAGACGCTGCCGATCTGGATGCTGGAAGAGCTGATCCGACCGCGCCAGCGCCCGGTCACCAATGTCGTCGCGATGGTTGTCGTGCTGGTGACGCTGCTGCCGATCCTCGCCGCCTATTACCTGACGCGCGATGGCGACCAGATCGCCGGTTCGGGCAAGTAAATCCACGAATTCGTAAGGGAGAGACGTCCATGGACACCCAGATGCTGATCGGCTCGAAATTCGAGAAGGGCACCGAAATCGAGGAGCCGATCCTCAATCCAAAGACCGGGGCGACCATCCTCAACCTTCCCGAAGCCAGCCAGGCGCAGATCGAGGCGGCGGTCACGGCCGCCGAACAAGCGTTCGTCTCGTGGTCGCGCACAACGCCGGCGCAGCGCTCCGGCTATCTCCTGAAGATCGCCGACCGTATCGAGGCCGAGGCACAAGGGTTCGCGACGCTCGAGGCGCTCAACTGCGGCAAGCCGATCAACGCCGTGCTGAATGACGAAATTCCGGCGATCGTCGATTGCTACCGCTTCTTTGCCGGCGCCGTTCGCTCGATGCCAGGCGTGGTCGCCGGCGAATATTTGCCCGGCCACACCTCGATGGTGCGCCGCGACGCCATCGGCATCGTTGCCTCGATCGCACCCTGGAATTACCCGCTGATGATGATGGCCTGGAAGCTGGCGCCGGCGATCGCCGGCGGCAATACCGTGGTCTTCAAGCCGTCGGAGCAGACCCCGCTGACGGCACTGAAGCTGGCAAGAATCCTTGCCGAAATCCTGCCGGAAGGCGTCGTCAATGTCGTGCTCGGCCGCGGCGAGAGCGTCGGCAACACGCTGATCAATCACCCTAAGGTCAACATGATCTCGATCACCGGCGATGTCGCCACCGGCAAGAAGGTGCTGCAGGCGGCCGCCAAATCGGTCAAGCGCACGCACCTCGAACTCGGCGGCAAGGCGCCGGTGATCGTCTTCGATGACGCCGACCTCGGCGCGGTGGTCAACGGCCTGCGCGCCTTCGGCTATTACAATGCCGGCCAGGATTGCACCGCCGCCTGCCGAATCTATGCCGGCAAGAAGATCTACGACAAGCTCGTCGCCGATCTTTCCTCGGCTGTCTCGACCATCAAGTACAATCGCCCCGATGACACCGAAAACGAGATCGGCCCGCTGATCTCGCGCCGCCAGCGCGACCGTGTCTCGAGCTTCGTCGAGCGTGCCTCGGAACTGAAGCACATCGAGATCACCACCGGCGGCAAGCCCGGCGAGGGGTCGGGCTTCTACTACCAGCCGACCGTCGTTGCCGGCGCGCTGCAGGAAGATGAGATCGTTCGCCGAGAAGTGTTCGGCCCGGTCGTGTCGGTCACTCGTTTTTCCGAGGTCGACGAGGCGGTGAACTGGGCCAATGACAGTGACTATGGCCTGGCGTCATCGGTATGGACCAAGGATGTCTCGCGCGCCATGGCGACGGCTGCCCGCCTGCAATATGGCTGCACCTGGATCAACACCCACTTCATGCTGACCAACGAGATGCCGCATGGCGGGTTGAAGCAATCCGGCTACGGCAAGGACATGTCGCTCTATGCGCTGGAAGACTACACCGCCGTGCGCCATGTGATGGTTGCTCACGGCTAGCGCGCTGAAGGAAGCCATCAACAAGGGAGGAAAGAACCATGCATCGCCGCAAATTTCTGACATCCGCAGCTGTCGCCGCCGCGCTCTTTGTCGCGGCGCCGTCCTTTGCCGCCGACACCGCGCAATCGGTGGTCGAAGCCTATGTCGCCGCCTGGAACGCCCATGACGCGGCCAAGGCGGCCGGCTACTTCGCCGACGACGTCACCTACTACGACGCTTCTGTCGGCAAACCGGTCAAGGGCAAGGAAGCCGCCAAGACCGGCGTCATCGACAATTTCCTGAAAGCGGTCCCCGACGCGGTGTGGACGATGAAGGGCGCGCCTGTCGTAGAGGGCGACCGCGTCTCGTTCGAATGGGAATTTGCCGGCACCAATACCGGCGCCTGGGCCGACGGCACTGCCGCCACAGGCAAGAAGTTCTCTTTCACCGGCGCCTCGATGTTCTCGATCAAGGACGGCAAGATCGCTACCCAGAGCGACTATTACGATGCGCTAGGCTTCTACAAGCAGCTTGGCTTGATGTAGTCGCCGCCTGCCCTTCTCCCCGTTGCCGGGGAGAAGGGCACCGGCCACTACTCCACGATGCGATAGATATTCCACAGGCTGGTGCCCGATACGACATAGGGCTCCAACTCCTTGCCCCATTTGGCGTGGGCGTCGATCTTGCCGATCTTGGCGAAGAACGCCTCCAGCTGGGCCAGGCTTTCGACCTTGTGGTGGGATTCGATCGTCGCCTCCCGCGCGCCGATCGATCCGGTCATGATCTGGAATTCCAGGTCGGCGAGGCCGACCTGCGAGCCGATCTCGCGTTCCCATTTCTTCATCAGTTCGAGCACGGTCTGCATGTGCCCGAACTTGGCGTCGATCTGCCATCTGGCGCTGAACATGGACGGCTCACTCGTCCCAGGCCTGCACGACGGTCTGCCGTGCGATCCGCCCGTTCTTCATCTCCAGCATGGCTGCCGCGAACACTTTCGTGCCGTCCGGATAGGTGCAGGCCTGGGTGAAGGCGAGGCTGTCGCCATCGGCGATCGTGGTATCGACCTTGTGGGTCATCGCCCGGCTGCAGATGTCGTCCCAGAACGTGCTGATCGCCGCGCGCCCGCGGATTTCGCGCGGCTTGCTCGGCGGATTGTTGCGGTCGATTACCCGCACCAGCGCATCGTCCGAATAGAAGCTCGACAGCATCTTTCCATCACGGCCTTCGATCGCCTTCTTGATCGCCGCGCCGTCTACGCTCTGTGTCTTGGTCAGCATCTTCTTGTCCTCCATATGCCCGTCTTCGCGATCGGGCGGTCGATCATCATGATGCTGCCGGGCGCTTATCGCCGGGCAGGGATTTCCTCACTGCGACTTGGCTTTGACGGCCGCGAACACGTCGTCGGTCTGCTTCTTGAAGGTCGCGAGATCGACCTGGCTGCCATTGAGCATCGTCGACCAGTGGCGCACGATCGCGGCCATCGCCACCGCCTCTTTGATCTCCTCGTCGCTGGCGCCGTTGAGCTTGGCCGCCTCCGTATGGAAATAGATGCAGTATTGGCACGGGATCTGCGCGGCGACGGCGAGCCCCAGCAGTTCCTTGGTCTTGCCGTCGAGCGCGGTCTTCGGGTTGAGCTGCACGCCCTTGATCTCGGCCCAGGCGCCGGCGACCGCCACATCCGGCAGCGTCTTGAACATGTCCGGGACCGAGCCGAGCGTCGCCTGGATGTCCTTGTAGGCGGCTGTCGCAGACGCGTCCTCGGCCTTTGCGGGGGCGATAGCGAACAACGCTCCAACACCTGCCGCAATCACCAGCGATCCGAGTGTCCGGTTTGACTTCAGCATTTGATCCTCCCTTGGCAGGCCCTTCCCGGCGACATCCGCCTGGCCCGCATGGAGAGAATTGATAGCGCCTGCAGGCCACGCGCCGCTTCGCCCGAAAGCGCCATGGCTCCTATGGCCCGTCCGGGCCAGTGTGCCTGGCGGAAAATGCCGCTGCCGCGGCCCGCGACGGCAGGTCCAGCTTGAGCAGTATATTGGCGACGTGGCGCTTGACCGTGTGCTCGCTCAGCCTGAGCTCGGCGGCGATCGCGGCATTGCTCTTGCCATCGGCAATCAGGCTCACAACCTCGCTCTCGCGCGCCGTCAGCGAAGCCGGCTCCGTCGACCTGGCCTTGGGGCGGCAGGCCGGTTCCAGATGCTGTTCGGACATCGCCAGCACGAGCGCCAGCGGCTCGTCCAGTTCATCGATGCTGATGCGGCCGGCATCGGCGAAATGGAGCCCTGAGCCGGCCGCCAGCTCCGCGACCAGCCGCGATGCCAGGATGTCGCCGCGCCCGGCATGAGCAGCGAGTTGCATCGTCACGCGACCTGTCAGCCCTTCCGGCGATCCGCGCAACTCGACCTCGCCGACATGTGCCCCCTGCGCGCTCGCTACGCCGATGTCCTGCGCTGCGTCGCGCAATGCCGCTGCGCATCGCAAGGCGCGCCCCGGTCCGTCGAAACGTGAAATCATCACTTCGCCATGCGTTTCCACGCAGCGCCCGCCATGGCGTCCGACAAGGGTTCGCCATGTTTCCTGGAAGCGCTGGCTGCGTTCGCTCCACATGCGGTCGCCGAGCCGCGCCGTGTCATGGATGCGTGTCACCAAAAGCGCCGCCAGCACGCGCTCCGCTTCCGCCACGGCGCGCTGGCCGGTCAGGAATTCCTCGATCAGGTCAGCCACCCGATCGACATCGCCGGTCCAGATCGGATGGTCGCGCCCGGGGATTTCCGCCAGCCGCGCATTCGGGATGGTCTTGGCCAGGAAGCGGCTGGCGTCAGGATCGACCCGCACATCGTTGCGGCGATGGATCAGCAGCGTTGGCGCGCGGATTGCCRCCAGCGCGCCGCGCACGTCGATCCCGGCGTTCATGCGCGCCAGTGCGCCCGCTGAGGTCGGGCTTGCCGACAACCGCTCGAAGCGCGCCCACCATTGGGTGAAATGCGGGTCGTCGATCCGGCCCGGCGCGAAGCTGGGCAAGGTGGCACCCGTGCCCCATGACGTTTCAGCCGTCTCGATGAAGGCCTCGAGGCGTTCCGGCGGCATCACCCATTTGTGGAAATGCGCATAGCCGCCATAGAGCGCCAGCGCCCGCGTCCTCTCCGGATAGGTGGCGGCGAACAGCATCGCCATTGGCGCGCCTTCCGAGGCGCCAAGCAGTGCGGCCCGGCCGCTGCCGGTCGCGTCCATCACGGCACGCACATCGTCCATGCGCGTTTCGAGGTTGGGCAGGTGGTGCGCGTCGACGCGGTCGGACAGTCCCGTGCCGCGCTTGTCGAACAGGATCAGCCGCGAGAATGCCGAAAGCCGCTTCAGCAGCCGGCTGTAGCCTTCGTCTTCCCAGTGCAGCTCGAGATTGGAAATGAAGCCGGGCACGAAGACGAGATCGAACGATCCCTGCCCGACCACCTGATAGGCGATCCGCACATCGCCGCTACGGGCATATCGGGTCTCGATCGGCCTCACGAGGTTCCGCCCCGGCCTGACGATTTCTGGTCGTCAAACCATAGCAGAACAGCCTGATCGCGGCAGTTCAAACTTTAGCGATGGAAAACATAGGCGCGGTGCCTCGGCGCTATTTTTGCGAAGCGGCGACGTCGGTCGGGGAGGCCTCGAGCCCGAGTCGGAGGTCAGCCTCAGCCGGCGTGATCGGTCGCCTGATCTTGGCCGAGGCGGCGACCACCAACTCGTTGAAGTTCTCGGTGCCGCCGTCCAGCAAATCGAACAACTGCCGCCGCATCCTCGGCTCCCAGAACTTGTTGATATGCTCGGCGACGCCGGCAATGCCTTCCTCGCGCGGCTTGGAATGGAAAAAGTCGGCGATCTGGTTTGCCATGCGCACCAGCTTCTCGCTGGTGCTCATGATGTGTTCTTCGTCATGCGACATGCTTGGCAACTCCGCAAACCGCCCGGTCGGGGTGGGTGAAAATATCGAAATCATCGCCGCGAACCAGCGCAACCAGTGTCATCCCGGCGGCCTCCGCAGTGCGGATGGCGAGCGCGGTCGGCGCCGAAACGGCGATGATGATTGCGGCGCCGATAGCCGCCGTCTTCTGCACCATTTCGACCGAAACGCGCGACGTCACCACCACAGCGCCCGTTGAGCCGTCGATGCCGGCTTTCGCCAACGCACCTGCGAGTTTGTCGAGCGCATTGTGGCGGCCGACATCCTCACGCGCCATGACGATGCCCTTGTCCGGCATATAGAAGCCGGCGGCGTGCACGGCTCCGGTCTCCGTGTGCAGCGGCTGCACTTTCGACAAAAGCTTGACCGAGCGGACGATATCGTCGGCATCAAATGTAAGCGTCGACGAACCGACCGCGTCGACCGAACGCATCGCTTCCTCGATCGATTCGATACCGCACAGGCCACAACCAACCGGGCCAGCCAGTCGTCTGCGCCGCGCTTCGAAACGCGTATTGGCGCTGTCCTTCAACCGGATCTGGATATCGATGCCGGCGCCATGATCCTCGACCTCGATGGCTTCGATCTCGTCAGGCTTGGCGATGATGCCTTCGGTCAGCGAGAAGCCAAGCGCGAAATCCTCGAAATCGGCCGGGCTTGCCATCATCACCGCATGGGTGGTGCCGGCAAACGAGAACGCCACCGGCGTCTCTTCAGGCACCATCCGGTTGGCAGCCGTCGTCCCGCTCGCGCGACGCGCCAGCCGCGAGACCTGCGTCGTGGCTTTGCGGCGCTCGCTCAAGACTACTCCGCCGCTTGCAACGAGGCGATGCGCCGGCTCTGCTTGGCCTGTTCGTCATAGTCGCGCTGCCATTCCGACGGGCCGTTGGAGGCGCCGACCTGCACCGCCGTCACCTTGTATTCCGGGCAGTTGGTCGCCCAGTCGGAGAAGTCGGTGGTGATGACGTTGGCCTGCGTGTCCGGATGATGGAAGGTCGTGTAGACCACGCCGGGCGACACCCGGTCGGTGATCAGCGCGCGCAACGTGGTCTCGCCTGAGCGGCTGGTCAGCCGGACCCAGTCGCCGTCGCGCAGTCCGCGATTCTCCGCATCGTGCGGGTGGATCTCCAGCCGGTCCTCGCTGTGCCACATGATGTTGTCGGTGCGCCTGGTCTGCGCGCCGACATTGTACTGCGACAGGATGCGGCCGGTGGTCAGCAGCAGCGGGAAGCGCGGGCCGGTCCTTTCGTCCGTTGCCACATATTCGGTGCGGATGAACTTGCCCTTGCCGCGCACGAAACCATCGATATGCATGATCGGGGTGCCGAGCGGTGCCTTCTCGTTGCAGGGCCATTGCACGGATCCGACACGGTCGAGCAACTCGAAGGAGACGCCGGCGAAGCTCGGCGTCGTCTGGGCGATCTCGTCCATGATCTCGGAGGGATGCCGGTAGTTCCAATCCAGCCCGATCGCCCGGGCAAGCTCCTGCGTCGCCTCCCAATCGGCGTAGCGCGCCTTCGGCTCCAGAACCTTGCGCACCATGTTGATGCGACGCTCGGCATTGGTGAAGGTGCCGTCCTTCTCGAGGAAGGTCGAGCCCGGCAGGAAGACATGCGCGTAGTTCGCCGTCTCGTTGAGGAAGAGGTCATGCACGACGACGCATTCCATGGCAGCCAGACCGGCGGCGACATGCTTGGTGTCGGGATCGGACTGCAGAATGTCTTCGCCCTGGATGTAGATCCCTTTGAAGCTGCCGTCGACGGCGGCGTCCAGCATGTTGGGGATGCGCAGGCCGGGTTCGTCGTCCAGCTTCACGCCCCACAGGCTTTCATAGATGTCGCGCACGGCTTCGCCGGAGATATGACGGTAGCCCGGCAGTTCGTGCGGGAACGAGCCCATGTCGCAGGAGCCCTGCACATTGTTCTGGCCACGCAGCGGGTTCACGCCGACGCCCGGCCGGCCGATATTGCCGGTGGCCATGGCGAGGTTGGCGATCGCCATCACCGTGGTTGAGCCCTGGCTGTGTTCCGTCACCCCGAGGCCGTAATAGATCGCGCCGTTGCCCCCGGTAGCATAGAGACGCGCCGCGCCGCGGATCAACTCCGGGTCGACGCCGGACAGTTTGCCGACGGTTTCAGGGCTGTTTTCCGGCAAGGCGACGAACGATGCCCAATCCTGGAACTCCGCCCAGTCGCAACGTTCGCGAATGAAGGCCTCGTTGAAAAGACCCTCGGTGACGATCACATGCGCCAGCGCCGTCAACACCGCCACATTGGTGCCGGGCTTCAGCGGCAGGTGATAATCCGCTTCAACATGTGTCGACTTGACCATCTCGGTGCGACGGGGATCGAGCACGATCAGCTTGGCGCCCTGACGCAGCCGCTTCTTCAGCCGCGAGGCGAACACCGGGTGGGCCGAAACGGGATTGGCACCGATAATGACGGCAACGTCTGTGTAGTCGACGGAGTCGAAATCCTGCGTGCCGGCCGAGGTGCCATAGGTCTGGCCGAGCCCGTAGCCCGTCGGCGAGTGGCAGACGCGCGCGCAGGTGTCGACATTGTTGTTGCGGAAGCCCTGCCGCACCATCTTCTGGACGAGGTAGGTTTCCTCGTTGGTGCAGCGCGACGAGGTGATGCCGCCAATCGCGGTGCGGCCGTACTGATACTGGATACGGCGGAATTCCTTGGCCGTGTGGGAAATAGCCTCTTCCCAGGTCACCTCGCGCCAGGGGTCGGTGACCTTTTCGCGGATCATCGGCGACAGGATGCGGTCCTTGTGGGTGGCGTAGCCATAAGCGAAACGGCCCTTCACACAGGAATGACCGTGGTTCGCCTTGCCCTCCTTGTAGGGCATCATGCGGATGACCTCGTCATCCTTCACTTCGGCCTTGAACGAGCAGCCAACGCCGCAATAGGCGCAGGTGGTGACGGCCGAGCGCTCCGGCAGGCCTTTGGCAAGGACTGTTTTTTCGCGCAGCGCATCGGTCGGACAGGCCTGCACGCAGGCACCGCAGGACACGCATTCCGAATCGATGAACGCCTCGTGCATTCCCGCCGAAACCCGGGATTCGAAACCACGTCCTTCGATAGTCAGCGCGAAGGTGCCCTGCACCTCTTCGCAGGCCCTCACGCAGCGCGAGCAGACGATGCATTGCGTGGGATCATAGGTGAAATAGGGGTTGGATTCGTCGCGTGCGATGTAATCGACCGTCAGCGAGCCATGGCCGGGCGCCACGCCGTTTTCCTGCTTGACGTGGTTGCGGCCCTCGATGCCGTAGCGGTTCTCGGTCAAGCCGATCGACTTCGCCACCGCATCGAACTCGCTGGCTCCGGTTCCGGCCGTCTCGTTCCAGCCGGTCGGATGGTCGGAGACGTAAAGCTCCATGACGCCGCGGCGAATGGCGTCAAGCCGCCCGGACTGCGTATGCACCACCATGCCTTCGCCGACAGGTGTCGTGCAGGACGCTGGCGTGCCGCCGCGCCCTTCGATCTCGACAAGGCAGACACGACATGAACCGAAGGAGTCCAGCATGTCGGTGGCGCAAAGCTTCGGGATCTCGACCCCGCCTTCCATCGCGGCACGCATGATCGAGGTGCCTTCCGGCACGGTGATGCTGCGGCCGTCCACGCTCAGCGTGACCTGCTTCTGCGCCTTCGATTGCGGAGTTCCGTAGTCGATCTCTTCGACGAGTGATGGGAAGTCGGCCTTGATGTTCATCTGCCAGCTCCTATTCAGCAGCCACGCGCACGGGCGCAGGCTTGAAGTCGTCGGGGAAATGGGTGATCGAACTCATGACCGGGTAAGGCGTGAAGCCACCCAGCGCACACAGCGAGCCGAATTTCATCGTGTTGCAGAGGTCGGTGACCAGAGCGAGGTTCTTCTCCGGCTCGATGCCCGCCGCGAGCTTGTCGATGGTCTCGACACCGCGCGTCGAGCCGATGCGGCAGGGCGTGCACTTGCCGCAACTTTCGATGGCGCAGAACTCCATGGCGAAGCGTGCCTGTTTCAGCATGTCGGCAGTGTCGTCGAACACCACGATGCCGGCATGGCCGATCAGCCCGTCCTTGGCCGCGAAGGCTTCATAATCGAACGGCGTGTCGAACAGGGCGCGCGGGAAATAGGCGCCGAGCGGTCCGCCGACCTGCACCGCCTTGACCGGGCGTCCCGTCGTCGTGCCGCCGCCGATGTCGTCGACGATCTCGCCCAGCGTCATGCCGAAGGCCGCTTCGAACAGGCCGCCATACCTGATGTTGCCGGCGATCTGGATCGGGATCGTGCCGCGCGAGCGGCCCATGCCGAAATCCTTGTAGAAGGCCGCACCCTTGTCCATGATGACGGGCACCGAGGCCAGCGAGATGACGTTGTTGATCACCGTCGGCTTGCCGAACAGCCCCTTATGCGCCGGCAGCGGCGGCTTTGCGCGGACCATGCCGCGCTTGCCTTCGAGCGAGTCAAGCAGCGCCGTCTCCTCGCCGCAGACATAGGCGCCTGCGCCGACCCTGATCTCCATGTCGAAAGCGTAGGGTGAACCCAGCACACTCGCGCCAAGCACTCCGGCCTTGCGGGCAACCTCGACGGCTTTGTTCATCATCGCCACCGCATGCGGATACTCCGAGCGGACATAGACAAAGCCTTGGGTCGCACCCGTGGCGATTCCGGCGATCGTCATGCCTTCGATCAGCACGAAGGGGTCACCCTCCATGATCATACGGTCGGCGAAGGTGCCCGAGTCGCCTTCGTCGGCATTGCAGACGATGTATTTGCGGTCGCCAGCGGTATCGAGCACCGTCTTCCACTTGATGCCGGTCGGGAAGCCCGCGCCGCCGCGCCCGCGCAGTCCGGATTCGGTGACTTGGGCGACAATGGCGGCGGGCGTCAATGCCAACGCGTTCGTCAGCCCATTCAAGCCGCCATGCTTCTTGTAGGATTCGAGTGACAGCGGATCGATGACGCCGCAACGCGCGAAGGTCAGCCGTGTCTGCTTGGCCAGGAAGGGGATTTTGTCCGGAGCGCCCAGCCAGCGCTTGTGAGGGCCGCCAGTGAGGAAGCCGCTGTCGAACAGGCTTTTGACGTCGGATGGCTTGACCGGCCCATAGGCGACGCGGCCATTGGCGGTCGCAACTTCGACCATCGGTTCGAGGAAATAAGCGCCGCGCGAGCCGTTGCGCACGATCTTGGCCTCGATGCCGCGCTCCGCCAGTTCACTGGCGATCGCCTTGGCGACCTTTTCGGCGCCAAGCGCCAGTGCACCGGAATCGGCGGGAATGTAGATACGCGGGATCATGAGCGCACCTCGGCAACGATCTCGTCGAGCTTTTCGTCATCGAGCCGCCCGATCACTTCGCCATCGAGCATGGCGGCGGGCGAACAGGCGCACAGGCCGAGACAATAGACCGGCTCCAGCGTCACCGAACCGTCGCGGGTCGTCTCGTGGAAGCCTATGCCCAGCAACTGCTTCAGTTTGGCGGCGATGGCGTCGGAACCCATCGACTGGCAGGATTCTGCCTGGCAGACCTTCAGCACATGCCGGCCGGCCGGATGGCTGCGGTAATCGTGATAGAAGGTGACAACGCCATGCACCTCGGCCCTGGAGATGTTCAGCGCCTCGGCGATAACTGGCAGCGCATCCTGCGGCACATGGCCGAACTCTTCCTGGATGCCGTGCAGGATCGGCAGCAGCGGGCCTTCGAGGCCTTTCAGCTCCTGGATGATCGCGGTCGTGCGCGATGTGATCTCGGTACTTGCAGGCTGCATTGGCATGCAGCGCCCTCCCTGGTCGATAGCTTTTATCGCTAAGTCTTTACAAAATCAGAGGAAACCCTCGGAATCAATAAAGCTGTTTCGTTGCTCGATAGAAATCTTCTATCGAGCTTGGTCAGCCGCTACTGTCTAGCCTAGCGGCGGGCGTGGAAATCGTCCGCCAGCGCCATCGCCTCGTCCAGCAGCGCCGAGACCAGTGGCGTGTGCGGCTCGCGCGGCGCAGCCACCAGGCCGACCGTGTGGCTGGCGTCCGGCTCGACGATCGGAATGGCCCGGATCGGTTCGGAAAAGCCGAATGTTTCCGCCAGGTTGAGCGGCATGATCGATGACCATTTGCCGGTGCGGATGTGCGAAAACAGTACGATCATCGAATTGGATTCGAGTGTCGGCCGCACCTGCACCCCGGCCTCGGCCAGGTGCTGGTCGATGATGCGGCGGTTCTGCATGTCCGGCGTCAGCAGGCAGAGCGGCAGGCTGCTAAGCTCCGCCCATGTCACTTTGTCGCGGTCGGAATAGGGATTCCCCACCGCGGTGATCAGTTGATAGCGCTCGTCATAGAGCGGCACGCTGGAGACGCGCCCCAGCGGCTCGTTGTCGAGATAGGTGATGCCGGCATCGATGTCGAAATTGCCGAGCAGCGACAGCACTTCGATCGAGGTCCGCGACAGCACCGAAAAGGTCACGCCGGGATGTTTTGCCCGAAAGGGGGTCGTCAGCCGCGCCACCATGGCCAGGGCGGTCGGAATTGCGGCAATGCGGATGCGACCAGACAGGCCGTGGCGCGCCGCCCGCATCTCTTCTCTCATGGTGCGGGTGTCGCCGACGATGCGACGCGCCCAGACCAATACCTGCTTGCCTTCGGGCGTCAGCCCCTGGAAGCGCGAGCCGCGCAGCACCAGCATCACGCCGAGCTGGCCCTCGAGCTGCTTGATGCCGGCCGACAGCGTCGGCTGGGTAACCCCGCACACTTCCGCCGCCCGGCCGAAATGCTCTTCCCTGGCCAGTGCGATGAAGAATTCCAGCTTGTCGATCATGGACGGAAGCTAGAGCATTTTGGCGTCCGCATAAATGCAGCAGAACAAACGGGTTAAAGCGAACCAGGAGTGCCTGTTCCGAATCATGCGCCCGCCGCCTCTCCGAAAAATGCGCAATAGCCTATTTGTCGACGAGGTTCAGGATGTTGCCGTCGGGATCCTTGAACCATGCGACCTTCATGCCGTAGCCGACATGCACGTCGCCCTCAAGCGTCAGGCCGGGCATCTCATAGTGCTCGAATGCGACACCCTTCGACCTCAACGACTTGACGATGGTCCCGATCTCGTCGCCGACCGTCCAGGTCACCGCCGTTGCCTTGTTGGTGCCTGCGAACTGCGAATGATAGACATTGATAAGCGTGTCGCCGCTTTTGTAGACGATCAGTTCGCCACCCATATCATCCACCTGCTTGAGGCCCAGCGTCCCTTCATAAAAGGCCTTTGCCCTGGCCAGGTCTTTCACCGCCACATTGGCCGTTGCGTTGCTGTTTGCGAGCATGATCGGCTCCTTCCCTGATTGCTCATCTCGATTGATTGCTGATGTCGATCCTTGAAATAGATCAGGAGGGCCGTTTGGCGACCGCCGGTTCGCAAAATGCCGGCTGCTCCGACACCGCCCGTCGTTTTTGCGGGCACACCAAGGCAGCTATTGCTCCACGGCTTGGTTCTGTCCGGAAACTGCACTATCTCAGGCCAAAGCTTGCATAAGGAAGAACTGATGTCCGTCACCAAGGAAATCGTCACCGAGCGCCTGAAGACGGTCAATGGCCCGGATTTCACCAGCAACATCGTTGACCTTGGCATGGTTTCCGAGATTTTCATCGCCGATTCCAAGGTCTTCTTCTCGATCACCGTTCCCGCCGCTCGCGCCCAGGAGATGGAACCGCTGCGGGCTGCTGCCGAGCGCGTCGTCAAGGCTATTCCCGGCGTTGCCGGTGCCGTCGTTGCACTGACGGCGGAAAAGAAAGGCGGCGGCATGGAAGCGCCGGTTCCATCGCGCCCTGCACCCAGGCCAGCGCCGCCGGCTCCCACCGCGCCGCGTGCCGCTCCGCACGCTCCGCCTTCGCACAGCCAGGGCAGGCGTGGCGTGCCTGGCATCGAAGCGATCATCGCCGTCGCTTCCGGCAAGGGTGGTGTCGGCAAGTCGACCACGGCCGTCAACATCGCTCTTGGCCTCGCCGCCAATGGTTTGCGCGTCGGCGTGCTCGACGCCGACATCTATGGCCCGTCCATGCCGCGCCTGCTCAACATCCACGGCCGGCCGCAGACCGTCGACGGCAAGATCCTGAAACCGATGGAGAATTATGGGCTTAAAGTGATGTCGATGGGCTTCCTCGTCGATGAGGAGACACCGATGATCTGGCGCGGTCCGATGGTGATGTCGGCGCTGACGCAGATGCTGCGCGAGGTCGAATGGGGCCGGCTCGACGTGCTCGTCGTCGACATGCCGCCAGGCACCGGCGACGCACAACTGACCATGGCCCAGCAAGTCCCATTAGCCGGCGCCGTCATCGTCTCGACGCCGCAGGATCTGGCGCTGATCGATGCACGCAAGGGCCTCAACATGTTCAAGAAGGTCGACGTGCCGCTGCTCGGCATCGTCGAGAACATGAGCTATTTCATCGCTCCCGATACCGGCAAACGCTACGACATCTTCGGCCATGGCGGCGCGCGCCGCGAAGCCGAGCGTCTGGGCGTCACCTTCCTTGGCGAGGTGCCGCTCGAGATGGGCATTCGCGAAAGCTCGGATGCCGGAACGCCGGTGGTTGTCTCGAAGCCCGACGGCGCCGAGGCAAGGATCTACCGGGATATCGCTTCGAAGGTTTGGGACCGGATCAATGAAGAGCGTGGCGCGGCCGCCGATGCGGTGCCGAACATCGTGTTCGAGTAGTTTTTCGTTCGGCAGGCGCCGCCCTCATTGTCCTGCCGGACATTTCTCCCGTATAGTGACGGGGAGAAAAAGACACCGTCCTTGATGATTTCTCCAATCACCAGCGTGGGAGGAAGGGTGCGGACGTTGCGRCCAGTTCCCTTCTCCCCGTCACTATACGGGGAGAAGGTGCCGGCAGGCGGATGAGGGGCAGCGTTGGCCCCCAGAGAAGCCAGGCGTCGTTCGAGCTAGGACGTAACCTAAGCCGCGCCAACCTTCTCGCCGAAGCTTGAAAAAAACTGTCCGGCCAGTTTCTTCGAGGTCGATTCGATCAGCCGGCTGCCGAGCTGCGCGATCTTGCCGCCGACATCGGCCTTGGCCGCGTATTTCAGCACCGTGGTATCCGGTCCATCCTCTGTCAGCGTCACGTCGGCGCCGCCCTTGGCGAAGCCGGCGATGCCCCCCTTGCCTTCGCCCTGGATGGTGTAGGAGTGCGGCGGCTTGAGATTCTTGAGCGTCACCTCGCCGTTGAACGTCGCCTTGATCGGCCCGATCTTCACCACCACGGTCGCCGCCATCTCGGTCGGCGACTTCATCTCCAGGCTCTGGCAGCCGGGAATCGTCGCCTTCAAGACCTCGGGATCGTTCAGCGCTTCCCACACCTTTTGCAAGGGCGCGGCAATGCGCTCCTCGCCTTCGATCACCAAAGCCATGAAAACCTCCCTGACACGATTGATCGAAGCCGTAACGCACGGCTGCATGCATGTCTATCGCACCAAAGTCCGGATGCGACCCTGCGCCCTCTTGCCTGCTCCCGCGCGTTGCCATATCGATTTGTCTTACAAATACGGAGACCACGATGGCAGGCGCCCCCACCAGGAAGAAAAAATTTCGCTCGCAGGAGTGGTTCGACAATCCCGACAATCCGGGCATGACGGCGCTCTACCTGGAGCGCTACCTGAATTACGGCCTGACGCGGGCCGAACTGATGTCCGGCAAGCCGCTGATTGGCATCGCCCAGACCGGTTCGGATCTCTCGCCCTGCAACCGGCATCACATCGAGCTAGCCAAGCGCGTACGTGAAGGCATCGTCTCGATGGGCGGCATTCCGTTCGAATTCCCGTGCCATCCGATCCAGGAGACCGGCAAGCGCCCGACCGCCGCTCTTGACCGCAACCTTGCCTATCTCGGCCTGGTCGAGGTGCTATACGGCTATCCACTCGATGGCGTCGTGCTCACCATCGGCTGCGACAAGACAACGCCGGCCCTGCTGATGGCGGCAGCCACCGTCAACATCCCGGCGATCGCGCTGTCGGTCGGCCCGATGCTCAATGGCTGGCACAAGGGCAAGCGCACCGGCTCCGGCACCATCGTCTGGGAATCGCGCCAGCGCCTGTCGGCAGGCGAGATCGACTATGACGAGTTCATGGACATCGTCGCCTCTTCGGCGCCGTCCACCGGCTACTGCAACACCATGGGCACCGCCACGACGATGAACTCGCTGGCCGAGGCGCTTGGCATGCAATTGCCGGGCTCTGCCGCCATCCCCGCACCTTACCGCGAGCGCGGCCAGATCGCCTACGAGACCGGCAAACGTATCGTCGACATGGTGCATGAAGACCTCAAGCCGTCCGACATCATGACGAGAGAGGCTTTCGAGAACGCCATTGTCGTCAATTCGGCAATTGGCGGCTCGACCAACGCGCCTATCCATCTCAACGCCATCGCCCGCCATCTCGGCGTCAAGCTCGACAATGACGACTGGCAGACGGTCGGCCTCAACGTTCCGCTGCTGGTCAATTTGCAGCCGACGGGCGAATATCTGGGCGAGGACTACCATCATGCCGGCGGCGTGCCGGCGGTCATCGCCGAACTGATGAAGGGCGGGCTGTTGCCGCATCCCGGTGCGCGCACGGTCAACGGCAAGTCTATCGGTGAGAATAGCGAGGGTGTCGCCAACGAGAACACCGACGTCATCCGCTCCGTTGCCGCGCCGCTGAAGGCCAATGCCGGCTTCATCAACCTCAAGGGCAATCTGTTCGATTCCGCGATCATGAAGACCAGCGGCATCTCGCCCGAATTCCGCGAGCGCTATCTCTCCAATCCGAAGGATCCCGAGGCTTTCGAAGGCAACGCCATGGTCTTCGACGGGCCCGAGGACTACCACGCCCGCATCGACGATCCGGCGCAAGGCATCGATGAACACACGATCCTGTTCATGCGTGGCGCCGGCCCGATCGGCTATCCCGGCGGCGCCGAGGTCGTCAACATGCAGCCGCCGGCCTATCTGATCAAGAAGGGCATCCATGCGCTCGCCTGCATCGGTGACGGCCGCCAGTCCGGCACGTCGGGTTCGCCTTCGATCCTCAACGCCTCGCCGGAAGCCGCGATCGGCGGCGGGTTGGCGCTGCTCAAGACGGGCGACCGTGTCCGCATCGACCTGCGCAAAGGCACGGCCGACATCCTCGTCACCGACGACGAGATCACCCGGCGGCGTGCCGAACTGCAGAACAATGGCGGATATGACTATCCCAAGCACCAGACGCCCTGGCAGGAGATCCAGCGCGGCATGGTTGCGCAGTTTTCAGAGGGAATGGTGCTGAAGCCGGCGGTGAAATACCAGGATGTCGCGCACACCAGAGGTGTCCCCAGGGATAATCACTGAGCGACATCTGTTCGTAGATGCTTACATAAATGACAAACGGCGGCTTGATCCGGATCAGGCCGCCGTTGTCCTTGACAAGCCCGGGCGATGCATCCACCATCATGGCAAGGGGTGTATCGCGACGACCCCGTGAGGCGTCAGCCCAACGTTCGCGTCCAAGCTTCTTTTTCCAGGAGGTGGACGCCATGCCGTCAACAACCGCTATCACCGTATCGCAACTATCCCGCCTGATCGGTCTGCCAGGCGCGCCCGTCATCATCGATGTCCGTATCGATGATGACTTCGACGCCGATCCACGCCTTCTGCCGGCCTCGAGCCGGCGCGATTTCAAGACTGTTTCGACCTGGGCCGCCGAATTCGTTGGCAAGCCAGTGACGGTCGTTTGTCAGAGAGGGCTGAAACTCTCGCAAGGTGTCGCCGCATGGCTGCGCCATGAGGGCATTTCCGCCGAAAGCCTCGACGGTGGGTTCGAAGCCTGGCGTGATGCAAAGGGACTTCTGCTCCGCACTGACACCTTGCCTTCGCGCGACGAAAAGGGTCGCACCGTGTGGGTGACACGAGCCCGCCCAAAGGTGGATCGCATCGCTTGCCCCTGGCTGATCCGGCGTTTCGTCGATCCCCATGCGATCTTTCTGTTTGTCGAGCCGGCCGAAGTTCTTGCCGTGGCCGATCGCTTCCAGGCAGTGCCTTTCGACATCGACGATGTGTTCTGGAGCCATCGCGGCGAACGCTGCACCTTCGACACGATGATTGAGGAGTTCGGGCTGGAATCCGAGGCGCTCGATCGCCTTGCCCTGATCGTGCGCGCGGCCGACACCGCAAGCCTCGATCTTGTTCCCCAGGCTGCCGGCTTCCTGGCGGCTTCGCTTGGCCTGTCGCGTATGTTTCGCGACGACCTGGAACAGCTGGACGCAGGCATGCTGCTCTACGATGCGTTCTTTCGTTGGTGTCGTGACGCCACTGAAGAAACGCACAACTGGCCCAGTACAGGCGCGGGCAAACCGTCATGAGCGCGCTCGAGTCGCAAGATACCGTGGTCCAGGGCCCGGCTGCGCCGACCTTCACCGAAGCCATGAAACTCTGGGCAAAAATCGGGTTGCTCAGCTTCGGCGGGCCGGCCGGGCAGATCGCATTGATGCACAAGGAACTGGTCGAGGAGCGGCGCTGGATCGGCGAGCAGCGTTTCCTGCACGCTCTGAACTATTGCATGCTGCTGCCTGGCCCCGAAGCCCAGCAACTCGCCATCTATGTCGGTTGGCTGCTGCACAGGACGATCGGCGGCCTTGTCGCCGGCATCCTGTTCGTGGTGCCGGGCGCGCTCGTCATGCTCGTCCTGAGCAGCCTCTACGTTCTCTATGGCGACGTGCCGCTCGTCGAGGCGCTGTTTTTCGGGGTGAAAGCGGCGGTGCTTGCCATTGTCATCGAGGCGGTGATCCGGATCGGACGACGTGCCCTGAAGAACAGGGTCATGGTGTCGATCGCCGTCTCGGCTTTCATCGCCATCTATGCGTTGAATGTACCGTTCCCGCTCATCGTCCTGCTCGCGGGCCTGACGGGATGGCTGGGAAACCGCATTGCTCCGGCGCTGTTTTCCAGCTCGGCACATGGCAAGGACGGTATTGCCGATAGCAAGGGAGCGGTCGACCTGATGTTCGAGCGCGGCGAACTGGCCCACCTCAGGCCGACGAAATGGCATGCGCCGCGCACGGTTGCGATCTGGCTGCCGATCTGGCTCGGGCCTGTTCTGCTGATCTGGTGGCTGACCGGCTCTGCAAGCGTCTGGACCGAGATAGGCCGGTTCTTCAGTCTCATGGCGGTCGTCACCTTCGGCGGCGCCTACGCGGTGCTCGCTTATGTCGCCCAGGCAGCCGTCCAGTCCTTCGGCTGGCTCGCTCCCGGTGAAATGGTCGACGGTTTGGGCCTTGCCGAAACGACGCCGGGTCCGCTCATCCTGGTGTTGCAGTTCGTTGGCTTCATCGCCGCGTTCCGCCATCCCGGCTCGCTGGACCCGTTGCTTGCCGGATCGCTGGGGGCGTTGCTGACCCTGTGGGTTACGTTCACGCCCTGCTTCTTCTGGATATTCCTCGGTGCGCCCTATATCGAGGCCCTGCGCGGCAACAAGGCCTTATCGGCAGCACTTGGCGCGATCACCGCCGCTGTTGTCGGGGTGATCATGAATCTGGCTCTGTGGTTCGCCCTGCACGTCATTTTCCATGAGGTACACGCGCTGGGTCTCGGCATGAATGTGCCGGTATTTTCGTCAATCGATTGGCGCGCGGCGCTGCTTTCCTGTGCCGCCATGATCGCTATCCTGAAGTTTAGAATCGGCATGCTGCCGACGCTTGCCGGATCAGCCCTGGCCGGTGTCTTGCTGTTGGCGGCAAGTGGCTGACATGCACAACGGCAAAGGCACAAAGCGCGTCGCGTGAACCCGTTTCAATGCGACGCGCCTTAGAAATCACTGCCTTTGTATTCCGCTTGCGAACCACCTAAGTGGTTGGAAACGGATTGGAACATGATGGCGCCACGACGCTCTTCCCTTGGCTTCCTCGGAATGTTCGGCCGCTCGGGCGACTTGAGGCAGCTCGATGCGGCATTGCGTGGCGCCGACCTTCATCCCGCCCTCGTGCCGGAGGGCGTAAAACTCACCATCGTCAATCTGATGAAGGATCATTGGCCTGACGAGCCGCCCGGCCAAGCCTATGCAGACGTGGCGCGATTGTTCAGCTACTGCATCGCCGGACCGGAAGCCTTCGAACGATCCAACGGTCTTCAGAACAGGCTGGATGCAGAGCATCGGATCGAGGCCGCCCTTGAAACCGGCGACAGCTTGGATGCGCAAATCGTGCTGATGACGCTGCACGCCAAGCTGATCAATGCCGAAGTCGTTGACCGCTATGGGCTGGCTAGCGACTGATTGTTTGCGAGGGCCTACCCGCCCATGCTGCCGCGCGGCAGCTTGATCATCTCGCCAAAGCGGGCGCGCAGCCTGTCGTCGATCAGCTTCGGCACATGGCGAGGAAAGCGCTCGGCAAGCACGCGCTTCTTTTCGATGATCGCACGCTGCAGGATGTCGGGCCGGCCCTTCTCGTTCCATTCCTTGGGCGAAAATCGGTCGCCCACGGCCGGATAGAAATACTCGGTCTGCATCAGGCGCAGCGTCTGCTCATTGCCGAGATAGTGGCCCGGACCCTTCAGGCAGACATCGGCGATGGTGTCGATCGACAGCGCCTCGTCGGTCACCTCGATGCCGCGCACGCAGCGCAGGCAGTGGCCGAGCATGTCGTTGTCGATGATCAGGCTCTCCAGGCAGAAACCAAGCAGCGAGGCGTGCATGCCGGCCRATTCGTAGACCAGGTTGAGCCCGGCAAGGCCGGCCATCACATCGGTGATGCCTTTTTCGTAGCCGGACTGGATGTCGGGCAGTTTCGAATCCGTCATGCCCGCGGCCGAGCCGCCCGGCAGGTCGTAATATTGCGCCATCTGCGCGCAGGCCGCGGTCAGCACCGCTTGCTCGGCTGAACCGCCAGACATGGCGCCGGTCCTGAGATCCGACACGAATGGCCAGGTGCCGAAGATCGCCGGATGCCCCGGCTTGATGGCGTTGACATACATGAGGCCGACCAGCACTTCGGCCACCGCCTGCACCACCGCACCGGCAATCGCCGCCGGGGCCGTGGCACCGGCCTGTCCGGCCGACAGCAAGAGGATCGGAATGCCACCTTCGACGCAGGCCTCTAGCACGCCGCAGGCGTCCTCGGCGAACTTCATCGGCGGCACGACAAAGCAGTTGGAGTTCGAGACGAACGGCCGGGCGCGGAAGTTCTCCTCGCCGCCGGCAATGGCATAGAGCATTTCGAGCGCCGGCTGCACATTCTCGCGCACCGTGAACGAGGTGCCGACATGCTTCGACGTGCCCATCACGCAGGCATAGAGCGTGTTGAAATCCATATCGAGCGGGTCGGGAATGTCGCGCGGCACCATCGGGCGCTGGAAGAAATGGATGTTGTCGAGCCCCTCGACGAGGCGGGCGGCGTCATAGATGTCCTGCAGCAGCGACTCGCGGTATTCGCGCTTTTCGACATCGACCAGATGCACGGCGGCGCCCGCCGTGCCGTAATGCACGCGCTTGCCCTTGATCAGCATGTCGTGCTTGGGGTCCTGGCCGTGCAGCGTGAAATGCCGCGCCGCTTTCTTGATCGTGTCGAGCACGAGCGCGCGGGGGAAGCGGATGCGGCCGTCATCGCCATAGCTGGCGCCGGCCTTAGTCAGGGCATCGATGCAGGAGGGTATGGCATTGGCGAAGCCAACCGTTTCCAGGAGCGTCAGCACGGCTTCGTGGATGCGTTCCTGGTCGTTCTCCGTCAGCGGCCCGTAGCTGCCGCCTTCGAGGCCGGCGCGCACCGGCTTGATGTCGTCGGCCAACGGTGCTGCCCGCATAGCGCGGCGCGCTTCGCGCCCGCCGGAGCGGCGCGAACGTTGATCCGCCGCCGCGTCCTGCTTTTCAAGAACTGACATGGAGACACTCCACCTTTCCGAGAAGCAGGGCGCGGCGGTTGGTCCACCATCGGCTGCTTCTTCCCCTTTGTGCTCCGACTATGCCGCCGGCATTGGCCCAGCCTATGAGCCAGACGGTCCGGCTGCATATGCCAGGGCTAATGGAGCCGGAGCCACGCTGTGCGGCTCCGGCAAGGGGGTCGGGCGGTGGATCAGGCGGCGGCCGGCCTGCGTCCGGCGGCGGTGGCCAGTTCGCGGATGCCTGGCTCGATGTGCTGGAGCGCGATCGAGGAAATGCCCAGCCGCATGAAACGCGAAGGCTTTTCAGTGCGATCGAAGAAACGATCGCCTGGCTCGATGATGACGCTGCGCGAGGCGGCTGCCTCGGCCAGTCCGCGCGAATCGGTGCCGCGCGGCCCTTCAAGCCACAGCGATGTGCCGCCGGCCGAATCGGTCGAACGCCATTCCGGCAGGAAAGCGGAAATCGCATGGACCAGGCGCTTGCGCCGCTCGTCGAAGGCGCTCGACAGCCGCCGCACAAGTGCCTCGTGATGGCCGAGCGACAGGAACAGCGCGACGGCGCGCTGGTTGTTGGCAGGCGGATGGCGCAGCATGAAGCGGCGCAGCGCCCTGAGTTCCGAGATCAGTCCGGCCGAGGCGACGATGTAGCCGAGCCGCAGGCCTGGAGCCAGCGTCTTCGACATCGAGCCGACATAGACGACGCGGCCGGAGCGGTCGAGGCTCTTCAATGCCTGCTGCGGCGCCTCGTCGAGAAGCTGGCTGTCATAGCCATCCTCGATGATGATCTGGTTGTAGCGGTTGGCCCGCGCCAGGAGATCCTGCCGCCGTTCCGCCGACAGCGGCACCATGGTCGGGCAATGATGGCTCGGCGTGACGAAGACGAAGCCGGAATCATTGGGAATAGAAGCGGTTACAATGCCGGACTGGTCGACCGGCACCGGCTGTATGTCGGCTCCCGCAAGGCGGAAGATCGAGCGTGCATCGGGGTAGCCGGGGTCCTCCATCGCCACCTTGGAGCCCTTGCCCATCAGCAGCGTCGCCAGCATGTAGAGCGCGTTCTGGGCGCCCAGCGTGACGATGATTTCGTCGGGATTGGCGAAGATGCCGCGCCGCGGCAACAGCCGCGCCTGGATCTGTTCGATCAGCAACGGATCATCGCGATCGACCATGTCGGACGCCCAGTTGCGGATTTCGAGCACGGCAAGCGCCATGCGGTTGCACTCGCGCCACTCGGCGGTCGGGAACAGCGCCGGGTCGAACTGGCCGTAGACGAAGGGGTAGGACGACTTGATCCAGTTCTCGTGCTTGGCCGGCGGCGGCATGTCGCTTGCGGCGATCTTGCGGCGTGCCTTCCAGTCGATCTCGTTGGCCTGGTCGGGCGCCTTCTGATGCGGCTTGGCTGGTGTCGCCAACACATCGGGATTGACGAAATGGCCGCGCCGCTCGCGTGCCACCAGGAAGCCCTGGTCGACGAGCTGCTGGAAGGCCAGCACCACGGTTCCGCGCGCCACGCCGAGTTTTTCGGCCAGGATCCGGCAGGAGGGGAGCGGCATCGAAGCGGCGATCTGGCGGTCGAGAATGGCGGCCACGATGGCTTGGCGGATCTGTGCCTGCAGGGTCTGGCCGGATTCGGCCGAAATCCGGAACAGGCCGGACCATATCGCCGTGTCGTTTCGCTGTGGCATGGAAGATGTTCCTCGATGGCCAGCTTTTTTCGCTTGGCTGGACCAGTCGAATGTAACGGTGGCACAAGGGGTTGCGCCAATCAATTTTTCTGATCGTTGGGATTTATGCCAGTGATCCTTCGGCGGAAAATCCGGCACTCCGCCCACCTCAGGACGCACCTGCGTCGTCGCCGCGTGACGATTCGCGTCATCGCCCGCGTATTGACCGTACAGAATTCGGCTCACTAGTTTTGGCGCGACGACACGCGCCGGAAACATCCGGTCTGATATGGTGCGTCGAAAACGCCAGGAGTCCCGCCAGTGGATCAGTCAGCCTTCCAGAAACAGCTCGCAGCCTTGCGCGATCATCGCGCCGCGGCGCCAGCCAGCATGCGCCAGGCCTTCGCCGCCGATCCGCAGCGGTTCAAGACATTCTCCGCCACCGACGGCGACCTGTTGCTCGACTGGTCGAAATGCGCGGTCGACGCGCTCACCATGGACCTACTGGAGAAACTTGCCAGGGCAGCCGATCTCGAAGGCCGCCGGGCGGCGATGTTCGCCGGCAAGAAGATCAACGTCACCGAAGACCGTGCCGTGCTGCACACGGCGCTGCGCAACCTGACCGGCAAGGGCGTCACCGTCGATGGCCAGGACGTCAAGGCGGACGTCACTGCCGTGCTCGACGCGATGGGCGCCTTTGCCGATGCCGTGCGCTCCGGCAAGGCAGCCGGCGCCACCGGCAAGAAAATCACCGACATCGTCAACATCGGCATCGGCGGTTCCGATCTCGGCCCGGCCATGGCGACGCTGGCGCTGGCCCCCTATCATGACGGGCCGCGCGCGCACTATGTCTCCAACATCGACGGCGCCCATATCCACGACACGCTGAAGGGCCTGTCGGCCGAAACCACGCTTTTCATCATCGCCTCCAAGACCTTTACCACCGTCGAGACGATGACCAATGCCGAGACGGCGCGCAAATGGGTGCAGAAGGCGCTCGGCAAGGAAGCCGTCGGCAAGCATTTCGCCGCCGTCTCGACCGCGCTCGAGCTGGTGGCCAAGTTCGGCATCGAATCGGATCGCGTCTTCGGCTTCTGGGACTGGGTCGGCGGCCGCTATTCGGTCTGGGGGGCGATCGGCCTGCCGGTGATGATCGCGGTCGGGCCGCGGAATTTTCGCGCCTTCCTCGATGGGGCGCATGAGATGGACGAGCATTTCCGCACCGCGCCGGTGCAGGAGAACCTGCCGGCGCTGCTGGGGCTGGTCGGCTGGTGGCATCGCGTGATCTGCGGATATCCCGCGCGTGCCGTCATTCCCTATGACCAGCGCCTGTCCCGGCTGCCGGCCTATCTGCAGCAGCTCGACATGGAATCAAACGGCAAGAGCGTCACCCTCGAAGGCGTTGCGGTGACGACCCCGACCGGACCGCTGGTCTGGGGCGAGCCTGGCACCAACGGCCAGCATGCCTTCTTCCAGCTGCTGCATCAGGGCACCGATTTCATCCCGGTCGAATTCCTCGCCGCGGCCGTCGGCCACGAGCCGGACCTCAAGCATCAGCATGATCTGCTGCTCGCCAACTGCCTGGCGCAGTCGGAAGCGTTGATGAAGGGCCGCACGCTGGAGGAGGCGCGCGCCCAGATGCTGGCCAAGGGCATGAAGCCGGCCGAGGTCGACAAGATCGCCCCGCACCGCGTTTTCTCCGGCAACCGGCCCTCGCTGACCATCCTCTACCGCAAGCTCGACCCGCGCACCTTCGGCCGGCTGATCGCACTCTACGAGCATCGCGTCTTCGTCGAAGGCACTTTGTTCAACATCAATTCCTTCGACCAGTGGGGCGTCGAGCTCGGCAAGGAACTGGCCACCGGCCTCTTGCCTGTCGTGGAGGGCAAGGAAAGTGCCGCGAAGCGGGATGCATCGACCGCTGGCCTGGTGGGATACATCCAGCATTTGCGTGGTTCGGAGTGAGCAGTTTGGCAGACATCAAGGGCATATTGTTCGACAAGGATGGGACGCTTGTCGACTTCAACGCGACCTGGCTCGGCATTGCCGACTTCATGGCCATGGATGCCGCCGAGGGCGATCGCTGGAAGGCCGACAGGCTGCTTTCGGCGGCGGGTTTCGATTTCGTCAACAAGCGGTTCAGGCCCGATTCGATCTTTGCCTCGGGCACCAACATGGATGTCGTCGAACTGTGGTTCCCGCGCCTGTCCGACGAGGACCAGATGCTGGCCGTCGCGCGCTTCAACGAAATCACGTCCGTGCAAGGCTCGTCGATGGCGGTGGCACTGCCCGGCATCGTCGAAACGCTGACAGTGCTGCACAAGCGATCCTACCGGCTCGGCGTCGCTACCAACGATTCGACCGGCGGCGCGGAGAAGACGATGGTCACGCTTGGCGTCGCCCAGCTCTTCGACGCTGCCTATGGCTATGACGCGGTGGCCAATCCGAAACCGGCGCCGGACACGATCTTCGCCTTCTGCGACCTGACCGGGCTGAAGCCGGCGCAAATCGCCATGGTTGGCGACAATCGCCACGACTTGGAGATGGCGCGAGCCGGCGGCTGCGGGTTGGCGATCGGCGTGCTCTCCGGCACCGGCACACGTGAATCGCTGTCGTCGATCGCCGATATGGTGCTGGATTCGGTTGCCGACCTGCCGGATTTTCTGTCGGCGCGAGTCAAGGAAACGATCTAGCGGCCGGATATACCCTCCAAACGGAAGACACCGCTCTTCGGCGCGCTGTCTTTCGTCTGGCCGAAGTCCGGCACCTGGTATTCGGCAAGCAGGCGCAGCCGCGATCGCGGCAGGTAGGCGCGGCCCGGATCGCCAACAAGAACCTCGATACCGGCATCAAGGCAGCGGTCAAGGAAAGGCATGACGCGGTCGGCGACGTCCTGTCCATAAAAGACGTCGCCGGCGGTGACGACATCGACCGCAGGCGGCGATCCGCAGGTAATATCCTGCCCCATGACCGTCATCGCAACGCCGTTGGCCGCGGCGTTGAGGCCGATCGCGGCAATGCCGTTACGATCGATCTCCGCGGCGATCACCGCGCTCGCCCCGGCCTTGGCCGCGGCAATGCCGACAAGACCCGAACCGGCGCCGAGGTCGAACACGCGGCGACCGGCCACGGTTTGCGGATGGTCGAGTATATAGCGTGCAAGTACGGCGCCGCCGGCCCAGGCATAGGCCCAGTAGGGCGGCTGCGGATCGGGTCCATCCTCATCCGCCTCGGCCGTGTCGTCATCATCGTCGAAGCTTTGCCGCGGATCGATAAGCCGCCTCAGGCCACTCCCCGGATGAGGCGTATAAAGCCGGATCTCGGGAAGCGACGGCACCGGGGCGATGCGCATGTTCGCCCTGATGAACTCGGTCGGGTCAGGACGGCAAGGTGCATCCACGGCGCCAAGGCCGTCGGCTGCCGTCATTCGCGCAGCGCCCGCCGCAGGATCTTGCCGACCGGCGTCTTCGGCAGCTCGGTCCGGAATTCGATGTATTTGGGCCGCTTGTAGCCGGTCAGGTTCTCGCGGCAATAGGCGGTGAGCGTCTCTGCGGTCAGCGCCGGGTCCTTCCTGACCACGAACAGCTTCGGCACTTCGCCCGAATGCTCGTCCGGCACGCCGATCGCCGCCACTTCGAGCACGCCCGGATGCATCGCCACGACTTCCTCGAGCTCGTTCGGATAGACGTTGAAGCCCGAGACCAGGATCATATCCTTCTTGCGGTCGACGATCTTGGTGTAGCCACGCTCGTCCATGAAGCCCATGTCGCCGGATTTGAAATAGCCGTCCTTGGTCATCACCTTGGCGGTCTCATCCGGCCGGTTCCAGTAGCCCGCCATCACTTGCGGCCCCCGGATGCAGATTTCGCCGACCTCGCCGAGTGGCAGATTGTTGCCGTCGTCGTCGCGGATGGCGATCTCCGTCGACGGCAGCGGCAGGCCGATGGTGCCGGTGAAGTCGCTGGCGCTGAACTTGTTGGCGGTGGCCACCGGCGAGGTTTCCGACAGCCCGTAGCCTTCGGTCACCGGACAGCCGGTCAGGGCCTTCCAGCGTTCGGCGACGCCCTTCTGCACCGCCATGCCGCCGCCCAACGTCAGCACCAGCGGCTTGAAGTCGAGCTTGCGGAAGTCCTCATTGTTGAGCAGGGCGTTGAACAGCGTGTTCAAGCCCGGAAAGATGTGGATCGGATATTTCTGCAGTTCCTTGACGAAGCCGGGAATGTCGCGCGGGTTGGGAATGAGCACATTACGCGCACCTTGCTGCATGCCCATCAGCGCATTCACCGTCAGCGCGAAGATATGATAGAGCGGCAGGGCGCAGATAAAGTTCGGATGCGCCGGTTTCGGCTTGATCGTATAGGCGTCTTCCATCCACTGCGCGTTCTGCACGACATTGGCCAGCACGTTGCTGTGCAGCAGCGTTGCGCCCTTCGAGACGCCCGTGGTGCCGCCCGTATATTGCAGGAAGGCGACATCGTCGGCCGCCACCTTGGCTGGCTTGAAGCCCACGCCGCCGCCGGCCTTGACGGCCGCGTTGAACTTGACATGGCCGGGCAGCGACCATGCCGGCACCATCTTCTTCACCCGGCGCACGACGAAATTGACGATCGTGCCCTTCAGTCCGCCGAGCATGTCTCCCATCGCGGCGACCACGACATGCTTGACCGCCGTTCTGGAGATGACCGCCTGCAAGGTGCTGGCGAAGTTCTCCAGGATGACGATGGCTTGTGCACCGGAATCCTTGAGCTGGTGCTCCAGTTCGCGCGGTGTGTAGAGCGGATTGATGTTCACCACGACATAGCCGGCGCGCAAGACGGCCATCATCACCACCGGATATTGCAGCACGTTGGGCATCATCAGGGCGACGCGTGCGCCCTTTTGCAGTCCCTTCGATTGCAGGTATGCGCCGAAGGCCGCCGACAGCCGTTCGACATCGGCATAGCTGATGGACTTGTCCATGCAGGTAAAGGCGGGCTGGGCGGAAAATTGCTTGCAGGCGGCGACCAGGAAATCGCCGATCGAGCTGTAGGGCAAGGCGCCGATTTCAGCTGGTACGCTTTTCGGATAGCTTTTGAGCCATGGCTTTTCCGGCAGCCCGGCAGCCAGGGCCGTCAGCGCCTCCGGCAATCGCGAGGCCGCGGCCGGCTTCGCCGCTGCAGCCGTCGTCGCGGGCTTGGCGGCGGGCTTGGCAGTGGCGGGCTTAGCCGCGGACGCCGGCTTTCCGACGGCAGGCTTGGCCTTGGCCGCCGGCTTTGCGCTTGCCTGCACCGGCACGGGGGCCGCCTTCGGCTTTGCCGCGACGGCTTTGGCAACGGGCGCTTTCGGCTTGACCGCCTTGGCTTTCACCGGCGCCGTCGTCTTTGATGCTTTTGCCACCCGTTCCTCCCTGGATAATTCTTGTTCGCCCGTGCCGCGCTCGCCCGTGAATTGACGGAGACGTCCCCCACTGCTGCCTGGATCTGTTCTATGTATTGCCTCTATCGGCGGCCGTGCAAGTCTTGCCCCTGCGGCAAGGCGGCGAAAGATTTGCCGCCAAGAATCTCCCCTGCCGCCGATACTGCGAACCGCTATCCTGCCGCACCCTCGGCTGGGCCAAGGCCCGCGCACGACCTGTATCGCCAGATCAGAGATCAATAAAAAAATGCGGTCGTTAACAATCCCGTGAATGGAAAAAACTGCTAATTTTTTCTGCCATTTAGCAAAATGGCGGATTTTTTTCCTGCTTCCCGAGGGGTAAGCAAACGGGGTGTTCCAAAGCCGGAAAAACGGTGCTTATATGCGGGCTTCGCGAGCCTGATAGAGGGGCTTGGAAGAACATCAGGGAGTGCTCAATGAAAAAGAAACTCGCTTTTGCGGCCGCGTTGCTGGCCGCAAGCGTCCTGAGCGGCATGGCCAATGCGAAGACGCTTGTCTATTGCTCGGAAGCATCGCCGGCCAATTTTGATCCGGGTACGACGACGGGCGGCAACGACTTCGATGCCTCGTCGCGCACCGTCTATTCGCGCCTGGTCGAATTCAAGCATGGCGGCACCGAGGTCGAGCCCGGCCTTGCCGACAAGTGGGAAATCTCGGACGATGGCCTGGTCTATACTTTCCATCTGCATCCGGGTGTGAAGTTCCAGACCACCGACTATTTCAAGCCGACCCGTGACCTCAATGCCGACGACGTCGTCTTCTCCTTCGACCGTCAGTTCAACAAGGCGAACCCGTGGAACGGCGATAAATACCTGCCGAACCTGACTTGGGATTATTACACCGGCATGGACATGCCGAAGTATGTCGCCAAGTGGGAAAAGGTCGACGACCTGACCGTCAAGCTGACCCTGACCGAGCCGAACGCGCCCATGCTTGCCAACCTCGGCATGGACTTCGCCTCGATCGTGTCGAAGGAATATGCCGAGCAGCTGGAGAAGTCCGGCAAGATGGCCGATTTCTCCACCAAGCCGATCGGCACCGGTCCGTTCCAGTTCGTCGACTATCAGCTGGATTCGGTTATCCGTTACGCGGCCCATCCGGATTATTTCAAGGGCAAGGAGAAGATCGACGATCTCGTCTTCGCCATCACGCCTGACGCGACCGCCCGCATCCAGAAGGTGCTTGCCGGCGAATGCGACATCGCGCCCTATCCGAATCCTGCCGACATCGGCACGATCAAGGCCAGCCAGGACGTGACCCTGATGGATCAGGCCGGCCTGAACATCGGCTACATGAGCTACAACACCACCATCCCGCCACTCGACAAGCCCGAGGTGCGCCATGCGCTCAATCAGGCTATCGATCGGGAATCACTGATCAAGTCGCTGTTCCAGGACGCCGGCGCCACGCCGGCCGTAAACCTGATCCCGCCGACCATGTGGTCGTGGGACAAGGATGTGAAGGCCGACGCCTATGATCCGGATGCGGCCAAGAAGGTTCTGTCCGCTGCCGGGCTGACGGAAATCCAGCTCTGGGCTTCCGATCGCGTTCGTCCTTACAACCCGAACTTCCAGCGCGCCGCCGAACTGATCCAGGCCGACTGGGCCAAGGTCGGCGTCAAGGCCGAGATCGTGAACTACGAGTGGACCAAGTATCGCTCGGAAGGCAAGAAGAAGGACCGTCCAGGCGCCTTCCAGATTGGCTGGACCGGTGACAATGGCGATCCGGACAACTTTTTCGCCACCCTATTCGCCTGCTCCGCCATCGGCGTCTCGAACTACTCGAGCTGGTGCGACAAGGACTTCGAGGACCTGATCCAGAAGGCCAAGAAGACCAGCGACCAGGCCGAGCGCACCAAGCTCTATGAGCAGGCGCAGGTCGTCTTCCAGAAGCAGGCTCCGGCCTTCCTGCTGGCACACAGCCAAGTCTACGCAGTCGTGCGCAAGAATGTCAGCGGTTTCATGATGGACCCGCTCGGCATTCACCGCTTCGACGGCGTCGACAAAGCCGAATAAGATATTGAGTGGGGCGGCGCTGTAGAGCGCTGCCCCCTTCGCCATGCTCAAATATATACTTCACAGAATTGCACTTTTGATCCCGACGCTTGTCGGCATCACTATCTGTGCCTTCGCCTTCGTCAGGCTGCTGCCTGGCGATCCCATCCTTGCCATGGCCGGCGAACACGGCGTGGCGCCGGCGCGTTACGAGGAACTCAAGGAACAGTTCGGCTATAATCTGCCGATCTGGCAGCAATACGCACGCTATGTCGGCGAGGTCGTGACCGGCGATTTCGGGGTCTCCATCTCGTCCAAGCGCCCGGTGCTCGAAGAGTTCAAGACGCTCTTCCCGGCGACGCTGGAACTGTCGTTCTTCGCCATGATTTTCGCCATGGTGCTCGGCATTCCGGCCGGCATCTTCGCGGCGATCAAGCGCGGCTCCTGGTTCGACCAGTCGCTGATGGGCACGGCGCTCGTCGGCTACTCCATGCCGATCTTCTGGTGGGGCCTGCTGCTGATCATCTTTTTCTCCGGCTATCTCGGCTGGACACCGGTTAACGGCCGCATCGACCTGCAGTTCTTCTTCAAGCCGATCACCGGCTTCATGACCATCGACACCTTGCTCTACGGCAAATGGGATGCATTTCGCTCGGTATTGCGCCATCTGGTGCTGCCGACAATTGTGCTCGGCACCATTCCGCTGGCTGTGATAGCGCGCCAGACGCGCTCCGCTATGCTCGAGGTGCTGGGCGAGGACTACGTGCGGACGGCCCGAGCCAAGGGGCTTTCGTCGGCCCGAGTCATCGGCGTGCACGCTCTGCGCAATGCACTCATTCCGGTGGTCACTACCATCGGCCTGCAGGTTAGTACGCTGCTCGCCGGGGCCATCCTTACCGAAACGATCTTCTCCTGGCCTGGCATCGGCAGGTGGATGGTCGAATCCATATCCAAGCGCGACTATGTTGTCGTGCAGTCTGGCCTGCTCTTGATCGCCCTTATCGTCATGGCCGTGAACCTGATCGTCGATGTACTTTATGCCGTTATCAACCCACGCATAAGGGCGGCATGATGAGCCAGTCGACCGAAATCGCCCCGATGGCCGCCGGCAACCCGGATCGCCTCACCGGTCTCAGGACCTTCTGGTATTATTTCTCGGTGAACCGCGGCGCCGTCATCGGCCTGTTCGTCTTCATCCTGCTGGTGCTGGCGGCGCTGTTTGCGCCGCTCCTGGCTCCCTATGCACCCGACGTCCAGGACAAGACTGCATTCCTGCGGCCTCCGGCCTGGCAGGACGGCGGCTCGACACAATATCTGCTCGGCACCGATCCGGTCGGGCGTGACATCCTCTCGCGCCTGCTCTACGGCGCGCGCTTCTCGCTGCTGATCGGCGCGGTCGTGGTCTCGCTGGCGCTCACCGGCGGCATCACGCTCGGCCTGCTGGCCGGCTATTTCCGCGGCTGGGTCGACGTGGCGATCATGCGCGTGATGGACCTCATCCTGGCTTTCCCGTCGTTGTTGCTGGCGCTGGTAATGGTCACCATCCTCGGTCCCGGCCTGTTCAACGCGATGCTGGCCATCGCGCTTGTCCTGCAGCCGCATTTCGCGCGGCTGGTGCGCGCCGCCGTGATGGCGGAGAAGAGCCGCGAATATGTCGTGGCGGCGAAGGTCGCCGGCGCCGGCCATATCAGGCTGATGCTTCGCACCATCCTGCCGAATTGCCTGGGACCGCTGATCGTCCAGGGCACGCTGTCGTTTTCCAACGCTATCCTCGAGGCGGCCGCTCTGGGTTTTCTTGGCCTCGGCGCCCAGCCGCCAACGCCCGAATGGGGAACGATGCTCGCTTCGGCGCGCGAATTCATCCTGCGCGCCTGGTGGGTGGTGACCTTCCCCGGTCTTGCCATCCTCATCACTGTGCTTGCCATCAATCTGATTGGCGACGGTCTGCGCGACGCGCTCGATCCGAAACTGAGGAGGTCGTGATGGCGCTGCTCGATATCCAGAACCTCGTCGTCGAGTTCCAGACCGCTTCCGGTTCTTTCCGCGCCGTTGACGGCGTGTCGCTCCATGTCGACGAGCGCGAAGTGCTGGCGATTGTTGGCGAATCCGGTTCGGGCAAATCGGTTTCGATGTTGGCGGTCATGGGGCTTTTGCCATGGACGGCCACGGTCACCGCCGACCGCATGAGCTTCAATGGCCGCGATCTTCTGAAGCTAAGCCCTGCCGAGCGGCGCAAGATCGTCGGCAAGGACATGTCGATGATCTTCCAGGAGCCGATGGCCAGCCTCAATCCCTGCTTCACCGTCGGCTTCCAGATCGAAGAGGTGCTGCGCTTTCATATGGGTATGGCCGGTGCGCAGCGCCGGGAGCGCGCCATCGAACTCTTGACGCAGGTCGGTATTGCCGAGCCGGCGGAACGGCTGAACTCGTTCCCGCACCAGATGTCGGGCGGCCAGTGCCAGCGCGTCATGATCGCCATCGCCATCGCCTGCAATCCGAAGCTGCTGATCGCCGACGAGCCGACCACCGCGCTCGACGTCACCATCCAGAAGCAGATCCTCGATCTCCTGGTTTCGCTGCAGGCAAAATACGGCATGGGGCTGATCATGATCACCCACAATATGGGCGTCGTGGCAGAGACCGCCGACCGCGTCATCGTCCAGTACAAGGGCCGCAAGATGGAAGAGGCCGACGTGCTGTCGCTGTTTGAATCGCCGAAGAGCAACTACACGCGCGCGCTTTTGTCCGCGCTGCCGGAGAATGCCGTCGGCGACCGGCTGCCGACCGTTTCCGACATGCTGTTCGAGCCGGCGCCTTCGGGAGCCGCCGCATGAGCATCAAGGTCGTCGAAGGCAAGAATATCGTCCGCGACTATCATGTCGGGGGCGGGCTGTTTCGCGCACAGCGCACGGTGCATGCGGTCAAGGGCGTCTCGTTCAGCGTCGACAAGGGCAAGACGCTCGCGATCGTCGGTGAAAGCGGCTGCGGTAAGTCGACGCTGGCCCGCATCATCACGCTGATCGATCCTGCGACTTCGGGTGAGCTGTTCATCGACGGCAACAAGGTCGACATCGCCAAGGACGGGCTGAGCAAGGAGATGCGCCGCAAGGTGCAGATCGTTTTCCAGAACCCTTACGGGTCGCTCAACCCGCGCCAGAAAATCGGCGACGTGTTGGGCGAACCGCTGCTCATCAACACCGGCAAGCCGGCCGAGGAACGGCGCGACCTTGCCATGAAGATGCTGCAGAAGGTCGGTCTCGGACCCGAGCACTACAATCGCTATCCGCATATGTTTTCCGGCGGCCAGCGCCAGCGTATCGCCATTGCCCGAGCGCTGATGCTCAACCCCAGCCTCTTGGTGTTGGACGAGCCGGTCTCGGCTCTCGATCTGTCTGTGCAGGCGCAGGTGCTCAACCTGCTCGCCGACCTGCAGGACGAGTTCCAACTGACCTATGTCTTCATCAGCCACGACCTGTCGGTGGTGCGCTACATCGCCGACGACGTGATGGTGATGTATTTCGGTGAAGCGGTCGAATACGGCTCGCGCGAAGAGGTCTTTGCCGACCCCAAGCACAGCTACACCAAGACGCTGTTCGCCGCGACGCCGCGCGCCGACGTCGCCTCGATCAAGGCGAGGCTGGCAAAGAAGAAGGCCGCCTGACCGGGCGTGTCGATATTCAGGTGAGGCCGGCCTGCGAATGGCGGCTTCCTGCGCTTTCGGTGCTCACGCACCTTAAGTACGCTCCGCTCCGGTTCTCGGAAGCCACCATTCACCGTTTCACGGAAACGGCGAGCCGCTCTAACTCTTTGTTTTGACGCAATTCCGGACGGAAAACCGTTTCACACTTTTCCTGGAATTGCTCTAGGCCAAGCCGCTTACGACAGCTTGGCGATGATGGTGCGCAGCGCCTCGCCAAAGCGCCTGATCTCCTCAACCGTGTTGTAGTGGACCAGCGAGGCGCGGATGGCGCCGCTGTCCATCGACAGGTTGAGCCGCTTCATCAGCCGCGGCGCGTACATGTGGCCGTCGCGGATGCCGATCTGCATCTCGGCCATTTCCTCGACGATCCGCTGCGGCGACAGTCTGCCGATGTTGAAGCAGAAGGTCGGTACGCGTTCGTTTATGCGGGCTTCGTCGGCGACGCCGTAGATCGTCGCGCCGCAATCCTTGAGCACGCCAAGCATCTCGCGAGCCAGCACCAGCTCATAGTCGCGGATGGCGGCCATGCCGGCGACGATGTTTTCGCGCCGCGAGCGGTTGTTGGATGGCGCGAGATTGCGGCCGATCAGTTCGAGATACTGCACGGCCGCATCCATGCCCGAGACGTTCTCGTAGATGAAGGTGCCGGCCTCGACCTTGTAGGGCGGCTCGTCGGGGATGAAATCCTCGCGGAAGGTCGGCAGCCGCTTCAGCGTCTCGAAGCGGCCCCACAGGAAGCCCATATGCGGCGAGAAGTTCTTGTAGCCTGAACAGACGAGGTAATCGCAATCCCAGGCCTGCACGTCGATCAGCCCATGCGGCCCATAGTGCACGCAGTCCAGGAACACCTCGGCGCCGGCGGCGCGTGCGATCTTGGCAACGGAAGCGACGTCGACGATCGAGCCGATAGAATGCGCTGTGACCGTGCAGGCGACCAGCCGGGTGCGGTCGGAAACCAGCGGGCGCAGATCGTCGACATGCAGATTGCCGTCCTCGCGCATACGCCACCATTTGAACTTGGCGCCGGCGGACTCCAGCGCCAGCCATGTGGCGATGTTGGCGTCGTGGTCCATGTCGGTAATAACGATCTCGTCGCGCTCTTGAAGCATCTGGCCGATGCCGAGGCTGACCAGGCGGATGAACGAGGTGGCGTTCATGCCGAAGCAGATTTCGGCCGGGCTGGCGGCGTTGATCAGAAGTGCGACACTCTCGCGGGCGTCGGCGACCGACTGGTCGACGGTGACGCTGCGGCCATAGCGGCCACCGCGCTGCACGTTGTGCGAAACCAGATGGTTGGTCACCGCGTCGAGCACGCTTTGCGGGATCTGCGCGCCGGCGGCATTGTCCATGAAGATGAAATCGCCGGCCCGCTGCAAGGCTGGAAACATGGCGCGGATGGTGTCGACGGGGAACGCGGCGGCGCTCGCATTGTCGGTTTGATGTTTGTTCAAGGTCGGCTCCTGCGAAGTTCTTGGCGGGTGGTTTGATTTGCGAGGTCAGCGCGTCTTTTCGGTCTTGAAGCGTTCTTCAAGCAAGCTGACGAGGCGGACCATCGGCCAGAGGAAGATGAGATAGACGAGTGCTGCGCCGATCAGCGGCGAGGGGTTGGCGTAGAGCGACTGCGCATTGGTCGCTTCCTTCAACAATTCCGGCAGCGCCACGGTCGAGGCGAGCGAAGTGTCCTTGAACATCGAGACGCAGTTGCTGGTCATCGGCGGGATGACCACGCGGACCGCCTGCGGCAGCACCACCTTGCGCAAGGTCAAAAGGAACGGCAGGCCGAGCGCCTGCGACGCCTCGAACTGGCCGCGCGGAATGCTTTCGATACCGGAGCGGAACACCTCGGCCGAGTAGGCCGACATGATGATGGCGAACGCCGTCACGGCGGACGCCCAGGATGACAGGCGGATGCCGAGAAACGGCAGCGCGTAGTAGATCAGGATCAGCACGACCAGCACCGGCAGGGCGCGGAAGATGTCGGTGTAGCCGACCGCAAGCCACCGCAGCGGCTTCGGCGAATAAAGTCGCACCAGGCTGATCACCAGGCCGATGGGGATGCCGATGCCTATGCTGAGCAGCCCGAGCAGCAGTGTGTTCAGGAAGCCGCGCAGCAGCGCCGGCAGGCTGGACATGATGACATCGGGATTGAAGAAAGTGTCGATCAGCGACATGGGAGCGTTCCCGAAGCGTTTTGCGTCCAGTGACGCCAGAGCAAGACCCGAACACCGAAATCGGCTGCGCCGTACCAAACCACGGCTCCGGGAAGGGCATGAATAAAACAGGACGTGCCGGCCTTTCGAGCCGGCACGCCTGCGTTCTGTCAGTCGCCGCTCAGGCCTTCGGCAGCGGCATTTCCTTGACGGTCGAGGAATCGGCGGGCGCGTCGCTGCCGAACCACTTCTTGTGGATGGCGGCCAGCGTACCGTCCTTCTTCATCGCGGTCAGCGCGTCGTTCAGCTTGCCGAGCAGCGGGTGGTCCTTGGTCATCATCAGGCCGTATTGCTCGCCGGTCTTGATGCGCTCCTTGACTGTCAGGTCCTTCATTTTGGTGAAGGAGTACTGCATGCCAGGGATGTCGCTGACGGCCGCATCGACGCGTCCGGCGCTGAGATCGAGCAGCAGGTTCTGCTGCGTGTCATAGCCCTTCACGTCGGCGAAGCCGTCGGCTTCTTGATGCCCCTTGACCCAGGTTTCGCCCGTCGAGCCGGATAGCACGCCGACGATCTTGCCCTTGAGGTCGGCTTCGGCCTTGATCGGGCTGTCGGTCTTGGTGGCGATGCCCATGTCGGAATCATAATAGGGCTGCGTGAACGACTGCGACTTCAGCCGCTCCGGCGTGATGGTGATCGACGAGATGGCGACATCGATGCGCTTCGATGTCGTGGCGGCGAACAGCGCCTGGAAGCCGAGGTCGGCGATATCCGTGGTCATGCCGATGCGCTTGGCTGCTTCGTTGACGATGTCGACTTCAAAGCCCTCGAACGTGCCGCTCTCGTTCTTGTACTCGAAGGGCGGGTTGGTCGGGTAGGCGCCGACATTGAGGACGTCGGCGGCATAGGCGGTGGCAGGGCCGGCGGCGATGCCGATAGCGGCGGCGAGAAGCATGAGATTGCGACGGTTCAGATTCATGGTGTTCCCTCTGGGGTGTTCCCTCTGGTCGTTGATCGGGCGGGGTTGGCCCCGCACGGTTTCTTGCCGTCCCACCGTCGGCAGGGCGTCAATTCATGGCCGCGACCATGCGGTCGAGCGCGGTCGCTATCTCTTTGCGTTCACGGCACACGCACATCCGCAGGAAGGCCGTTGCCGAACTTCCGAACAGATGACCGGGTGCCAGCCCAACGCGCGCCGTCTCGAGAATCCTGGTGCAGGCGCGCCGTGCATCGCTCTCGCCTTCCATGGCAAAGAAGGCATACATGCCGCCGCGCGGTTTCGTTGGCAGGATGACGCCCGGAATTTGCGTCAGCCGGTCATAGGCGAGGTCAAGGCCAGTCCTGATCCGCTGCCTGATCTCCTCGACCAGCGGCTCGCCCTGGCGGATCGCTGCAACCGCACCGGCCTGGATTGGCGCGGCGGTGCCGCTGTTGACATATTGCGTCATCGCGCCGAGTTGGTCGGCCACCCCGGACGGATGCGTCAGCCAGCCGATGCGCCAGCCGGTCATCGCCCAGGCCTTCGAGAAGCTGTTGACCGACAGCACCCGGTCGCCATCCTCGGCGATCTGCAGGATGGAGGGCGCAACATCGCCATCGAAATAGAGCCGGCCGTAGACCTCGTCGGAGATGATCCAGATGCCGGTGCGCCGGCTGAACTCGAGCAGCGCGCGCATTTCCTCGGCTGAGGCGGTCCATCCGGTCGGGTTGGACGGCGTCGATAGGAAGATCGCCCGCGTGCGGGCGTCGCAGGTCGCAAACAGCCGGTCGAGGTCGAGATGCCAGTCACCCCTATAGTCGAGCGCAAACGGCCGTGGCTCGCCGCCGATCAGGTGGATGGCGTTGTGGATGTTGGGCCATTGCGGCGCGACATAGACGACGTTGGTGCCGGTATCGACCAGCAGCTCCAGCGCAAGGTACAGCGCCTGCATGCCGCCCGGCGTGACAGTGGTGCGCGCGACCGGGATCGGCCGGCCATGGATGCGCGTCTGGTACTCCGACAGCGCCTCATTCAGGGGGCCATGGCCGCGCATGTTGGGAACGTAGAAGGTCAGGCCTTCATCGAAGGCAGCCTTGGCCGCATCGCGGATGAAAGCGGGCGTCACCATGTCGCCTTCGCCGTACCAGAGCGCGATGACGTCGCCGAGTTCGCGCGCCCGAACGGCAAGGTTGGCGATGTTCTCGGTATGCAGGTCACGGATTTGCGCCCGAATGCCATCGAAGGCATAGCGCGCGCTGGACGACGACTGGGGCAGCATGAACGACAAGGACTGAAACCCCTCCCACCCGGAACACCACGATGGACTGCCCCCGGCAAGCCCGCCCGGTACCGCAGTCGCCATCGATCTTGGAATGCTTATCCAAAGCGCGGCGCTTTTCAAGGCGAAAGTTTTAAGCTTAAAAAGTTTGACCGGCCTGTTGCCCGACCAATACGCCTTTTTGCGCTAGCTACGGCCGTCTCGCGCCAGCTCGGCCCGCGCGGCGGCGGTGCCGGCGGCAACGCCCGCGCCGAGAAACATCGTGTCGCTGGCCAGCACGAAGAAGCTGGCGCCGATGGCGGCCCATTGGGAGACGTCCTGCGGCTTTGCGCAGAAGATGCCTGATGTCCTGCCATGCGCAACCGTGACGCCGATGATCCTGCGGATTGCCTCGGTGAGCTTGTCGGCGCCTTTCGGTCCGATCGCATCGATCGACACCGAAAGATCACCGGGGCCGACGAAGATCACGTCGACGCCGTTGACGGCGGCGATGGCCTCGATGTTGGCCAGCCCTTCCGATGTCTCGACCTGGACCGCGACGACGATCCTGCCATTGGCACCGGCGAGATATTCGGGAATGCGATAGCCGTAGCCAGCCGCCCGGCCGGGCCCGACGCCACGCTCGCCCTGCGGCGGATAGCGCGAGGCTTTGACGGCCATCGCCGCCTGGGCGGCGGTCGAGACGCGTGGGATCAGCACGCCTTGCGCGCCGCTGTCCAGCGCCGCCTGGATCGCTTCCGGCGCATGGCCGGGAACGCGTACCATCGCCGGCACGCGATGCACGTCGGCCGCTCGCACCATGGTCTCGATCATGTCGCGCGAGATCTGGGCATGCTCCCAGTCGATGCAGAGAAAATCGAGGCCGGACTGCGCCATCACTTCGACCGCCACGGGATGGGGAATGGCGGCAAAGGAACCAACGAGGTTCGTCTTGCCGATACACTTCTGGCGAAACTCGCTCATGCCCGTCACCTTTCTCGCTCTGCCAGAATCCATATCCGCAAACGACCGTCAGGCGAAGCTATTTCAGGCTTGAAATATTTTCGTGCGGGCCTAGCGTGGGCTCTCCCGCCACGAGTTCCAGACATGATCAAAGCGCATCCCCTGCACGGCCCGAACAAACTCAACCTCGGCGTCTTTTCGACCAATGCCGATGGCGGCCTTGCCATCACCGATGTTCCGGAACGTTGGGCGGCAAGCTGGCAGGACAATCTGACGGCGGCCCAGATCGCCGACCGCGCCGGGCTGGAATTCATGCTGCCGATCGCGCGCTGGCGCGGCTTCGGCGGCCGCAACAAGGTGCGCGAATGGTCGTTCGAGACCTTCACCTGGGCAGCGGCACTCGCCATGGCCACCGAACGGATCGGCCTGTTCATGACCGTGCATGTGCCGCTCGTGCATCCGCTCTACGCCGCCAAGGCGCTGGCGACCGTCGACCACATCAGCCAGGGCCGCGCCGGCCTCAACATCGTCTGCGGCTGGAACCCGAAGGAATTCGGCATGTTCGGCACGCCGCTGGTCGAAAAGGGTTACGACCAGGCGGCCGAATGGATCGAGATCCTCGAACGGCTTTATGCCTCGAGCGAGCCTCTAGACTATGAAGGCACCTACTATCGCCTCAGGGAAGCGGTCAGCCGTCCGGCCAGCCTGCAAGTTCCGCGCCCGGTGACGATGAACGCCGCTTTCGGCGGGCCGGGCCGCGATTTCGCCGCCGCCAGATGCGACTATCTGTTCACGACCTTTTCCGAGATGGGCGACGCCGGCAAGCACGTCGCCGACATACGCGAACGTGCCGACAAGGTGGGCCGTGATGTCGGCGTCTACACGGTGGCGCATGTGGTTTGCCGCCCGACGATGGAAGAGGCGCAGGCCTACTACGCGCGCTATGCCGTTGATATGGCCGACCACGACGCGGTCGATGTCCACATGGCCGGCAAGAAGGAATTCTCGCAATCGCACGACCCGCATGCCTATGACCGCTACCGGCAGCGTTTCGCCGGCGGCGCCGGCACCTATCCCCTGATAGGAACGCCGGAAACGATCGCCGCCGACATGGTCGCCATTGCTGAGCAGGGTTACCAGGGGATCGCGCTGTCCTTCGTCAACTACACGCAGGAACTGCCCTATTTCTGCGACCACGTGCTGCCGATTTTGAGGCAGGCTGGCCTTCGCGGATAAGCAAAGGTCATTCCGGAATGACGGCAGTCGCCTGAATCTCGACCTTGGCGCGGTCCTCGACCAGCGCCATCACCTGCATGGCGGCCATAGCCGGAAAATGCCGGCCGATTACCTCGCGGTAAGCCTCGCCGATGCCCCGGAGGTTGGCAAGGTATTCGGCCTTGTCGGTGAAATACCAGGTCATCGAGGTGATGTGCTGCGGCCCGGCCCCGGCTACTGCCAGCACCGCCACGATGTTCTCAAGCGTCTGCCGCACCTGGCCGACGAAATCGTCAGTCTCGAACTGACACTGGCCGTTCCACCCGACCTGTCCGCCAACGAAGACGAGCTTGCCGCGCGCCGCGACGCCATTGGCGTAGCCGACAGGTTTTGCCCAGCCTTGCGGCTGCAGGATCTCGTGCATTCAAAACCTCCCGGTAGTCCAAAAACCAAGTCTCAAAATCGAATGCCCGTCAATTTCCGGCTATCAGGCCGCGCCCATCACCTGCCGCGCAATCACCACCTTCTGCACGTCCGAGGCACCCTCGTAGATGCGCAGCGCGCGGATCTCGCGATACAGGCTTTCGACGATATGGCCTTTGCGAACGCCGTCGCCGCCATGCAGCTGTACGGCCTTGTCGATGACCTCTTGCGCCTTGTCGGTGGCGAACAGCTTGGCCATCGCCGCCTCGCGGGTGACGCGCGCGGCACCCATGTCCTTGGTCCAGGCGGCGCGGTAGACCAAAAGCGCCGCCGCATCGACGTCGAGCGCCATGTCGGCGACATGGCCCTGCACCATCTGCAATTCGGCCATCGGCGCGCCGAACAGTTTGCGCTCGGCCACCCTTTTGATGCTTTCATCCAACGCGCGGCGGGCAAAGCCGAGCGCCGCAGCACCCACTGTCGAACGGAACACGTCGAGCACCGACATGGCGATGCGGAAGCCGTCGCCCGGTCGTCCGATCAGCGCCGAGGCGGGCAGGCGGACCTGCTCGAAAGACAGCCGCGCCAGCGGATGCGGCGCGATCACTTCGAGGCGCTCGGCGATGCCAAGGCCTTTTGCGTCGCCCGGCACGAGAAAGGCGGAAAGCCCCTTGGCACCCGGCGCTTCGCCGGTGCGGGCAAAGACGACATAGAGATCGGCGATGCCGCCATTGGAGATCCAGGTCTTTTCACCGGATAGAACATAGCTGTCGCCGTCGCGGGTTGCCGTCATTTCGGTGTTGGCGACGTCTGAGCCGGAGCGCGGTTCCGACAGGGCAAAGGCGGAAATCGCCTTGCCGGCACGTGTCTTCGAAAGCCATTGCTGCTGCTCTGGCGTGCCGAACAGGCTGAGTGCGCCGGTGCCAAGCCCTTGCATGGCGAAGGCGAAATCGGCCAACCCGTCATGGCGGGCGAGCGTCTCGCGCGTGATACACAGCGTGCGCACGTCGAGGGGGCCGGGATTGTCCGTGTCTACGGCCGTCGGCTTCAGCCAGCCGTCGCTGCCGAGCTTGCCCACCAACTCGCGGCAAGCGGCATCGACGTCATGATGATCGACGGGCAGGTTCTTCGAACACCACGCCTCCAACCGCTCGGCCAGTTGGCGATGGCGGTCTTCGAAGAACGGCCAGGAAAGGAAACTCTTGTCAGCCATCAATTGCCCTCGAACACCGGCTTTTCCTTGGCCACAAACGCTTTGTAGGCGCGCTCGAAATCGCGCGTCTGCATGCAGATTGCTTGTGCCTGCGCTTCGGCCTCGATCGCCTGGTCGAGACCCATCGACCATTCCTGGTTGAGCTGCGTCTTGGTGATACCGTGGGCGAAGGTCGGGCCGGAGACGATGCGCGCCGCCATGTCGAGCGCATCGGCTTCAAGCGATGCGGCATCGACCAGCCGGTTGTAGAAACCCCAGCGCTCGCCTTCCGCCGCCGTCATGGTGCGGCCGGTGTAGAGCAGTTCGGCGGCGCGGCCTTGGCCGATGATACGCGGCAGGATCGCGCAGGCACCCATGTCGCAGCCGGCGAGGCCGACGCGGGTGAATAGGAATGCCGTCTTGGCCTCCGGCGTGGCGATGCGGATATCGGAACTCATGGCAATGATGGCGCCGGCGCCGACCGCGACACCGTCGACTGCCGCAATGATCGGCTTGCCGCAATTCAGCATCGCCTTGACGAAATCGCCGGTCATGCGGGTGAAGGCCAAGAGCTGCTTCATGTCCATCTTGACCAGCGGCCCGATGATGTCGTGGACATCGCCGCCAGAGCAGAAATTGCCGCCATTGGACAGGAACACCACGGCGTCGATGTCGTCGGCATAGACGAGGTCGCGGAACGTGTCGCGCAACTCGGCATAGCTGTCGAAGGTCAGCGGGTTCTTGCGCTCTGGCCGGTCGAGCCGGACCTTCGCGATCCTGCCCTCGACCTGCCAGAGGAAATGCTTCGGCTCGAGGCCGGCCATCCCGGTCATTCGCGTCCCTCCCAGTTGCTGCGGAACGAGGTCAACATGCCGGTCAGCCGGCGCGCGTCGTCCTCGCTGACCTTGCCCAGCAATTCACCGATCCAGCCTTCATGCGCCGCGGCGATGATGCCGAAAGCCTTCGAGCCTTCCTCGGTCAGCCGCACCATCGAGGTGCGGCGGTCGCCATTGCGCCGCGCGCGGGCGACAAGTCCCTCCGATACGAGCCGGTCGACGATGCCAGTGACATTGCCGTTCGATACCAAAAGGAAGCGCGACAAGTCGCTCATCAGCATGCCTTCGGGCGCGCGATAGAGTGCGGCCATCACGTCGAAGCGCGGTAGCGTCGTGTTGAAGTCCTTCTTCAGGCGCTCGCGCAGCTCGGCCTCGATCGTGCGCGAGGCGCGCAGCAGCCGTATCCACAGACGCAGCCGGTCCTTGCCGGGTCCGGTCGGCGCGGGCAGGGGGCCGGCTACCATGTTTCGCCTCCTGAAATGGAAATCGCCTGTCCGGTGATCGACGCCGCGGCATCGCCACACAGCCAAAGTACGGCGGCGGCAACTTCTTGCGGTTGGATGAAGCGGCCTTGCGGGTTGGTCGAGGCAAGGCTCGACCGTGCCTGCTCGGCTGAACGGCCGGTCTTGTCGATGATACGCTGGATGGACTCCTCCAGCATCTCGGTCTCGACGAAACCCGGACACACCGCGTTGACGGTGACGCCGGATTTGGCGGTCTCGGCCGCCAGCGCCCGCATCAGGCCGACGACGCCATGCTTGGCGGCGACATAGGGCGCAACATAGGCGTAACCCTTCAGGCCTGCGGTGGAAGCAACGAACACGATTCGTCCTGTTTTCCGCGCCGCCATGCCGGCGAGCGCCGGCTTCACCGTCAGGAAGGCTCCGGTCAAATTGACATCAAGCGTCCGCTGCCAGTCGGCGAGGGTGGTCTTGTGCGCCGGCGTGCTGCCGGCCATACCGGCATTGGCGATGACGATGTCGAACGGGCCGCGCGCGGCTTGCGCCGTCTCGTATAGCGATGCCAGCGCAGCCTCGTCGGTGACGTCGGCTGCAATGCCGAAGATGCGGTCGCTTTCCCCGACCACATTGGCGAGCTCCGCCTGGCGGCGGCCGCAAATGGTGACGTCGATGCCGGCGCTGGCCAGCGCCAGCGCGATGGCCCGGCCGACGCCGGAGCCGCCGCCGGTAACCAGTGCATGCTTGCCGGAAATCGTTGCAGCGTCGCTCATACTTTCAGCCCCGCCGCGGCGTCGCGCTCGGCCAGCCGGTAGAGCTGGTCGCGCCCGGGCAGATAGGGATCCGGCCATTTGACACCGCGGTCGCCGAGTGTAATCGCCGCATGCAGCGTCCAGTAGGGATCGGCGAGATGCGGCCGTGCCAGCGCCACCAGATCGGCGCGGCCGGCCATCAGGATCGAATTGACATGGTCCGGTTCGTAGATGTTGCCGACCGCCATCGTCGCCATGCCGACCTCATTGCGGATGCGGTCGGAAAACGGTGTCTGGAACATGCGGCCGTAGACCGGCTTTGCCAATGCCGAGGTCTGGCCGGCCGAGACGTCGCAGATGTCGACACCGGCCTCATGTAGCAGCCGCGCGATCTCGACCGCGTCGGCCGGGGTCACGCCTTCGATGCCGACCCAGTCATTGGCCGAAATGCGCATCGAGATCGGCTTCTGTGCCGGCCAGGCGGCGCGCACCGCGCGGAAGATTTCCAGGGGATAGCGCATGCGGTTTTCGAGCGAGCCGCCATAGGCGTCCGTGCGCCGGTTGGTGACCGGCGTGATGAAGGACGACAGGAGATAGCCGTGCGCGGCATGGATCTCAAGCATGTCGAATCCGCAACGATCGGCCATTTCGGCCGAGGCCACGAACTCGTCGCGCACTTTGTCCATGTCGGAGCGGTCCATGGCCTTCGGCACCTGATTCTGCGGCGACCACGCAACGGCCGATGCCGCCATCACAGGCCAGTTGCCAGAGGGCAGCGGGACATCGGTGCCCTCCCAGCCGAGCCGGGTCGAGCCCTTGGCGCCGGAATGGCCGATCTGGGCGCAGATCTTCGCCTCTGTTTCGGTGTGGACGAAATCGACCAGTCGCCTCCACGCCACCTCATGTTCGGGCGCATAGAAGCCGGGACAGCCTGGTGTGATGCGCCCTTGCGGACTGACGCAGGTCATCTCGATGTAGATGAGGCCGGCGCCGCCCTTGGCGCGTTCGGCATAGTGGGTGAAATGCCAGTCGGTCGGACAGCCGTCGACGGCCTTGTACTGCGCCATCGGCGAGACGACGATGCGGTTCTGCAGTGCCATGTCGCGCAGCTTGAACGGCGCGAACATCGGCGCGCGGCGCAGGCTGTTGCCGCCGGCACCCGCCTGGCGCTGGAACCATTCCTCCGCGCCGCCCAGCCATGCGGCATCTCGCAGCCGCAAATTCTCGTGGCTGATGCGTTGCGAGCGGGTCAATAGCGAATAGTTGAACTGCACCGGATCGAGGCCGAGATAGCGCTCGACCTCCTCGAACCATTCGAGCGAATTGCGGGCCGCCGACTGCAGCTTCAGCACCTCGGTGCGGCGGGCATCCTCATATTTGCGGAACGCGGCGTCGAGGTCCGGCTCGGACTCGACATACTCTGCCAGCGCCACGGCACTTTCCAGCGCCAGCTTGGTGCCGGAGCCGATCGAGAAATGCGCCGATGCGGCAGCATCGCCCATCAGTGCCAGGTTCTTGTAGGACCAGCGTTCGCACAGCACGCGCGGGAAATTGATCCAGGCCGAACCACGAATATGGTTGGCATTGGTCATCAGTGCATGACCGCCAAGATGCTTGGCAAAAATGCGCTCGCAGACGGCGATCGATTCCTGCTGCGACATCATGCCGAAGCCGAAAGCAGCCCAAGTCTGTTCGCTGCACTCGACGATGAAGGTCGCGGTGTCGCTGTCGAACTGGTAGGCGTGCGCCCACACCCAGCCATGCTCGGTTTTCTCGAAGATGAAGGTGAAAGCGTCGTCGAATTTCTGGTTGGTACCGAGCCAGACGAACTTGCACTTGCGGGTGTCGATGTCGGGCTTGAAGACGTCGACGAAGGTGTTGCGCGCTTTGGAATTCAGGCCGTCGGCGGCGACGACCAGATCATGCGTCTCCATATAGGGCCGGGGATCGGCGATGTCGGTCTCGAACATCAGCTTGACGCCGAGTTCGCGTGCGCGCCGCTGCAGCAGGACCAGCAGCCGCTTGCGGCCGATGCCGCAGAAACCATGGCCGGTCGAAACCGTGCGCACACCGTCATGGATGACGGCGATATCGTCCCAGTAGGCGAAATGCTTCTTGATCCAGACGGCGCTGACCGGATCGTTCTTCGACAAATTGTCTAGCGTCTCGGCCGACAGCACGACGCCCCAGCCGAATGTGTCGTCGGCGCGGTTGCGCTCGAACACCGTCACGTCGTGCGCGGCGTCCCTGAGCTTCATCGAGATGGCAAAATAGAGGCCGGCTGGTCCGCCGCCGAGAACCGCAACCTTCATCTGTGCGATCTCCTCTTCGCTTGCTGGTCCCAGTATCGCGCCGGTGGCGAATTATTTCAAGCTTAAAGTTTCATATCGAAATGATTATCCGGATATCACGAAGGCGCGCTTGCGTGACGTGGCGCAAGCGCGTCTTCAATCATTTTTCCGGATTCTTCGGGCTCCACAGCACGGTCTCGGCGCCTTTCTCGTAAGCCATTCCCGAGGGATAGCTGATCGCTTCGAGCTGCAGCCCCCAGGGCGCCTGGAAATAGAGAATGGTCTGGCCGGCGGCCGGCCCCTCCTTGACCGGCAGCGGCCCCATCCGCGTCTTGACGCCCTTGGCATCGAGATAGGCTTTGGCGGCGGCGACGTCATCGACATAGAAGGCGATGTGGAAGCCGCCTATGTCGCTGTTCTTCGGTGTCAGATCCTTCTGGTCTGGTGCGGTGTATTTGAACAGTTCGATGTTCGATCCATAGCCGCAGCGAACCAGGGTGATCTCCTCGATCACGGCCTTCGGATCGACGCCCAGCAAATCCCGCATGAAGGTGCCCTTGTCGTCGGCGAACGGCCCGAACGACATCGCCTTCTTGCAGCCGACGACTTCGGTGAAGAAGTCGACCGCCTGCTTCATGTCGGGAACGGTGATGCCGGTGTGATCGTGGCCGCGCATGCCGGGGATCGAGCTGGCGGCGGCAATAGCGGCGCTGCCAAGGATGGCGGCGGCGAGCGTGGCGTTTCGAACTTTCGTCTTCATGTCAGTCCTCCTCCATGGGTGGGCCTGGTCATTTGGCGGTCGCACGTCCGAGGCCCGCTTTTCGGCGTGCGTTTGCATTCATGTCGCCTTGGCGGCGGAAGGGATATCCAGCCAGCCGGCATCGATTTCGGGCAGCGGGATGGCTGAGATCAGGTCGCGCGTGTAGCTTTGCCGTGGGTTGTCGAACAGGGCATCGGTGGCGCTGGCTTCGACGATCACACCTTCGCGCATGACGATSACTTGCCGGCACAGCCGCCGRATGACCGACAGRTCGTGGCTGATGAAGGCGACKGTCAGGCCCATCTCSGCYGCMAGCTTCTCCAGCAGGGTCARGATCTGCGCCTGYGTCGACACGTCGAGRCCGGAGACGATCTCRTCGGCSAGCACGAATTTCGGCGACAGCGCCAGCGCGCGCGCAATGCCGACGCGCTGGCGCTGGCCGCCCGACAGTTCGTGGCGGTAGCGGCTGGCGAAGCTCTGCGGCAGGCCGACGCGCTGCAAGGCTTCGGCGACGCGCGCCTTCAGATTGTCGCCAAGGCCATTCTGCTTCAGTGGTGCGGCGATGATGCTGGCGATGGTGCGGCGCGGGTTGAGCGACGACATCGGATCCTGGAAGATCATCTGCAGGTCGCGGCGCAATGGCCTGAGTTCCGCTTCCGGTAGATGGGTGATGTCGCGGCCGTCGAAGTTGATGCTGCCGGCGCTGGGTTCCAGCAGGCGCACCAGGGCGCGGCCGAGSGTCGACTTGCCSGAYCCGGAYTCGCCGACRATGCCGGTCACCGAGCCCCTGGGCAGGTCGAGGTCCAGGCCTTTCAAGATCTCGGCCAGCGGCGCGCGGCCGATCAGCGGCTTGCGYGTCATGTCGGGCARSGCGACCTTCAGCCCGCGCACGGAAAACAGCGGCTCARCCATGSGGCCGCCYCCASGCCWGGTCKGCKGCSGYGATCTCSGCGGCWAGCCCGGCCAGSACCGCMTCGTCCACCGGCTTCAGCGAGGCGAAKGGATCGGTGTAGCGCGGYGTSGCSGCCATCAGCGCCCGYGTGTAGGGGTGYTGYGGGGCRGCGAAGAGGGCAGCMGTCTCGGCYTCYTCSACCACYTTGCCGGCATAGAGCACCGACACYTTCTGGCTGATCTTGGCGACGACGCCGAGATCATGGGTGACGAACAGGATCGCCGTGCCGTGGTCGCGCTGCAACTGCGCGATCAGCCGCAGGATCTGCTTCTGCACGGTGACGTCGAGTGCAGTCGTCGGTTCGTCTGCGACGATCAGCCGTGGTTCGGCGGCGAAGGCGGCGGCGATCAGCACGCGCTGGCGCATGCCGCCGGAAAGCTCGTGCGGGTAGGTCTTCAGCACGCGATCGGGGTCGCGGATCTGCACCTCGTCGAGCAACTGGCGAATTCGGGTATCGGCCCTCTCACCGCTCCAGCCCAGGATGCGCACCAGCCGGTCGGTCATCTGTGAACCGATGCGACGTGACGGGTTGAGCGCGGTCAGCGGGTCCTGCGGGATCAGCGCCGTGCGGGCACCGATCAGCGTGCGCCTTGCCTTTGGCTGCAGCCTGCCGAGGTCTTCGCCCTCAAGCAGCATGTCGCCCTCGACAATGCGCACGCTCGACGGCAAGACGCCAAGCACCGCCTTGCCGATCATCGTCTTGCCGGCGCCGCTCTCGCCAACCAGCGCGCGGACCTCTCCTGGATGCACGCAGAGTGACACCGAGCGCAGCACGCGCTGGCCGTTCGGCAGCACGGCGCTCAAGTCCCTGATGTCGAGGCAAGCGCTCATCGCAACACCGGGTCGAAACGCGTCTTCAACGCCTCGCCGAACTGGCTGAACGACAGCACCGTCAGGATCAGCGTGATCAGCGGAAACACCAGCACCCACCAGGCCTGGTGGATGGAAATCCGACCCTCGGCGATGATACCGCCCCAGGTCGGATCGTCGGTCGAGATCGACAGATTGACGAAGGAGAGGATCGCCTCGACGATGACGGCGATGCCCATTTCCAGTGACAGCAGCGCCACGATCGACGGCACCACATTTGGCAGCACTTCGCGCAGCATGATGCCGATCCGGCCATAGCCGGCGATGCGGGCATTCTCGACATAGTCCATGCGCGACTGGCCCATCGTCTCGGCGCGGATCACCCGGCAGAAACGCGTCCAGTCGATGACCGCAATGGCGATGATGACGGAACTGAGCCCGGTGCCGAGCACGGCGACCAGCAGGATGGCGAACAGCACCGGCGGGAAGGCCATCCAGACGTCGACGATGCGCGAGATGATGCGGTCGGCCCAGCCGCCGAAATAGCCCGATATCAGCCCSAGCGTCGAGCCGACCAGGCACGYGRCGATGGCGGCGGCGAAGGCGACGATGAAGGCAATACGGCCGCCGAAGATCAGYCGSGACARCARATCSCGGCCGAGGCTGTCGGTGCCSAGCCAATAGCCGGGYTCGGCGCCGCTCATCCAGAACGGCGGCAGCCGCTCCAGCATCAAATCCTGCGCCAGAGGATCCTGYGGYGCGACCAGCGGCGCGAAGATCGCGGCCAGCAGCGCCAGCAGCAGCCAGCCGCCGGCCAGCCACAAGCGCGGGGATACGCCACGCCTTCGAGCGCGCCCCTCATCCATGGCGCAGCCTCGGATTGAGCAGCGCATACATCATGTCGACGSTGAGGTTKATCARYACGAACAGCAGCGCAAAGACCAGCACGATGCCTTGGATCAGCGGCAGGTCGCGGTTGATGACGGCATCGATCGCCATATTGCCAAGGCCTTCATAGGAAAACAGCCGTTCGACGATGACCGTGCCGCCRATSAGGAAGGTGAATTGCACGCCGACMAGSGTCAGYGTYGGCARRGCKGCGTTCTTCAGCGCYTCGCGCAGGATSACCTGCGTTTCCGAAAASCCTTTCACCCGCGCCAGCACGACATAGTCGAGGTCGAGCACTTCCTTCAGCGACTGTTTCAACAACTGCGAAATGATCGCCGCCAGCGGCAGTGCCAGCGCAACCGCCGGCATCAGCATGTGTTTGAGGAGATCCCAGGTGAGATCGAAGCGGAGTCTCAAGATGCTCTCGGCCAGATAAAACTGTGTGACGAAGGGCAGGTCGAGCTGCGGCGACACCCGGCCGGAAATGTCGAAGATCGGCACCAGCACGCCGAACAGCAGGATCAGCACCAGGCCCCACAGGAAGTCGGGAATGGAAAGCGCTGCACCGCTGGCGATATCGATGCCGGCCTCGACCGCCGTGCCGCGTTCGCGCGCACCGAGGATCGCGGTCGTGCCGCCGATCGTCACCGCCATCAGAAGGGCAACGATGGCGAGTTCCAGCGTCGCCGGCAGCCGGTTGAAGACGAGACCAAGCACATCCTGCCGCAGCGAAATCGAGGTGCCGAAATCGCCTCGGGCCACGCCGGACAGCCAGATGAAGAACTGCTGCACGATGGTTTTGTCGAGTCCGTAGAGGGCGCGCAGCCGGGCGATGTCGGCGTCCGTCGCACCGGGCGGCAGCATCATCGCGATCGGATCGCCCGGAGCAACGCGGATCACGACAAAGACGACGACGGCAACGCCGAACAGCGTCACCAGCATCGTCAGAAGACGGATCAGGAATCTTTGCAGAAGCATGTAAATCTTTGCAGGAGCCAGCTGGCTCGTATGCCGGATAGGAAATGCGCGCCGTCTCGATGGACGGCGCGCGGCAATCCCAGGCCGATATCAGGCCGGAGTCATAAGTGCAGGCAGCAACGCGCCGGACACGTGCTGCACGACATTAACGCCCTTGGCATGCACGATCGGCTGCGCATACTGCATCAGCGGCAGCACATAGGCCTGCTCGGCGATGTATTTGTCGACCGCCTTCCAGCCGGCAACGCGCTTGGCCTCGTCCTTCTCGCCCCATAGCGGGTTGATCATGTCGATCAGGTCCTGGCTGTCCCACACCGAATGCGGGCTCGGGCCATACATGGCAAAACCGGTCGAGGTGGTCGGATCGCCGATGGCATTGCCCCAATTGTAGAACGCGGCCGGCGCCAGCTTGTCGGCGGCGCGCAGTTCGTAGTGCTTGGCGATCTCGTAGACCTCGATCGTCGCCTCGATGCCGACCTTGCGCCACATGCCGACGATCGCCTGGATCATCTCGTAGTCCTTGGGCTTGAAGCCCTTGGTCGTYTGKATGGTGAACTTGACCGGCTTTTCCGGCGAATAGCCKGAAGCAGCGAGCAGTTCCTTGGCCTTTTCCGGATTGTGCTCGACCTTGATCGACGCATCGTAAGCCGTGTATTCCGGCGTCTCCAGCGTGTCGATCGGCTGGCCGTAGCCGCGCAGCAGGCGGTCGACCAGCAGCTTCTTGTCGATCGACATCACAGCTGCCTGGCGGACGTTCTTGTCCAGCATCGCCTCGATGTCGTTGAAGAAGATCATGCCGATATCGGAGACGTTCTTGCACGAGCCGGCAAGCCCGTCCTTGGCGATCAGCCGGTCGTACTCCTCATAAGGGATTTCGAGCGTCACCTGAGAGGAGCCGGACTCGATTTCGGCGACCCTGCTTGCCGCATCGGCAACGAACTTGATCGTCACATTCTCGAAGGCCGGCTTGCCGCCCCAGTAGTTCGGATTGGCTTTCAGCCGCAAGAAGGCGTTGCGCTCGAATTTTTCCACCATGTAGGGTCCGGTGCCGATCGGCGCTTTCTCGAAACCTTCCGCGCCCACTTTCTCGTAGTAGGCCTTGGGCATGATGTAGCCGGTCAGGAACGACATCCATTTGAAATACACCGGGTCGAACTGCACGACGTCACCGGTGATCTTGTTGCCGTCGATCTTGAAATTGCTGACGTTCTTCCAGACGAACTGGATCGGGTTGCCGGTCTTCTCGTCACCCGCCCGCTGCAGCGACCAGACCACGTCCTCGGCCGTGAACGGCGAGCCGTCATGCCAGGTCACGCCTTCGCGCACCGTCATCATGATCTTCGTGCGGTCGTCGTTCCAGCCCCATTCGGTGAGCAGGCCCGGCGCAAAGGAAAGGTCCGGCTTTTGCGGGATGAACTGGTCGAACACCGACTGGTAGAGGCCCTGGATCGTCGGGTTGACGGCCGAAGGTCCGGTCGTCGGATCCCAGGACGGCAGGTTGACATTATAGGCGATGGTCAGTTCGCCGGCAGCGGCCTTGGCGATCTGCGGCAGGCCGATAGCGGCCGCCCCGAGTGCCGCGGCACTGTATCCGAGCAATTCGCGTCTGTTGATTGTCATGGTCGTTCCCCTTGTTGGTTTATTGTCTTTGCGCGGCGATCTCAGTTCATCGTTTCAGCTCCTTGGGCAGCAGCGCCTTGCCCTTTCTCACCCAGAAAATCCTAGGGCTCCTACCTCCCGCCAAGTTGTTGCGCGAGCATGTAGCCTGAGGCGGCACCGGTACCTGCGCCCGGCCATGTCGCGGCCCCCGTGAGATGCAGATTGCCGATCGGTGTGTTCCAGCCGGCAAAACCGCGCGCCGGACGGAACAGGAAATTCTGCGCCAGATGGTGGCTGCCGCAGACCTGGTCGCCGCCGACGAGGTTCGGGTTCTCGCGCTCCAGATCGATGGGCGAAAACACCGCCCGGCCAAGGATCTTGTTGTGCAGGCCGGGCGCGTAGCTCTCGATGATGTCGAGAACGCGCTCGGCGTAGTTGTCCTTGACCTTGTCCCAATGCGCCGGTGCGATCTTGCCGGCCGCATCTCCCAGGATTTCGGCGGGCAGCATGCGCACCTGCACCCACAGCACGTGTTTGCCCGTGGGCGCTCGCGTCAAGTCGATCGCCGTCGGCTGGCCGACGACCAGCACAGGCTCGTCCGGCAGCATGCCTGCCATCGCCTGCTGATAGGTGCGCGACATGGCGTCGAGCGAGGGAGACAGATGCACATAGGCAAACTGCCGCAACTCGGCGCCGGCGCGCCAGTCCGGCACGTCGTCGAGCGCCAGATGGATCATCATCGTGCCGGGTGCGTGGCGAAACTCTTTCATCGCCGTGTCGAAGCCGGCGTCACCCGAACCATTGGGCAGCAGCTTGCCGGTCAGCGCGCTGGGCGCCACGCCGGCGATGACTGCCTTGGTCGCGGTATGCGTTTCGCCGGAAGCGAGCCGCACGCCGGTCGCCTTGCCGGCGGAAACCGTGATCTCCGCCACCTCGGCACCGGTGACGATTGTTCCGCCAGCAGATGTGACCATGCCGGACAATGCCCGGATGATGGTATCTGCCCCGCCCTTGCCCAGCACCATGCCGAAACTCTGGTTGGCCATCGATTCCAGATAGGGGAACACCGCACCGCCGGCGATGTCGGGCGCGAAGTCGAGATGCATGCCCCAGGTGGCAAGCGTTGTCCGCACATGAGGCGACTCGAAGGTCTCCTCAAGCCAGGCGCGCGGTGAGGACAGCAGCAGCCGGCTGGTGTCGAGCKCACCGGACATGCCCTTCTTGCGCCACAGGTTCCATGCCGTGCCGGCAAGCGCGCGGGCACTCATCGGCGATCCCAGCAGCCGGAACAGATGTTCGGCCTCCGCCGGGAAGGCGGCGACCAGCCTGCGCCATGTTGCGGCATCCGCGGCTGAAAAGGCGGCCATGCGCGAGGCGGTCTTTTCCAGGTCGTTGCTGACGCCGAACCAGCGTCCGTCAGGGAAGGCGCTGGCAAAACAGTCGGCGACCGGCGCGAACTCCAGCCCTTGGCGGTTCAATTCATTTGCATATTTCCGGTGGAAGGCCGAGCCGGCAAACAAGCTCAAATTCATCGCGCCGAAATCGTGGCGGAAGCCGGGAAGGGTGAATTCGCGGGTCTGGACGGCGCCGCCGATTGTTGCACTGCGCTCGAAAATCCGGGTTTTCCAGCCTATAAGCGCCAAATGCGCGGCGCATGCCAGACTGTTGTGGCCCGCCCCGACAAAGATGGCGTCGAACTCGCTCACGCCCCGGTCCCATTTCCTTTATGCTTAAAGATAATTGCAGATGCATATGTTTTCGTCTAGTAGGATATTAAGGGCCGAGACGAGCCTTGATCATCATCACGAAAGAGGGAACAGAGACCATGGACACCCAAAAACTCCTCGGCGAAGTCGCCGGCCAGCTTCTTTCAGGCGCCATCAAGGTGGTCGACCTGTCGGCGCCGCTCGGCCCCAACACGCCATTGATCAAGCTGCCGCCGGAACTCGCCGTCGACACGCCGAAGGTCGAAATCCATAACATCTCCCGCTATGACAAGAACGGCCCTTGGTGGGCGTGGAACTGGTTGAAGCTCGGCGAACATTCGGGCACGCATTTCGACGCGCCGCAGCATTGGATCACCGGCAAGGATTATCCCGACGGCGCCACCGACACCATTCCGGCTCAGAACTTCGTCGGCCCGGTCAATGTCATCGACTGCTCGAAGGAAGCCGCCGCCGACCACGATTTCCTGCTCACCGTCGACCACGTCAAGGCGTGGGAAGCCAAGCATGGCGCGATCAATGCCGGCGAATGGGTGGTGATGCGCACCGACTGGTACAAGCGCAATGGCTCCGAAGCCGAGTTCCTCAACGCCAACGAGACCGGCCCGCACACGCCGGGTCCGACGGCGGAAACCATCCAGTTCCTGATCAGCAAAGACATCAAGGGCTGGGGCAGCGAGACGATCGGCACAGATGCCGGCAAGGCCGGCGGCATGGAGCCGCCATTCCCGGCGCATACGCTCATACACAAGGCCAACCGCTACGGGCTTGCCAGCCTCTGCAACCTCGACCAGTTGCCGCCGAAGGGTGCGATCCTGATCGCGGCGCCGCTCAAGATCGAACATGGCACCGGCAGCCCTATCCGCGCGCTGGCGCTTGTTCCGAAGGGCTAAGCGAAAGCGTTTGACGTGAGCCCGCCGGATCACATCATCGTCGGCAGCGGCATCAACGCACTGGTCTGCGCGGCGATGCTTGGCGGCAAGGGCGCGAAGGTGCTCGTCCTCGAGCGCAACGACCGCATTGGCGGCTGCATGCGCACCGAGGAGATCACCGCGCCCGGTTTCATCCATGACGTGATGGCGACGACCTTCGTGCTGTTCATCACCTCACCGGCCTTTGCGGCGCTGGGCGCCGACCTCGCCCGGCACGGGCTGGAGTTCTGCCACACCGGCACGCCGACCGGCGTGCTGCGGCCGGACGGCAGCCATGCCGTGCTCGGCACCGACCGCGCCGCCAACATCGCGGCGCTCAATGCCATCGCCGCAGGCGACGGCGACCGGCATGCAGACGATGTCGGTGGCATCGAACGCAATGCCGGCCTGCTGTTCGGCCTGCTCGGCGGCAGCCTGTGGTCCTATCCGACGGCGAAGCTTTTGGCTGGCGACGGCTGGCGGCGCGGGCCGCGCGGCCTTGCCGCCTTTCTCGGCGAAGCGCTGGTGCCGGCGCGCAACTGGCTCGAAAGCACCTACCAGTCGGAAACCATCCGCGCGCTGTGGGCACCCTGGGTGCTGCATGCCGGGCTCGGACCGGAAGATGCTTTCTCCGGCCAGATCGCCAAGGTCATCGCCTTTGCGCTGGAGGCGGCCGGCGCGCCGATCGTCAAGGGCGGCGCGAAGAACCTGCTGTCAGCCTTCGAGGCGCTCATCACCGAGCGCGGCGGTGTCATCTCCACCGAAGCCGACGTTGCTTCCATCATCCTGACTGGAGGTCGCGCCACCGGCGTGCGGCTGGCCTCGGGCGAAACGGTCAATGCGAAGAAGAGCGTCATCTGCTCGGTCACGCCGACGCAACTCTATGGCCGGCTGCTCGGCGCTGACGCTCCAAGGGGCGATGCCGAGGCGACGCGGAAGTACCGTTACGGCAAAGGCAATTTCCAGATCCACTATGCCCTGGACAAGCCGCCGGCATGGCGCGGCGAAGGCCTGGACAAGGTCGCATTGCTGCACCTGACGCCGGGACTGGATGGCGTGTCGAAAGCCTGCAACGAGGCGGCGCGCGGCATGCTGCCGGAGGTTCCGACCATCTGCGTGGGCCAGCCGCATGCGCTCGATCCCTCACGCTGCCCACCGGGTAAGGCGATCCTGTGGCTGCAACTGCCCGAGGCACCGCGGCACATCAAGGGCGACGCCGCCGGCAAGCTGGGGACACCGGCCGATGGCCAATGGACCGAGACGCTGCGCGAAGCCTATGCCGACCGCGTCGAGGCCATCCTCGCCAGCCATATCGACGGCTTCAAGGACAGCGTCATCGCGCGCCGCGCCTATTCGCCAGCCGATCTCGAAACAATGAACATCAATCTGGTTGGCGGCGATCCTTATGGCGGCTCCTCGACCATCGACCAGTCGTTCCTGTGGCGCCCGTTCAAGACCAGCCGCAACCACCAGACCGGCATCAAGGGCCTCCACCATATCGGCGCCTCGACCCATCCGGGTGCCGGCCTCGGCGGCGGCTCCGGCTTTCTCCTGGCGGGGAGGCTGTGATGGAACAGAAGGTCGCGGAAAAGCGCCAGCGCATTTCCACCTTGGGGCAGATCGGCCTGCAGCAATTCGCGCCCTATCTGATGAACCGCATCATGGGCCGCTACAACGCCACTTTGCGCGACGATTTCCGCAAACAGGGGCTGACCATTCCGCAGGTCCGCACGCTGGCCGTGCTGTCGGTCACCGACGGCATCACCGTCAACGATCTCTCGGTCTATACGGTGATCGAGCAGTCGACCTTGAGCCGGACGCTCGACACTCTGGAGGGCCAGGGCCTGGTGCGGCGCGAGCAAGGGGTCACCGACAGCCGCATCCGCCATGTCTTCCTGACCGACGATGGCCGCGCCGAGTTCACCCGCGCCTGGCCGGCCATGCATGACGCGTTCGAGGCGATGTTCGACGATATCGACGACGCCGAATATTCGGCGCTCATCGCCACACTTTTGAAGATGCTCAAAAACATTCGCAAGCACGACATCTAGACCTACGCGCCGCCGGCGCCGGCGCCGGCGGTAACGGAAGGGAGAAAAAAATGGCCGAACGGTCTTTTGCCAAGGAAGTCGAAAAGCTGCGGCTCGGCTCCGGCGAGGAATTTGCAGGCGAAGGCATTCTCGCCATCACCAAGGCGCTGCTGCAATGCGGCGTCGGCTATGTCGGCGGCTATCAGGGCGCGCCGATCAGCCATCTGATGGACGTGCTGGCCGACGCGCAGGACATTCTGGGCGAGCTCGGCGTGCATTTCGAAGCCAGCGCTTCGGAAGCCACCGCCACCGCCATGCTGGCCGCATCGGTGCACTACCCGATCCGCGGCGCCGCGACCTTCAAGTCGACGGTCGGCACCAATGTCGCCTCCGATGCGCTCGCCAATCTGGCGTCGGGCGGCGTCACCGGTGGCGCGCTGATCATTGTCGGCGAGGATTATGGCGAGGGCTCCTCGATCATGCAGGAGCGCAGCCATGCCTTCGCTATGAAGAGCCAGGTCTGGCTGCTCGACCCGCGCCCCAATTTGCCGTCGATCGTCAAAGCGGTGGAGGACGGTTTCGAGCTGTCCGAAATTTCCAACACGCCGGTCATGCTGCAGGTCCGCATCCGCTGCTGCCATGTGCATGGGCATTTCATCGCCAAGGACAACAAGCGACCGCCGATGACAGTGGCCGATGCGCTCGACGCGCCACGCCGCGACACCGGCCGCATCGTGCTGCCGCCCGCCTCCTTCCTGCACGAGAAGGAGAAGGTGCAGAAGCGCTGGCCGGCGGCGGTGGATTTCATCCGCAAGAACAAGATCAACGAGATGTTCGGCTCGGACCACGGCTCGGTCGGCATCGTCATGCAGGGCGGCATGTACAATTCGGTCATCCGCGCGCTGCAGCGTCTCGGCCTCGCCGACACCTATGGCGACACCGATGTGCCGCTCTATGTGCTCAATGCCGTCTACCCCTTGATCGACGACGAGTTCCTGTCCTTCTGCGAGGGCAAGCAGTCCGTGCTGGTCGTCGAGGAAGGTCAGCCCAATTACATCGAGCAGGCCTTTGCGGCGATGCTGCACAAGGCCGGGCGCGGCACCAGGCTGGTCGGCAAGGAGCATCTGCCGATGGCCGGAGAATACACCGGCCAGGTCATGCTTGACGGCATCGGCGCCTTCCTGCGTGCCGAGGCGCCGCATCTGTTGCCGGGCGAGGTGCGCGCGCCCAACAAGGTCGGCGACGGCGTCGATACTGCCGACCTGATCAACGTCGTGCCGGGTCGTCCGCCGGGCTTCTGCATCGGCTGCCCGGAACGACCGATCTTTGCCGCCACCAAGCTGGTCGAGCAGGAACTCGGCAAGCACCACATCGCTTCCGACATCGGCTGCCACCTGTTCTCGATCATGCCGCCATTCGAGCTCGGTGCCACGACCATGGGCTATGGGCTGGGGCCGGCCTCGGCCTCGGCCTTCAATTCGCCCGACGCCAAGCGCCGCTCGATCTCCTTCGTCGGCGACGGCGGCTTCTGGCACAACGGCCTGACCTCCTCAATCGGCAATGCCGTGTTCAACAAGAACGATGGCGTCATCGTCATCGTCGACAATTTCTATTCGGCCGCGACCGGAGGGCAGGATATCCTGTCGTCGCGCGCGGGCAACAAGACCAAGTCGACCAAGCATCCGATCACCGAGGCGGTGAAAGGCATGGGTGTCAAATGGTTGCGCCACATCGACCGCACCTATGACGTGACCAAAATGCAGGACACGCTGCGCGAGGCGCTGACCACCGACGAGAAGGGACCGAAGGTCATCGTCGCCTCGTCCGAATGCATGCTCAACCGGCAGCGCCGCGAAAAGCCCCTTGTCGACAAGGCGATCAAGGGTGGCGAGCGCGTCGTGAAGCCGAAGTTCGGCATCGACGAAGACATCTGCACCGGTGACCATGCCTGCATGCGGCTGTCCGGTTGCCCGTCGCTGTCGGTCAAGTCGCTCGACGATCCGCTGCGCGACGATCCGGTGGCCCATATCGACCAGAGCTGCGTCGGTTGCGGCAATTGCGGCGAGGTCGCCGATGCGGCGGTGCTGTGCCCCTCCTTCTACCGCGCCGATGTCGTGCACAATCCGGGCCGCTGGGACCGCTTCCTCGAAGCGGCGCGGCGCGCCACCATCAGCCTGTTGCAGCGCCGCCGCGAGAGCCGGCGCCTGACCTTCGCCGATGCTTGACGCTGTCCCGCCATTTCGCCCCCGAGCCGGCGCTCACGATGACGAGCGCGTCATCAAGCTCGCCGTGCTGGCGGTCGGCGGCCAGGGTGGCGGCGTGCTGGCCGACTGGATCACCGACGTCGCCGAGCGCAATGGCTACGTCGCGCAATCGACCTCGGTCGCCGGCGTCGCCCAGCGCACCGGTGCCACCATCTACTATGTCGAGATGGCCCGCGACACCGGCCGGCTGCCGGTCTTCGCGCTGTCGCCCTCGCAAGGCGACGTAGACATCCTGATCGCGGCGGAGCTGATGGAGGCTGGCCGCGCCATCATCCGCGGCTTCGTCACGCCAGAGCGGACGACGCTGATCGCGTCCTCGCACCGCATCGCCGCCGTCTCGGAAAAGATCGAGCCTGGCGACGGCCGGGCGTCCTCCTCGAAAGTGCATGCGACGGCGCAAGCCGCCTCGAAGCGCTTCATCGCTTTCGACATGGAGAAGATCGCCGCCGACAAAGGCTCGATGATCTCCGCCAGCCTGCTTGGCGCGCTGGCCGGGTCCGACGCGCTGCCGTTCACCCGCGAAAGCTACGAGCACGCGATCGGTGCCGGCGGCCGCGGCGTCAAGGCCAGCCTTGCCGCCTTCGGCGCTGCGTTCGACCGCGCGCGTGGCACGGCGGCTCCGGCGCCAAAGAAGGTAGAGCCAGCGATTATCGGATCTGCCCTTGGCGCAGGGCAAGTGAGTGGCCCGCAAAATCTGCTGCAAGGCTGGCAGGCCTTGGCCGCCCGCATCGATGTGATGCCCGAGGCGGTGCGCGACATGGCGCTCAGGGGCCTGAGAAAGGTCGTCGACTATCAGGACATCGCCTACGGGGGCGAATATCTCGACCGGCTGGACAAGGCCATCGCGCTGGACGGGCCGGATCGCGGATATGACATGTCGGTCGCTGCCGCGAAGCATCTGGCCAACGCCATGTGCTACGACGACATGATCCGTGTCGCCGATCTCAAGACGCGCTCGACGCGCGACCGGCGGGTGCGCCGCGAGGTCGGCGTCAAGGACGGTTCGATCCTGCAGGTGACCGAATATTTCCATCCGCGCATCGAGGAGTTCTGCGGTACTTTGCCGGCAAACTTAGGCAGCTACATCGAGAACCGGCCTAAGCTCGCCGCCTTTCTCGACCGCCGTATCAACCATGGCCGCCGCATCCGCACCGACAGTTTCGCCGGCTTTGCCGCGCTGTGGTTCATCGGTGGCCTGCGCCGCTGGCGCCGCCGCCTGCTGCGTCACCAGGTGGAGACCAGGCATCTCGAACGCTGGTACGCGCTGGCGCTTGGCTACGTGCCGGCCGACTACGCGCTGGCCGTCGAAATCCTCAACTGCCGCCGGCTGATCAAGGGCTACAGCGATACCCACGTCCGCGCCCAGTCGAAATTCGACCGGGTGCTGTCGGCGCTCGATCTGGTCAAGGGCCGCCCGGACGCCGCCGACTGGATCCGCCGCCTGCGCGAGGCAGCGTTGAAGGACGAGAAGGGCGACATGCTCGACGGCGCGCTGAAGACCGTGGCGACGCTCTGAAGCAAGGCTACTTCAGGCGACGAGCCCTCGCATCGGCTTCACCGAGGCCGAATCGGGAAACACCTTGCCGCCGAGGACCGCGGCCGAAAGGCCGAACTGGTCGGCGAGCAGCCCTTTCAGCACTGCTCTGACATCAGAGGTCGGCGCCAGGTCGCGTTGTTCGTAAAGCTGAGCCGGCTTCAACCCCGGCCAGTCCGCAATGACGCGGCCGCCCTTGATCGCGCCGCCGGCCAGCAGCACCACGGTGCCGGTGCCGTGATCGGTGCCGACGGTGCCGTTGACCTGCGCCGTGCGCCCAAATTCGGTGATGGTGACGATCGCCGTGTCCTTCCAGCGCTCGCCCAAGCCCTTCTCGAATTCCTCGAAGACGCCGTCGAGGCCGCCGAGCAAGGTGGCGAGCCGGCCGGTCGCACCGCCTTCATTGACATGCGTGTCCCAGCCATCGAAAGCCAGGGCTGCAACGCGCGGCCCGTCATCGGCCGCGATCAGCCTGGCGGCGCCTTGTGCCGCCTGCCGCATCCCCGCCGCGCTGTCGAGGCCGCCCTTCGGCTTCATTGTCCTGCCCATCTTGTCGTCCACGGCCATCCGGTCGGCGTCGAGCCCCTTTTGCAGCGCCACCGCGAGAACCGGGTCGCGGTGCTGGTAGAGATCGAGAACGCGCGACGCGAGCCCGTCGCCGGGCGCCGGCAGCGATAGCGGCGCCCAGCCAAGCACCGGCGCCGCCCCACGGATCACCAGCGGTGTCGACGGCCCGACGGCCAGACCGCCAAGCGTTGCCACGCGGTCGCCTTCTGGCAGGTTTTCCAGCGCTCGATTGAGCCAGCCGGTCGTGACATGGCCGGGGCCTGCAAAGCCGCTTTCCAGCACATCCTGGCCATCGAAATGCGAGCGCTCGCGATAGCCGGTCGCGGCCGCATGCACGACCGCCGCCTGGTTATTCCCATACAGCCGCGCAAACACCGGCATCGCCGGATTGAGCGCGAAGAAGCCGTCGAGCGGCAGCGCCGCATGCGGACCGCTTAGCGACAAGGCGATGTCGCCATGCAGGCCGGCATAGTCGGGATCGCCGACCGGACCGACCGCTGAGAGCCCGTCCAGCGCGCCGCGCAGCACGATGACGATCAGGCGCGGATCGCGATTGTCGGCGGCACGGGCAAAGCGGGGCATGTAGGCCCAGGCAAACAGCGCGCCGCCGGTCATCAATATCGCGCGGCGGGAGGGATCCGGTGTTTCGCACAGCAGGCTCATGATTTCGTCTCCACGGCAGCGATCTTCGCTGGAACTATCTGCGCTGGAATTATCGTCGTTGGAATTCCGGAGCCATCAGCAACAGCGCCAGCCCTTGCTGCTTGGATTCGGCCCTTGCGATCGCTTGCCTCGTCTCCGCTGAGGCGGCAGGGCCGATCAGCACATCGAGCATGTCGTTGGGATTGCCGATATCCCTAGCCTGCCGCGCTGCCTGCCAGGCGATGTCGAGGCGGACCTTCATGCCCTCCGCCGATGCCCAGCCGTCGACCCCGTCGGGAAAGCCGTTCGGCCCCGGCGGTTGCCACAGCGGCTCGCCCAGCGCGTTGAGCCAGCCGAGCGACTGGCCGGGATCGTTGGCCGGACCGGGGCCGGTCGCCCTTCGGATGGCGACGACATAGTCGAAGGGCGACCGCATCTTCGCCAACGGCGTCGACCACGCCTCCGGCATGGCGATGAGGGCGGCGGCCAGCGCCCGCAGATTGCCGTCGGTCTTGGCGAAGACCTTGGCGAGGCGGGCGATTGCAGACGGCGGCGGCGTGTCGGCGATGAAATGGCGGGCCAGCTTGGTGGCGATATGCAGTGCCGTTGCCGGGTGGCGGGCGATATCGTTCAGCGCGGCCTCCGCCTGTCCCATGCCGCCGGCAGGATAGGCCTTGCCGAGCAGCACTGCATCCCCCGGCTCATGTGCGTTTGCGTTGAAGACAAAATTGCCGGGCTCGCCCAGCCGCCCGTCGCGCCCGGCCATCGTCCAGCCTGTAAGGATGCGTGCGAAACTGGTGACATCGGCCTGGCTGTAGCCGCTGCCGACGCCGAGCGTGTGCAGTTCCAGGATTTCACGGGCGAGGTTTTCATTGAGCCCGCGCTTGCGGTTGCTACCCGCACGAGAGTCCGGCCCGACCGACTGCTGGTTGTCGAGATTGAGCAGCATCGCCGGATGATGCTCCACCGCCAGCAGCATGTCGGCAAAGCGGCCGAGCACGAAAGGGCGGATGGCCTCCCGCTCGAAGGCACCGGCGCTGGCTTCAATGAGGATGTCCTTCGCCACCGAAACACAGAAATGGTTCGACCAGAAACAGACGAGCCGTTCGACGAAGCCGGCCTTCGCCCGAACGGCCTTGTCGAAGCGCGCCTGTGCTTCCGCCCGGAACAACGTCGCCTCGACCTGCGGCACGACGGGTTTGTCGGTGGGGGCAGGCGCAAGCGCGGGGTGGGCTGGCGTGATCTGGGCGGGCAGGGCCTGTGCGGGCACAGCTTGGGCGCTCGCCGTCGCTGGCTGCGCTGCCGCGGCGGCCGTGCGCTGGCGCTGGAGCTGGAAATTTGCCGCCATGCTGGCCTGGATGGCCGGCGTGCTGCCCAGCAAGCCGGTATAGGCCGGATCGTCAAGCGAGATCATGGCGATGTCGGCTTGCCGCAGTTCCGCCCTGAGATAGCCGCGCGGATCGCCGGCCAGCATCTCGCGGTCGCCGGGCCTTGCACCAAGGCCGAAGCGGTTGAATGCGACGAGTACCGGATCTGGCGGCAGGGAATTGGAGGCCGGGACAGTCAAGTCAGCTCTCCATCGCCTGAGCCTCAAGCGCCTGGCGCATGAGGCTCGTTCGAGCCGTTTCGTGCATAGTCAACAGGGGGAGGAGGCCGGCACGGAGTGGCCGACCCCCGACGCGCATCCTACCAGTGATGCCGGCGGTGCCAGACATGGTGCCGATGCCAGGCGTAGAAGGCCGGGCCATGCCGATAGATGTAACGAGGGTAGACCACCACACGATTGGGCACGCAGCGTCCCCAGGGATTGGGATGCCAGCCCGGACCGCAGCCCCAGGCGGCATGCTCGACCAGCGCCGGCGCGGCAAGCGGCGCCATTGGCATCGCCGAGGATGCCGCAGCCGTCGCAACCGTTCCGGTCACGGCGAGAGCCGCGGTGAGCACGTATTTTGTCAAATAATTCATGGCCATACTCCGAAGTGTCCGAGGTTGAAAACCTGCACGCACATGGTCCGGCAGGTCCTGCCCTTCTCCTGTTAAACGGCGTCGTCGGCGTTTTCCGTCGGTCGTCACGGCGATTTTTTTGGCACCGCCGACAGTTGCGACCCAGCGCGTCTGGTGAGCCCTTCCGCCAGTACGCGGCGGCCCTCGGCGGAACTTGCCGCCGCGAACTCGACGATGCGCTGCTCAAGCCGCATGCGCACGGTGACGTCGGCATTGCGCGCCCGCTCCAGCGCCGCCGACAGGGCCGTCGCGTCCAGAACCGGCTGTCGCAGCAGGTCTGCCGCCTCGCGCCTGGCTTGCTGGCCGTCGAGGATGACCTGACGGGATTCGCGGCGAACGTCGCGCAGCGCCTCGCGGAACACCGTCCGATCCTGCTCGGGAAGCCGGCCGCCGGCCGTCTCCAATGAGTAGCCCTGGCCTGACTTGCCGCTTCTTATCCAGACGGCCCCGCCGGCAAGCGCCCCGGCCAGGAAGACGTTGAGCACCACCGACAGGGTGACAAGGTTTCGGCTCATGTTCATAGGTCTTCCTCGATCGCGTCGCGGTCCGGGCTGGCGTCGCCGAACGCCGTCGCATTGGCGTCCAGCACATAGTGGTCCGGCTGGACCTCGGGTGTGACGATGCTCACCAGGGCCAATCCGGCGACAGCGCCGGCCAGGCCAATGCCGGCAAGCCCCAGTCCGAGCCACCAGAACCGCTGACGCCGGCGTTGGGCGAGGTATCGGCCGGCGGCCTGCACGATGCTGCCATGCAGGGCCTTGTCGGGCGCGCCGACGCGGTAGCCGTCCAGCAGGGCGTCAAGTCTCCCGGCATGCTGCAAAATGGCCTGGCCAGTCTCGCTTAGCGCAAAGATCGCGGCGGCTATCCGTTCAGCCTCCGGCCATCGCCGCAAGTCACTGCCATAGGCCTCTGCCAGGGCCGCAAAGCGCGTGGCATCCATTGCCGGTTCGTTCCTGGATCCTTCAGCCATGGTCTTCCCCTTGCCCATCGGGGCCGCTTGCCCGGTTCTCACTCATCGGCGCCATCCCTGGCCAGGATCGTCTGCAGCGACCGCCGGCCGCGCGAAAGCAGGCTCTCCAGGGCGTCGACGCTGATCTTCAGGGTCGCTGCTGCCTCGACGTTGGACATCTCCTGGTAATAGACCAGAACGATCGCTTCGCGCTGGCGCGGCGCTATGCCTTGCAGCGCTCGTTCGACCCGCTGCGCGTCTTCCTGCGGATGGGCATCGGGAAGTGCGGCCGGGTCGACCATTTCCGGCAGGTCGTCGGTCACCCATTCGCGCTTGCGGCGCAGCCGGTCGTAACAGAGGTTCAGCGTCACCCGGTGGATCCAGCTGTCGAAGCGCGCATTGCCGCGTCGCCAGCCCGAGGCATGGCGCCAGATCCGCACGAAGGTCTCCTGCGCGACATCCTCGGCCTCCGCAGCATCGCCGAGCATGCGCACGGCAAGCGCCAGGATGCGGGGCAGTTTGCGCGCGACGAGCGTCTGCACGGCTGCCGGATCGCCGGCGCCGACGCGGCGAACCAGCTCCTCGTCCGGATCGGCGCTCATCAGCCGGCGCACTCCCGATGTTCATCGCACGTCATTGCCTCTTGGTCATTGCTCCTGCTTGGGAGCGGTTTTGTGGCCCGGCAGTTCGTCGGCCGTCAGGACGCCGTCGGAATTCTTGTCGAGCCTGGCAAAGCGCTTGGCAAAGAAGGCATCGAGTTCGGCGCGGTCGATGAAGCCGTCATGGTTGGAATCGAGACGCGCGAAGGATTTGACGGGGTCGCCCTTGATGTTGCGCTTGGCCTGAAAGGCTTCCCATTCCAGCAAGCTGATCTTGCCGTCGCCATCCGTGTCGGCAGCCATGATCGCTTTCTCGCGCCGCTTCTGGAATTTGGCCAGCGTGATGTCGGACCTGGCCTTCGGCGTGGCCGGTGCGGCAACCGGCGGCGTCGCGGCAGGCGGCTGCGTCGCTGTCTGGGCGAGAGCCGCTACGGTCAGCAGGCTCATGGCAGCGGCAAGTATCGAACGACGTATCATGCGTTGGCGTCTCCGGTTGGCGCGTGGCCACGGCTTGAGCCGAGGTCACGCTTCGACCGTTAAACGCCGCGACGGCGGAAATCCGTCGGTCGCGCAATCTTGTTTCGGACGCATTTCCTGGATGCAAGGGCTCCGTCGGCGGCCGCAGTGACGTGCCAAACCCGGCGCCTCAGCGCTGGACGTGAACCCGTGCCAGGTTTGGCGCCGGTTCAAGCAAAACCGCGTCGGCAGGGACCTAGTCTGATTGGTCGGCCGCGACCAACTGGTCTGGCTTGAAGCCAGCATGTTGCGGGGTCCACACGTCACCCTCGCGGTTGAACCAATGGCACATGAATATGCCCGAGGCCGCGCCGTCGCTTATGGTCATTTTCGGGCCTCCGGACTTCAGCCTGACGACGTCTCCGGTCTTGAAATTGTTGGGCATTTTCGACCTCCATTCAGAGGCTTAGAGTTTCACACCAAACCAGGGCCTCGACAATGGCCGATATGCCTCGCCCGCGCCGCAAGCCGTTGCTCCAGCGGCGGTTCGGCCTTAACCTTTCCGTAAATATTAGGCTGCTACTTGGACGGCGATGGCCTCGTGGCGGAGCGGCTACGCTGGAGACTGCAAATCTCTGAAGCCTCGGTTCGATCCCGAGGCGAGGCCTCCATCCTCACTTACCTGTCCGACAAAAGCAGCGAACGGCCGGAGCCGAGGCTCGGCCCAGTGACGGCGCCGTTGATTGCTGCTTGAAGGAATGGTGCCGCTTAGGTGACTCGAACACCTGACCCCATCATTACGAATGATGTGCTCTACCAACTGAGCTAAAGCGGCCCGGGAGGCCAGAGCCTCCAAGATGCGGGGGTGATAGACTCAACCGGCGGCGAATTCAAGATGCGACTTGGCAATTCATGCGAGGCCGTCGAAAGCCGTCCGCCGCGTTGCTCGCCAATCGGTCGCCGAGTCAGGCTCGCGCGGTTCGCACCCTCCTGCTGGTGAAAATTGATGAAACACRCTGATTTCGTTGCCGGAACAGCGTCGGAATGGACTTTGCACACCCTGACAAGGCAGAATGCACCGCTCGCCCGTTGATTGATTGGTCGCCTGCGGCTAACGATCATGGCAAGGTTTGGGCAAACGTGCAGAGGGATCCGCTTGGACGCAATCGAAAAGGCGATCCGGAATGCCTTCGAGAAAGGCAACGCCGAGGACCGCGCGTTCCGCGAAAGGGTCTATAGATCGGCTTTTGCCGCGCTCGACCGTGCGCTCCAGGCCAATCCCGACGTGACGGTGGAAGTCGCCATCAAGCGCCGCAAGGCGATACAGGCGAAAATCACCGAAATCGAATCCGAGTATCTGCCGGCGGTGCCGGATGTCGGCCCACAGGGTGATGCGCCGGCGGTCGAGCTTGGTGGGGACCCGGCTCCTGCGGTCGAGGTGGCTGCGGACCCCGCTCCTGCGGTTGAGACCGGGCAACCGGCATCACCCGTCGTTGTCGTTGACGAGCCCGTGCAATCCGCCTCCGATGCGCCTCGCTCGCGTGTGCTGCCAGTCGTTCCCGACATCATGCCGGACGCCGGCCTTCCCGGCGCGCCAGCCATCGACATGTCTGCTCCCGACTCGGCCGAGGCCGCGACGGAAGTGGCGCCCGATCGCGATGAACGGCGCATAAGGGGGCGTCGCCTGCCGCTGACCGCCATCTTCCTGACCGTGACGCTGCTTGCCGCTGTCGGTATCGGCCTGTTCTTCGCCGTGCAGACCGGTGTGTTCAAGACACAGGCGCAGCTCGACACCGCTCCGCCCGAAGCGCCGCCGACCGTCAACGACGACGACTTCACACCGGCCGATGGCGACACCGGCCCAGCAAAGCCCGGTGCCGCGGACCAGTCGCGCGACTGGATCAACGTGTTTTCGCCAACCGACGCGTCGCATGTCAGCGCCCCGTCGGATGCCAAGGCCGAAGTGATGAAGGACGACACCGGGTCGTTCCTGCGCATCCGTTCCGGAGCCTCCGGTTCGGCGATCAGCTTCGATGTCGGGCAAGGCGTGCTGGAACAGCTCGCTGGCAAGCATGCCGTGTTCGACATCATTGCCCGCTCCGAAGAAGGCAAGGAGACGCAGATTTCCGTCGACTGCAACTTCGGCGAACTGGGCGACTGCGGCCGCAAGCGCTACGCGGTCGGCCAGCAGCAGAACGAATATCTGTTCGACGTGCAGTTTCCCAAGAAGCACCCGGGCTCGGCCGGCACGATCGCCGTCAATTCCGACTTCGACAAACAGGGCAAGGCGGCGGACATCTACGAAATCCGGGTCTCGGTCGAGCCGTAAGCGCATCCATGCAGGACAAGCGACTTAGCGATCGAGCAGCGCCTGCAGCGTCTCGATGCGGTCGGCCTCGTTGGCCGGCTTGTCCCAGCGCAGCCGCGAGATGCGGGGAAAGCGCATGGCGACGCCGGATTTGTGCCGGGTCGAGCGGTTGAGGCCCTCGAAGGCGACTTCCAGCACCAGGCCGTTGTCGCGGTCGGCCCGCACCGAGCGCACAGGCCCGAAACGCTCGACCGTGTTGTCGCGGACATATTTGTCGATCTGCTTCAGCTCTTCGTCGGTGAAGCCGAAATAGGCCTTGCCGACCGGCACCAGTTCCTCCTCGCCTTCGCCGCCGGACCAGACGCCGAACGTGTAGTCCGAATAGAAGCTCGAGCGCTTGCCATGGCCGCGTTGGGCATACATCAGCACGGCATCCACCGTGTGCGGATCGCGCTTCCATTTGAACCACGGGCCTTTCGGCCGCCCGGCGACATAGGGCGAGTCCCAGCGCTTCAGCATGACGCCCTCGATGATCGGATGCGGCGGCGCGCGGCGCAGCTCCTCCAGCGCCTGCCAGTCGGCGAAGTCGACAAATGGCGAAAGATCGAAACGGCTCGGGTCGAGCGTGCCGACAAAGGTTTCCAGTCGGCCGCGCCGCTCACGAAACGGCAGCGCGCGCAAATCCTCGTCGCCGATCTGCAGCACGTCGTAGCAGCGCATGAAGGCTGGATATTGCTGCTGCATCTTCGGCGTCACCGTCTTGCGGTTCAGCCTTTGCTGCAGGTCCGAGAAGGTGCCGGTCGCCAGCCGGGGATCGCCGACCAGCAGTTCGCCGTCCAGCGTTGCGGAAAAATGCATGGCGTCGGCGAGATCCGGAAAGGCGCCGGAGACATCGTCGCCGGTGCGCGAATAGAGCCGGCGGATACCGCCTTCAGCGACCGCCTGGACGCGGATGCCGTCCCATTTCCATTCGGCTGCATAGTCCGCGGGGTCGAGCTTTTCGAGATCGCCGTCGCCGACCGGGTTCGACAGCATGACCGGGCGAAACAGGGCCATCGCCGTATTCCTGGGCTTTTCGGCCTTGCCTTCCAGCCAGGCGAACAGTGCCGTGTAAGGCGGCGACAGTCCGTGCCAAAGCTCCTCGATCTCGGTGACATCGACCTTGCCGAAATCCGCCAGTGCCTGTTTGGCCAGCCGCGCCGACACGCCGATGCGCAGGCCGCCAGTGACCAGCTTGATGATGGCAAAGCGCGCCGAGATGCCGGCGCTGTCGAGCAGTCCGGCCAGCACCTTGGGTCCGTCGGAGCGGCTTGCCGCCTGCAGCCTGGCGACGACTTCGCCGAGCGTCGGCTCGCGGTTCGGGATGTTTCCGGGCGTTTGCGGCCAGACCAGTGACACCGTTTCGGCAAGATCGCCGACATAGTCGTAGGAATAGCCGAACAGCACCGGGTCCATGCGCTCGGTGACCAGGGTGCGCAGCATCGCCGGCTTGACCGCGGCGATGCTGAGATCGCCGGTGATGGCAGCCAGCGCCAGGCCACGGTCGGGATCCTCCACGCTGCGGAAATAGTCGGTCAGCAAGGTCAGCTTGCCGTTGCGCGACGGCGTCAGCACCAGGCGATCGAGAAGTTCGGCGAAGCGGTTCATGCCATCAATCGCCCTCGTCCTCGTAGCCGACCAGATGCAGCGGCCGTGCGGCGATGCCTTCGAGTTCGCACCAGCGCACCAGCGCTTCCTCGCGGCCATGCGTCACCCAGATTTCCTCGGCTCCGGTCTCCTTGATGGTGGCGGTCAGTTCGTCCCAGTCGGCGTGGTCTGATATGATCAGCGGCAGTTCGACGCCGCCTTGCTTGGCGCGTTGGCGGATGCGCATCCAGCCCGAGGCGAAGCACGAGATCGGATCGGGAAAGCGCCGCGCCCAGCGGTCGGCGAAAGCCGAAGGCGGACCGACCACGATGGCGCCCGCGAAATCTTGCTTGCCGCCCTCCACCGTTGCCGGTTCGAGCGTTCCGAGCTCGATGCCCTGGCTCTGGTAATATCCGCTGAGTCTGGCCAGCGCGCCATGGATGTAGATCGGCCGGTCGTAGCCGGCGTCGCGCAGCAGCCGCATCACCCGCTGCGCCTTTCCCAGCGCATAGGCGCCGACCAGATGCGAGCGTTCGGGAAACTGCGTCGCCGATTTCAGCAGGCGGGCGATCTCTTCCGTGTCGGGTGGATGGCGAAACACCGGCAGGCCGAAAGTCGCCTCGGTGATGAACACATCGCACGCGATCGGCTCGAACGGCGCGCAGGTCGCGTCTTTCTGCCGCTTGTAGTCGCCGGAAGCGACGATGCGCGTGCCCTGGTGCTCGACGGCGATCTGCGCCGAGCCAAGCACATGGCCGGCGGGATGGAAGCTGATGCTGACACCATCGAGGACAATCGTCTCGCCGAGCTGAGCTGCTTGCGTTGTGTCGGCAAAATCCTCGCCATAGCGCAGGCCCATGATGTCGAGCGTCTGCTGTGTGGCCAGCACCGAACGGTGGCCGGAACGCGCATGATCGGAATGGCCATGCGTGATCAGCGCCCGGTTCACCGGCCGCACCGGGTCGATGAAGAAATCACCTGGTGGGCAATAGAGGCCCTCGGGCCGGGGATGGAGCAGGTCTGAGGCGCGCATGATCCCCAAGATAGGATATAATTCCGCTGCGGGAAGCCTGTTGTATGTGACTGCTGACTCCCGCATACAGCACCGCCGGCTTCCATCCGCCGACAGGATCATCGCCCAGGACCCATTGCCATGAAACCGCTTCAGGCCTCGTCCGGCGACTTGAACGCCGATCGCCGTGCCGATTATGCCGAGATGCTGCATGCGGACGGCGATCATGCCGCGGCGGCGGAATTGCTGCTCGGTGCCCTGGAACTGAAGCCGCAATGGGCGATGGGCTGGTTTCGCCTCGGCGAGATGCAGCAGGCTGCCGGTGCGCCGGACCTCGCCGCGCAGGCATGGACGATGTCGCTGCAACTCGATCCGACGGATCGTCAAGGTGCCGCACTGAACCTGCAATTGATCGGCAGGGCTCCGGAGACCGGCTCGCTGCCCAGCGCCTTCGTCGAGACGCTGTTCGACCACTATGCCGACAGCTTCGAGGAATCACTGGTCGACAGGCTGGGGTATCGGCTGCCCGAATTGCTCGATCAGGCCATCCGGTCGACAAGGCCGGGCCGCTTCCCGCTGGCGCTCGATCTCGGCTGCGGCACCGGGCTCATGGGGCAGAGGCTGCGGCCCATCGCCGATCGGCTGGAGGGATATGACATTTCGGCCAGGATGCTGAAGCAGGCGCGGGCCAAGGGCGTCTACGATTTCCTCGGCAAGGCCGATCTGCGGGATTTTTCCTATGCCGGCCCGAAAGCCGATCTGGTGGCGGTGGCCGATGTCTTCATCTATGTCGGCGCGCTCGACGGCGTGGTGAAGACGGTTGCCGGCTTGCTTGCCGGCGATGGCCTGTTCGCCTTTTCCGTCGAGAGCCTGATTGGCAATGGCGATTTTGTGTTGCTGCCATCGCGCCGCTACGCGCATTCGGAACATTATGTGCGTGAAATCCTGGCTGCCAACGGGTTTTCGATCCTGTCGCTGGAGACGACCGTGATCCGGCAGGACCGCCGGGAACCTGTCAACGGGTTGGTCGTTGTGGCAGGCAAGCTACCGGGGGACAAGGCTGCGATCCCCTGCGGTCGCGGCCGCAGATAATCCGTGCTGCGAAAAAGTCTGATTTGCATGCGCGTCTGATATTTGCGATCTGGTCGGATCAAGGCGGGATATCAGGAGGAGCAGAGTCGATGCGCTGGAACATGATTGTCTTGGCATCTTGCCTGGTGACCGCCGGCTGTGCGGGCAGTTCGATGGCTGAGAGGCAGGACGCCGACATCCAGTCCTCCCTGCAATATGACAGCGTGCCCTGCGGCCAGCTGCTGGCGCAGCGCAACGCGCTGGCACAGCAACACAATTTGTCGACGAAGGCGAAGCCCACCTTCTCCAATCCGGCGATGGGCTTCGGCCCGTTCATGCCGGATGTGCGCTCCAAGGCCAAGCAGGACGCCGACAAGGCGACCGGCCAGATGGATGCCATGAACCGGTCGATCGATCGTCGCGATTGCGGCAAGCCAGACCAGCGGAAGAAACTACTGCCTGGCTAGGATCTGGCAGGCGCCGCTCTCTATGCTTTGACGCAATTCCCTGAGGGAAAACGCTACCCGCTTTTCCCGGGAAAACCGTTTCACGCATTTCCTGGAATTACTTAATACCCAGCTTTGCGGTCGACCAGATTGTCGAGCTTTTCGCCGCGTTCGAAAGCGTCCATCTGGCGCAGCATGATCGGGGCCAGGTGGACAGGATCGGAGGTCGCCGCCGAATGCGGCGTCACGAACACTTTTGGATGTCCCCACAGCGGGCTGGTCTTCGGCAGCGGCTCGACTTCGAACACATCGAGGCTCGCCTCCTTCAGCGTGCCGTCATCCAGTGCCCGCACGATGTCGGCGTCCTTCTGCAGGCGGCCACGTCCGGCATTGATCAGCACCGAGCCACCGAGGCCGTTGCGCTTCCTCAGTTCCTTCAGCACGCCGTAATTGATGATGCCATGCGTGTCCGGGGTCAGCGGCAAAAGCACCACCAGGATATCGGTCGCCTTGAGGAAGGGGATCAATCCCGCCTCGCCGGAGTAGGTCGCTACGCCTTTCATCGGCCGCTCGCTGCGTGACCAGCCATTGACGGCAAAGCCGAGTGACAAAAGCACCGAGGCGGCGGCGCGGCCGAGATTGCCGAGGCCCATGATGCCGACCGAAATGTCGCTGGCCGGCCGCTGCTGCGGCTCGTGCCAGATCTTTTTTGGCTGCTGCGACCGGTAGAGCAGGCCGTGGCGATGATGGTCGAGCACCCGCCAGACGACATATTCGGTCATGTACTGGGTGAGGTTGTCGGCGACGACCTTGACGATAGGCACATCGGGCAGGCCCGGGTCGGCGAAGATATGGTCGACGCCGGCACCGATCGAGAAGATGGCGCGCAGATTGGGCAGCGATGCCAGGATGTTGGGCTTCTGCTTCCACACCACCGCATAGGTGATCGACGGGTCGCTGGCGCCGTCCGGTTCCAGCACCACCTCACGCTCGGCCGACAAGAGCTCGCGCCAGCGCTGCGGATGAAAGCCGGTGACGGCAAGCAGGATGCGGCCTTTTTCCATCGATGGAGTTTCCCTGTTATGCGTGCCCGTTGTCCAGGCTATTCGCTGACGATGCCGACCGGCGCCGTCTCTATCTTGAAGGCGGCCGAGATCAGCGCCCGAGTATAGTCGGTTTGCGGATTTCCAAAAATCTGTTCGGAAGGGCCGGCTTCGACGATCCTGCCATTGCGCATGACGATCACATCGTTGGCCAGCGCCCGGATGACCTTGAGGTCGTGACTGATGAAGAGATAGGCGAGGTCGTGCTTGGCCTGCAGGCTGCGCAACAGGTCGACGACCTGCGCCTGCACGCTCATGTCGAGCGCCGATGTCGGCTCGTCCAGCATGACGAAGCGTGGGTTGAGCACCATGGCGCGCGCAATGGCGACACGCTGGCGCTGGCCGCCGGAAAACTCGTGCGGGTAGCGGTTGCGGGTAGCGGGATCGAGCCCCACTTCCTTCAGCACGTCGGCGACGCGCGCGTCGCGCTGGTCGGGCGACAGTTTCGGTTCGTGGATCTTCAGGCCTTCCTCGATGATCTCGGCGATCGACATGCGCGGGCTGAGCGAGCCGAACGGGTCCTGGAAGACGATCTGCAATTCGCGCCGCAGCGGCCGCATGGCGTTGAAGGAGAGCTGGTTGATGTCGCGCCCATTGAACTGGATGCTCCCGGTCGACGAGATCATCCGTGCCAGCGCCAGTCCAAGCGTCGTCTTGCCCGAGCCGGATTCGCCGACCACGCCGAGCGTCTGCCCGGCACGCACGGTGACATCGATGCCGTCGACTGCTTTCACATTGTCGACGGTGCGCCGGAAGAAGCCCTGCTTGATCGGGAACCAGACTTTGATGTCCTTGCCGGTCATCACGGGCTTGGCGGCGGCGTTGGCCGCCGGCGGCTTGCCTTTCGGCTCGGCGGCCAGCAGATGGCGCGTATAGGGGTGTTGCGGATTGGCGAAGATGTCCTTGGTCGGGCCGGTCTCGACGATCTTGCCCTTGGTCATCACGCAGACCCGGTCGGCAATCTTGCGCACGATGCCGAGGTCATGGGTGATGAACAGCATCGACATGCCTTTGCGGCTCTTCAGGCCGGCCAGCAATTCGAGGATCTGCGCCTGAACGGTGACGTCGAGTGCCGTCGTCGGCTCGTCGGCGATCAGCAGTTCCGGTTCGTTGGCCAGCGCCATGGCGATCATCACGCGCTGACGCTGGCCGCCGGACAGCTGGTGCGGATAGGCATCGAGGCGCTTTTGCGGATCGCGGATGCCGACCTCGTTGAGCAGGGCAAGCGTGCGCGCCTTGGCCGGGCGGTCGGCCATGCCCTGATGCAGCTTCAGGATCTCGACGATCTGCTGCTCGATCGTGTGCAGCGGATTGAGCGAAGTCATCGGCTCCTGGAAGATCATGGTGATCTTGTTGCCGCGCACCTGCCGCAACTGCTTCTCGCTCATGGCAAGCAGGTCGGCGCCCTGGAACAGGATCTTTCCCGAGGGATGGCTGGCGCTGGGATAGGGCAACAGCTTCAGCACCGACAGCGCCGACACCGATTTGCCGGAGCCGGATTCGCCGACCAGCGCCACCGTCTCGCCCTTGGCGATGTCGAACGAGATGTGGTCGACGGCCAGCGACTGCTGTCCGCCTTGGGCAAAGGCGACGCTGAGGTCCTGTACGCTGAGCAGGGGCGCCTCGCTCATTTGAACGTCTTGCGTGGATCGAAGGCGTCGCGCGTCGCCTCGCCGACAAAGACCAGCAGCGACAGCATCAGCGAGATGACGACGAAGCCGGAAATGCCGAGCCACGGCGCATTGAGATTGCGCTGCGCCTGCTTCAGCAACTCACCGAGCGAGGCGGATCCCGGCGGCAGGCCGAAGCCGAGGTAGTCGAGCGAGGTCAGCGTCGAGATCGAGCCCGAGAGCAGGAAGGGCATGAAGGTCAATGTCGCCACCATGGCGTTGGGCAGCAAATGCCGGAACATGATGGTGCGGTTGGGTACGCCGAGCGCGCGCGCCGCGTTGACATATTCGAAGTTGCGAGCGCGCAGGAACTCGGCCCGCACCACGCCGACCAGCGCCACCCAGGAGAACAACAGCATCAGCCCGAGCAGGATGAAGAAGCCCGGCGGCAGGATGGCGGCGACGATGAGCAGGAGATAGAGCACCGGGATCGCCGACCAGATTTCGATGAAACGCTGGAACAGGAGATCGGTCCAGCCGCCGAAATAACCTTGCACGGCGCCGGCCGCGACGCCGATCAGGGCCGAGCCGGCGGTCAGGATCAGGCCGAACAGCACCGAAATGCGGAAGCCGTAGATGACGCGCGCCAGCACGTCGCGCGCCTGGTCGTCGGTGCCGAGCCAGTTCCAGTTGCCGACGATGCAGGCCGGATCGGCCGCCCCTTGCGGATACTGGCTGCAGCGCGCCTTGGCGTCATATTGCCAGGACGGCTTGGCCGGTGCCGCTTCCGGAATGGCGTTGTTGACGGTCTGGTAGGAGTAGCGCACCGGCGGCCAGATCATCCAGCCATGGGCGTTGATCTCGTCCTGGATGACCGGGTCGCGATAGTCGGTGACCGCGTAGAAGCCGCCGAACTTTTCCTCGGGGTAGGCGACCAGCACCGGAAACAGGATTTCGCCTTTGTAGGAGGCGATGATCGGCTTGTCGTTGGCGATGAATTCGGCAAACAGCGACAGCACGAACAGGACGAGGAATATCCACAGCGACCAGTAGCCGCGCCGGTTTGCTCTGAAGTTCTGCAGGCGGCGCTTGTTGAGCGGCGACAGCCACGGCCGCACGATCCGCTCCGGTGCGGCCTCCGTGGTTGCGGTGGTGTCCGACATCAGACGTCTCTCCGCTCGAAATCGATGCGCGGATCGACCCAGGTGTAGAGCAGGTCGGACAGCAATCCGACGAACAGCCCGAGCAGCGAGAAGATGTAGAGATTGGCGAACACCACCGGATAGTCGCGCTCGACCACCGACCGGAAGCCGAGCAGGCCGAGGCCATCGAGGGAAAAGATGTTCTCGATCAGCAGCGAGCCGGTGAAGAAGGCCGAGATAAAGGCGCCCGGAAAACCGGCGATCACGATCAGCATGGCGTTGCGGAAGACGTGGCCGTAGAGCACCTGCCGCTCCGACAGGCCCTTGGCGCGCGCCGTCACCACATACTGCTTGCGGATCTCTTCCAGGAACGAGTTCTTGGTCAGCAGCGTCGTGGTGGCGAAGGCCGACAGCACCAGCGCCGTCAGCGGCAAGGTCATGTGCCAGAAATAGTCGATGATCTTGCCGGACCAGGATAGCTGGTCCCAATTGTCAGAGGTGAGGCCGCGCAGCGGAAACCAATCCCAGAACGACCCGCCGGCAAACAGCACCATCAGCATGATGCCGAACAGGAAGCCTGGAATGGCATAGCCGACGATGACGACGCCGCTGGTCCAGACGTCGAAGGGCGTGCCGTCCTTGACCGCCTTGCGGATGCCCAGCGGGATCGAGATCAGGTAGGACAGAAGCGTGATCCACAGCCCGATCGAGATCGACACCGGCATTTTTTCCAGGATCAGGTTGAGCACCGAAATATCGCGGAAATAGCTGTCGCCGAAATCGAAGCGCGCATAATTCCACAACATCATGCCGAAGCGCTCGAGCGGCGGCTTGTCGAAGCCGAACTGCTTTTCCAGCTTCTTGATGAATTCGGGATCGAGGCCTTGGGCGCCGCGATATTTCGAGCTGACATCACCGGCGACATCGACATTGGCGCCACCGACCGCGTCACCGCCGCCGCCGCCAAGGCGATCGCTGCCGCCCTGGTTGGTCAGCCGGGCGATGACCTGCTCGACCGGGCCGCCCGGCGCGAACTGGATGACGGCGAAGGATATCGCCATGATGCCGAACAGGGTCGGGATCATCAACAGGATGCGGCGCAGGATATAAGCGCCCATCAGGTCTTTTGCCCTGCTTGAGCGAACATCTCAGCCTTTGCCAATTTTTGCCGCCTTGCCCTTATCGAACCACCACAGCGTCTCGACCGGAAAGCCGAAATCGGGCTTTTGCTCGACGAAGTCGAACATGTCCCAATAGGCGACGCGGTGATTCGCCAGATAGTATGTTGGAATCCAGTCTAGCCGTGCGCGCAAGACCCGGTCGAGCGCCCTGAGCGCGGTGACGAGTTCGTTTCGGCTTTGCGCCTTGCCGGCAGCCACGATCAGCGCGTCGATGGCCTTGCTTTCCGTGCCCGGATAGTTGCGTTGCCCCGGCGTTTTCGCCATTCGGGAATCATAGAGCATCTCCAGGCCGTCGTTGGTCGGCGTCGCTCCGATCGACCAATGCAGCACGGTAAGATCGAAGTCGAAATCACTGTGCCGCTGTTCATACTGTGCCGAATCGACTTGCCGGATAGAGGCGTCGATCCCGATCGCCTTCATATTCTCGGACCATGGGGTGAAGATGCGAACGATGCCGTCATCCTCCGCCAGCATTTCAACCTGCAGACGCTCACCCTTGTCGTTGACGACGAAACTGCCCGCACGTTTCCAGCCGGCTTGCGCAAGCAATCTCGAAGCCTCGCCCAGCAGCTTGCGGTCATGGCCCGAGCCGTCGGACAGAGGCTGCGTCACGGCTTCGCCAAAGACCTCTGGTGGCAACTCGGCCCGGAACGGCTCGAGCAGGGCCAATTCCGCAGGCGAGGGCAAACCTTCGGCCTTATAATCCGACCGTTCGAAGTTCGATTGAGAGCGCTCGTAAGAGCCGTAAAACAGGGCCCGCTTCATCCATTCGAAATCGAAGCATCTGGCGATCGCCCGCCGTACCCGCTCGTCGCGAAATTGCGTACGACGTTGATTCAACGCCACGCCCTGCATGTCTGGCGTCTTCTCACCGGGAAATTCCCGTTTGACGATCTTGCCATCCTTCAGCGCCGGAAAGTCGTATCCGGTCGCCCATACCCGCGCGGTGAATTCCTCGCGAAAATGCGTGTCGCCTTTCTTGAAGGCTTCAAAAGCCGCCTGCCGATCAAGATAGAAGTCGATGCGGATGCGGTCGAAATTGTAGAGGCCACGGTTCACGGCTAGATCGCGACCCCAATAGTCGGCGACGCGGTCATATTCGACAGTCTGTCCGGCTACCACGCGCCCTATCTTGTAAGGCCCCGAGCCGAGCGGCGGTGTCATCGTCGAGGCATCGAAATCATTGGCCGTATAAAAGGCCTTGGACACGATCGGCATTGCCACAATCGCAAGGATGTTCTGCGGCGACTGCTCGCCGTTGAAGGTCAGGTCGAGAGTGGTGGGATCGACCGCGACCGCTTCCGTCATGTACCGCAGCGCCTTGGAAAGGTTTGGATGGCCTTGGTCTTTGTAAAGCTTCAACGCGAAGGCAACGTCTTCAGCGGTCAGCGGCGAACCGTCGTTGAAGCGGGCTTGCGGTCGTAGGCTGAAACGGAAGCCATTGCGGTCTTGCGACAAGGTGACGGACTCGGCAAGCAGGCCATAGACCGCATCCGGCTCATCGAGCGCGCTTGCCATCAGAGAATCGAAACAAAGCTCCGTTCGCGGCGGTGAATCTCCTTTCAACACCAGGGAATTCAATGTGTTGAAAGTCAGGAAGCTCTGATTCAAGGTGGCGTTCGGTGGCGCGAAATTCATCTGGCCGCCCTTGGGCGCGTCCGGATTGACATAGTCGAAATGCGCGAAGTCCGGCTTGTATTTGAGATCGCCGAAAGCCGACAGGCCGTGCAGTTTTACGCCAGTCGGGACGGTGGCGAAGGCTCGGCTGGGCAGCAGGGCGGCGGCGGTGGCGGCACCGCCCAATGCCAGGAAATCGCGGCGGGCAAGGACCGCCATCAATTGCCGCCCTTGTACTTGGCCGCCAGCGCCTTTTCCTTATCGAGGTCGATCCACCAGGAATCGATATCGGCGCCGACATAGGCGGGCTGCTTGTCTGGAAAGCCGAACTTGTCCCAATAAGCCAGCCAGACGGCGGACCGGTGATATTGCGGCACGACGTAGAAGTTCCACAACAGGATACGGTCGAGCGCATGGGTGGCGGCGACAAGGTCGTCGCGATCGGTGGCGAAGATGATGCGGTCGACCAGCGCGTCGATGATCGGATCCTTGATGCCCATCAGATTGCGCGAACCCGGCGCATTGGCGGCTTTCGAAGTCCAGAAGTCGCGTTGCTCGTTGCCCGGCGAATCCGACTGCTGGAGAAGCCCCGTGACGACATCGAAATCGAAATTGTTGACGCGGTTGATGTACTGCGTCTGGTCGATGATGCGCAGCGTGGCGTCGACACCGATCTTGCGCAGATTGTCGATATAGGGGCTGGCGATCACCTGGTCGGTGTCGTTCCAGCCGAGAATTTCGAATTTGAATGGCGCTCCTGTCTTGGCATTGACCATCTTGCCGCCCTTGATCACCCAGCCGGCCTTGGCGAACAGATCAACCGCCTGTTTCAGGTACTTTCGTTCCGCTTGCGGGGAATCGTAGACCGGCAGCTTGAATTCTTGGGTGAAGAGTTCGGGCGGCAGCCTGTCGCGATATTTTTCCAGGATTTCCAGCTCCTTGCCTTGCGGCAATCCGCTCGATGCCAGTTCGGTGCCCTGGAAATAGCTCGATGTGCGGGTGTTGAAGCCGAAGAACAGCGTGCGGTTCATGCTCTCGAAATCGAACGGGATTGTCAGCGCTTCACGCACCAGCCGGTCCTGGAACAGCGGCCGCCGCTGGTTGAGGACGAAACCCTGCATCGCCTGTGGCGCCTGGGTCTGGAAGTCCTTCTTGACGACATCACCGGCTTGGAATGCAGGAAAATTGTAAGCCGTTGCCCATTTGCGCGAGCTGTATTCGCGGTTGATGTCCTCCAGCCCACCCTTGGTGAAGGCCAGCCAGGAGGCGTTGTCGTCGAGTATATAGGTGTAGCGTCGCGTGTCGAAATTCTCGCGGCCGATCTTCACCGGCAGTTTGGCTGCCCAGTAGTCGGGCACGCGCTGCCAGATGATTTCCGAGCCGGGCTTGAAACTGGCGATCTTGTAGGCGGCCGAACCGAGCGGAATTTCCAGCGTCGGCTTGGTCACGTCGCGCTTCTTGCCGTTGGCATCGGTGCCTTCCCACCAGTGTTTCGGCAGCACGGCAAGGTCACCGATGATCTTCGGCAGTTCCCGGTTGCCCTTCTGGTTGAAATGGAACTCGACCTCGCGGTCGGAGACGGCGACCGCATCGGTGACGTTCTCGAAATAGCGGCTGTATTGCGGGCTGTTCGCCTTCAGCACCTGGAACGACCAGATCACATCATCGACGGTGATCGGCTGGCCGTCATGCCATTTGGCGCGCGGGTCGAGCCGGTAGGTCGCGGAGGAATAATCGGCCGGATATTTGTAGGCTTCGGCGATCAGCGGATGGCTGGTGCTGCCTTCGTCGGTCGCCTGCTCCATCAGGGTGTCATAGAGCAGGCCGCCGCCGAATCCGACCAGTCCGGCGGCCGGCGATCCCTGGACGATATAGGGGTTGAAGCTGTCATAGGTGCCGGGCACCACCGAATTCAGCGTGCCGCCCTTGGGCGCGTTCGGGTTGACGTAGTCGTAGTGCTGGAAATTGTCGCCGTATTTGGAGGGGCCGATCAGCGAGGAGGTGGTGCGCCATTCGTCGGCTTGCGTCGCTTGCAATCCCGCCGCCAGCAGGGCTGCCGCCAGCAACGATTTGAGTAGCGTTCGGCCAACCGTCATGCACTGTCCTCTTCGTGCTGCGTGTCCATTCCACAAAGGCAATCTAGATGATTTGCTCCTCGTGAAAACCGCAATGCGCGGCTTTGTCGCTGCATATGCGATCTTGCTAACAAAAAAGCCGGGCTGAACCCGGCTTTTTCAAGATCGTCGAGGTTACAATTTGTTTATTGGGCAGGCGCAGGTGCCGGAGCGGCCGGAGCCGGGGCGGCGGGGGCTGGCGCGGCCGGAGCCGCCGGCTTGGCGGGAGCAGCACCCTCGGCCGGCTTGGCAGGGGTGGCTGCTTCGGCCGGCTTGGCAGGCGCGGTCGCATCAGCAGCAGCCCCTGGCGCCGGCAGCGGCTTGGGATTGTCGGACAGCGTGCGCAGATAGGCGATGACGTTGGCGCGGTCCTCGTCCTTGGGCAGGCCGGCAAAGCCCATGGCCGTGCCCTTCACGAATTTCTTCGGTGAGGTGATGAAGTGGTTGATGTTGTCATAGGTCCACTTCTCGGTGCCGCCCTTGGAGAATTCCTTCATGCCGGCCGAGTAGGCAAAGCCTTCATGCTCGCCAACCGGACGGTCGATGAGATCCCACAGATCGGGGCCGACCTTGTTGGGGCCGCCCTTTTCACCGGAATGGCAGGCCTGGCATTTCTTGAACACCGCAGCGCCCGCTTCGACATTGGCGGTCGCCAGAAGGTCGGCGATCGGCTTGGCTTCGGCAGCCGGAGCGGCCGGGCCGCCTTCGGCGGGCTCGGTGGCTTCGATGGCGAAGCCGGGCTTTTCCGGCGCCGGCGAGGCAAACAGCGCATCCGACACAAGGCCAACCGAGAAGACCACGAAAACAGTTCCGAGCAATCCGGCGAGCAGCTTGTTGACTTCGTTGGAATCCATACGCCCCTTGCTCCCTTTTCCGGCGGACCGATCCGTCCACTCCGTCCGTCGGTATCGTGACCCACCCTGCTAAGGCGGTCAAATCGGGCGGAAACTAGGTCTTTTGCTCCGGCGTTGCAACACCTATAAGGGCGCTTCCAGTGAGACCTTTTGCCACTTTTCCCTTCCCCTTTTGAGACGCCTTGCAACGCGCATGTCCACGCTGATCCTGATCCCGGCCCGCATGGCCTCGACCCGCCTGCCAGGCAAGCCGCTGGCCGACATCGCCGGCGCGCCGATGATCGTCCATGTCGCCCGCCGCGCCGCCGAGGCCGGCCTCGGCCGGGTGGTGGTGGCGACCGACACGCAAAGCGTGGCGGAAGCGGTGCGCGCGCATGGTTTCGAGGCCGTGATGACGCGCATGGATCACGAATCCGGCTCCGATCGCATCCACGAGGCTTTGGTTGCGCTTGATCCCGAACGCAAGGTCGAAACGATCGTCAATGTGCAAGGCGACTTGCCGACAATCGACCCGGAAATCATCGCCGCGTCGCTCAGGCCGTTCGAAGACAGGGCGGTGGATATCGCCACGCTCGGCGTCGAGATCGTCCGCGACGAGGAAAAGACCAATCCCAACGTCGTCAAGATCGTCGGCTCGCCGCTCTCCGGCACCAGGCTGAGGGCGCTCTATTTCACCCGCGCCACCGCGCCATGGGGCGAAGGCGCGCTGTACCACCATGTCGGCCTCTACGCCTATCGGCGCGCGGCACTCGAGCGCTTCGTGGCGCTGAAGCCGTCGCCACTCGAACGGCGCGAACGGCTGGAACAGCTGCGGGCGCTGGAAGCCGGCATGCGCATCGATGCCGAGATCGTGCGATCATTGCCACTTGGCGTCGACACGCCGCAAGACCTCGAACGCGCCAGAACCATCCTTTCACACTGAACAATCCCTTCCAACAGAGACACTTTGAACCGAGACTTGGGCATGCCTGAAAAGACCAACAGAATATCCTTCCAGGGCGAGCCGGGCGCCAATTCCGACACCGCCAGCCGCAATGTCTATCCCTCGATGGAGCCGTTGCCGTGCCCGACCTTCGAGGATGCGTTCAACGCGGTCGAGACGGGCAAGGCCGATCTCGCCATGATCCCGATCGAGAACACCATCGCCGGGCGCGTCGCCGACATCCACCATCTGTTGCCGGAATCAAGGCTGCACATCGTTGGCGAATATTTCCTGCCGATCCATTTCCAGCTGATGGTGCTGCCCGGGGTCAAACGCAACGAGATCAAGACCGTGCACAGCCACATCCACGCGCTTGGCCAGTGCCGCAAATACATCCGCAAGAATGGCTGGAAGCCGGTGGTCGCCGGCGACACGGCGGGTTCTGCGAAGCTGGTTTCGGAGGTCAAGGACCGCACCATGGCGTCGCTCGCCCCGGCGCTCGCGGCAGAGCTCTACGGGCTCGACATCATTGAGGAGAATGTCGAGGACACCGATTCCAACGTCACCCGCTTTGTCGTTCTGACCAAGAACAAGCAATGGGCCGAACGCCCGTCGGCCGACACCAAGATGATGACGACATTCATCTTCCGCGTCCGCAACGTGCCGGCCGCGCTCTACAAGGCAATGGGCGGTTTCGCCACCAACGGCATCAACATGACCAAGCTGGAGAGCTACCAGTTGGGGGCGTTCACCGCGACGCTGTTTTACGCCGACATCGAGGGCCATCCCGACGATCCGCTGGTCAAGCTGGCACTGGACGAGCTTCGTTTCTTCTCCCGTGAGGTGCGGATCCTGGGCGTCTATCCGGCCAGCGAGTCACGCGAGCAGTGGAAGGTGGCTGACTAGGTGCGTTGAGATTCAGGTCAGCCTTTGCAGGCCGGGGTTACCTGAATATCAACATGGCCTAAATCACCGCGCCAAGCGGCACGTAGTCGATCTCCATGAACGTCTCGACTTCCGGCACCCAGCGGTCACGCACGAAGGCGACGTGGTCGGGATGGTCATTGTACCTGTTGTAGGCCGCCTGGTCGGCGAACTCCATCGAGAAGCCGAAGCGGTAATCGTTCTTGGGGCTGACCTGCCGCAATTGTTCGAAATGCGCAACGCCCCTGATCGCCGAGAGGGCTTTCTTGGCGTCGACCAGGAACCTCTTCTCCTCCAGCGAATGCGGCGGATGCTTCAGCGTGAAGACGACGGTGTGACGGATCATTTTCTGCTCCTGCAATGTCTTTCGGTACTGGCTGCCATTATTCGCTGTCCACCCAGGCCCGGATGAGGTGATGCGCAATGGCGCCTTTCGGTGGCGTGACCAGATCGCCGGGATGTTCCCTGGTCAGCATCAAGCGCACCTCGTCGCGGGCAAACCAGCGGCAGTCTTCAAGCTCGTTGAGGTCGGCCTGGATGTCGTCGTTGAGCGGCTCGCCGAAACAGCCGATCATCAGCGAATAGGGAAACGGCCAAGGCTGGCTGGCGTGATAGACGACACGGCCGAGCCGGATCCCAGCCTCTTCCAGCGTCTCGCGGCGCACCGCCGCTTCGATCGTCTCGCCCGGTTCGATGAAGCCGGCAAGGGCCGAATACATGCCCGGCCCGAAATGCCGACCGCGCCCGAGCAGGCATTTATCCCGCGTCGCCGTCAGCATGATCGCCACCGGGTCCGTGCGCGGAAAATGCTCTGTGCCGCAATTTGGGCAATGCCGCTTGTAGCCGCCGGCCCGCATCTGCGATTCGGTACCGCATTTGCTGCAGAAGCGATGGCTTGCATGCCAGGCGAGCAGGGCAGCGCCTTGCGCCATCGCGCCGGCGGCCGCCTCATCGATCAGCCCTTGCATGTAGACCGAGCGATAGTCGATCGCTTTGATAGTCTCGGGCAAATGTTCGGCCTCGACGCCGGCTGGTATCGCCAGCACGGGTCCCAGGTCGGAAAAGCCGAGCAGGACGCCGTGGGCGAAGGAAACCTTGAACGGCTCGCTCTCGGCGGCGCGAAACCAGGGGTCGAGGCCACCGTTGCCCCCGAGCTTCAGATAGAGCCGGCCGCCATTCATCAGAAGCAGCCGCGTCGTCGGATCGGCCAGCGCCTTGTCGACGGAATCGTCGGCGCGGTTTTCGGATTGCCGGTCGATGATGTTGCCGGCAAAGCCGACGAACTGGCTCGGCTCGCGCAGCGGCGCGTCAAACAGGCGGAAGCTCATGCGGACTCTGATGCTTTGGGATGGACACGGGGAAGGCTTATAGCGCCGCCCTTATCGTTTGGGCAAACCGGCGCAGGTCGGAACGTTGATAGGGCTCGCGCAGGCCGTGTCCCCACACCGGGCCTGGCCAGCCGGGATCGCCCTCCGAACGCGCGACGACATGGATGTGTAGTTGGCGCACGATGTTGCCGAGCGCGCCGGTGTTGATCTTGGTGCAGCCGGTGGCCTTCTTCAGCGCCTGCGCCACCATATTGGTCTCGAAGGTCAGCATTGCCTGGTCGAGCGGCGTCATGTCGTGGATTTCTTCCGCGCCCGGCCGCTGCGGCACCAGGAGCAGCCATGGCCAGCGCCGGTCGTTCATCACCCGCAATTCGCACAGCCCAAGCCACATCAACTGTTCGCTGTCCGCCTCCAGCCGGGCATCCAGCGTGAATCCGGCCTTAAGGCCCGGCAGCATCGGCGTTTCCCTTGCTTTTCTTGGTTTCCTCAAACTCATAAACGCTAGAGCGGCTGCAACAGGGCTGCAAGCGAATCATTGATCCCCAGCGGTTCGTGATGCCGATTCGCCTGCGCACTTGCATTTCATCGCCGAATTGCCGATATGGACAGCGGGAGGTTGGTGGTGGACGATCCACTCGCCAACCGGGTCAGGTCCGGAAGGAAGCAGCCCTAACGAGCCCGGAACGGGTCATTGTTCCAGCCTCCCACCTCATCGGCTCCTCTCGCGACATTGACGACGCATTGCTGCGCGGGCGAGACTATGCGCAGAAATAGGCCGCCTTCGGGCGCGGCCCTTTGGAGCTTTACGGGCGAATGAGCGAAGCCGGAAATTCGGGAACGGACAAGGCCGCTGCCTATCGGGTGCTGGCGCGCAAGTACCGTCCTTCGAACTTCTCCGAGCTGGTCGGCCAGGAGCCGATGGTGCGTACCCTCACCAACGCCTTTGCCACCGGCCGCATTGCCCAGGCCTGGATGCTGACCGGCGTGCGCGGCGTCGGCAAGACCACGACGGCGCGCATACTGGCGCGGGCCCTGAACTATAAAACCCCGACAACGGACCAACCTTCGGTCGACCTTGCCGTGCTCGGTGAGCATTGCCAGGCGATCATGGAAGGCCGCCATGTCGACGTCATCGAGATGGATGCCGCCTCGCACACCGGCATCGACGACATCAGGGACATCATCGAGCGCGTGCGCTATGCGCCGGTCTCGGCCCGCTACAAGGTCTACATCATCGACGAAGTGCACATGCTTTCCACGCAGGCCTTCAACGGCCTGCTAAAGACGCTCGAAGAGCCGCCGCCGCACGTCAAATTCATCTTCGCCACCACCGAAATCCGCAAGGTTCCGATCACCGTCCTCTCGCGCTGCCAGCGCTTTGACCTTAGGCGCATCGATGCCGGCGCGCTGGTCGCGCACCTCTCCTCGATCTCGGCCAAGGAAGGCATTTCGGTCGACGACGACGCGCTGGCAATGATCGCACGCGCAGCCGAAGGGTCGGCCCGTGATTCGCTCTCCATCCTCGACCAGGCGATCGCCCATGGCGCGGGCTCGGTCAGCGCCGACGCGGTCCGGGCGATGCTGGGATTGGCCGATCGTGCCCGCATCGTCGACCTGTTCGAACATGTGATGAAGGGCGATGTGGCCGCCGCTCTTGGGGAATTCCGCACACAGTACGACACCGGCGCCGACCCGGCTGCCGTGCTGACAGATCTTGCCGAGTTCAACCACCTCGTCACCCGGCTGCGTTTCGTGCCGTCGGCCGTCGACGACGCTGCGCTGTCGCAGGACGAGCGGCAACGCGGCGCGGATTTCGCCAGGACGCTGTCGGTCAGGGTGCTGTCGCGGACATGGCAGATGCTGCTCAAGGGCATCCCCGAGGTGCAGTCCTCCAACCGGCCGGTGAGCGCCGCCGAGATGGTGCTGATCCGGCTGGCCCACGCCGCCGACCTGCCGACACTGGATGAGGCGTTGAGATCGCTTGAGGGCTCAGCGCCGGTTCCAAATGGCGCGTCGCGCCCCGCCGGCGCGCCCACGGGTCCCGGCAATGGTGGCGGCGCCAGCGCGGTTGCACAGACCCGCATGCCATCCGGGCCAGGCGGCGCGCAGACCATGCGGCTGGTCGAGGTCACGCCCGCGCCCGCCGCTTTCGTCGCGCCCCCGCAACCGGTCCTGGAGACGCCGCAGGTTCCGCTGAAATCGCTGGCCGACATCATTGCTCTTGCCGACGCGCAGCGTGACATCGCTTTCAAGGTGCTGGTCAAGAGCTGTATCCGTCTTGTGCGCATCGAGCCCGGCCGCATCGACGTCGGTCTGACCGCCGATGCGCCCAAGATGCTGCTCAACGACCTGACGACGAAACTGCGCGCCTGGACCGGCCGCAGCTGGCTGGTCTCGCTGTCGAAGGAAGAGGGCGGCCAGACGCTCGCCGAAATGGAATCGACCAAGCGCGAGACCGCCTTCCTCGATGCCAAGAGCGATCCTACCGTCGCCGCCATTCTGGCGCGGTTCCCCGGCGCCAAGATCATCGACGTGCGCATTCCCGACTCGCCGGAAGCCGATACGACCGAGGCCGAAGTGCCGGTCGAGCCGCCAGCGGACGACGACGAAACCTGACCAGAGCCACGAATCCGCAAAGGACGCGACCATGAAAGATCTTCTCGGCCTGATGGGCAAGGCGAAGGAAATGCAGGCCAAGTTCCAGGCCATGCAGGACGAGATCGCCACGCTGGAAGCGTCCGGCCAGGCCGGCGGCGGCCTGGTCAACGTGACGTTGACCGGAAAATTCGAGATGAAATCTCTGAAGATCGATCCGTCCCTGTTCAAGGAAGATGATGTCGAGATCCTGGAGGACCTGGTGCTCGCCGCCCACAACGACGCCAAGACCAAGGTCGAGCAGATCATGCAGGAGAAGACCAAGGCGCTGACCGCCGGCCTGCCGATCCCGCCAGGAATGAAACTGCCCTTCTAACGTTCGGTGGCGCTACGCCCATGATCGAAGAGCCCTCCGAAAGACTGATCGAGCAGCGCGTTCGCTGCAGGATCTACGAGATCCTGGAAATCCTGGCCGATTGCGACGCCGGCGTCGATCTTGTCGGCATCAGGGGCTACTTCGACCTGTTCGAGGATTACGTGCATCGCCCGTCGATCGAGGCCGGCACGTCGGCGCTGTCGAAGGACGAGCGTGTGATCGTGCTCGAGATCGCCGAATTCCTGGAGGCGGCCTGCGAGACAAATCCGGACTTCACCAAGGCCGAATTCATCGAAAGCGACTGGCCGGGAAAGATCGCGCCGACGGCCAGGGATGCGCTGGCGCTGTTCCTCAGGCGCGGCCTGTTTTCGGAGAAAGTCGAAGAGGTCGAACCTGGTCAGCCGGTCTCGATGGCTGCGGCGCGTTGACAGAATAAAGCCATGCAACTGTGCCAGTTTGGCAACAGTGCCTCGCTAATAACGTTTTAGCCATCATTTTGCCTGAAAGTGTCTCATTCTTGCCGCAGCCTGGGGGCGGGCATCGAAGTGAGGGTTACCTTTTGATTTCCATGCGATGGAAGACGCCGCTGTTGCTCGGCGCCGTCATTTCACCCTTGTTTTTGGCTGCCTGCAGCCAGACCACCTCGCACGGCATGTCCGTCGCCAGCCTGACCGACGCCATCACCCCGAGTTTCCTGAGTTCCCGATCTTACAGTCACACGCCAAAGGACAGGGAATGCCTGGAACGGGCGATGTTCTTCGAGTCCAACCGGTCGAGCCGTGACGGCATGATCGCGGTCGGCACGGTGGTGATGAACCGGCTGCGCTCCGGCAACCACGGCAGCACCATTTGCGAGGTGGTGGGCGAGCCCGGGCAGTTCGCGCCCGGCGTCATGACCCGGCCGATGAATTCGCGGGCCATGCCCGATGTCGAGGAAGCCGCCGACGCCGTGCTCAAGGGTGAGCGCAAGGGCAAGCTGAAGAACACGATGTATTTCCACACCGCCGGGCTGCGTTTCCCTTACAAGAACATGCATTACACCATGGTTGCCGGCGGCAATGCCTTCTACGAGAAGCGTGGTCGCAATTGGCAGCCGCTGCCGGATGAGCCGCAGGTCGCCATTGCCTCGGCGGCGCCCGTGAAGCCGGCAGCACCGGTGATCCTTGTTGCTTCCGCCGAGCCGGTGCGTCCGGCCAAGCCGGCAACCATCCGATCCGCGCCTGCCCAGCAGACCTTTGTGACCGCCGCCGTGGTGCCGACCGCGAAACCCGCGCGCGCCTCGGCGGAGCCGACGGTTGTGGCGATGCAGGAGCCCATGGAAGAGCCGGATGCCGCCCGTTTTGGCGGAACCTTGAACACCCGGATCATCTCCTCGGTTGCGAACGCGCCGCAAGAGGCGTCGATGGGATTCCAGTCGACACCGGAGAACACTGACGCCATCGGCGCGATGATCGCCAGCCAGAGCCGTCCGCTCGAGGTCAACTGATCCGTACTCCATGGCCCGCCAAGACAATATGGCGGGTCATGCGGACGCGGGATGTTCCAAAACGCACTGAAAAATCCTAGATCAGAGCGATGTCCAAGCGAATCGCCGGTCCGGAGATCGAACGTCTGATCCAGCTCCTGGCCAAGGTGCCGGGGCTGGGGCCCCGTTCGGCCAGGCGTGCGGCACTGCATCTGATCAAGAAGAAGGAGCAGCTGTTGTCGCCGCTCGCCGCCGCCATGGCCGAGGCTGCCGACAAGGTGCGCATCTGCTCGACCTGCGGCAATGTCGATACGTCGGACCCATGCATGATCTGCACCGATCCGCGCCGTGACGCCGGCACCATCATCGTCGTCGAGGACGTTTCCGACCTATGGGCGCTGGAGCGGGCGGCAGCGATGAATGTGCGCTACCACGTGCTCGGCGGCACGCTGTCGCCGCTCGACGGTATCGGCCCCGACCAGCTCAACATCCGCTCGCTGATCGACCGCGTCGCCGGCGGCGAGGTCAAGGAGATCATCCTCGCCGTCAACGCGACGGTCGAGGGCCAGACCACCGCGCACTACCTCACAGATCAGCTGTCCGGCTTCGACATCAAGGTGACACGCCTTGCGCATGGCGTGCCGGTCGGCGGCGAGCTCGATTATCTCGACGAGGGCACGCTGGCGGCCGCACTTCGCTCACGGACGGCGTTTTGACGCAATTGGCGGAGAAGAGTCTGTGATGAGCGGTTTCCTCCAGGCGATTGCACGCCGTCCCACCCCCCTCTGTCCTGCCGGACATCTCCCCCGCAAGGGGGGAGATCGGATGTCACGTTTGCTTTCGCCAATCTGCGACGTTGCAAGGTTGGCGATGCCGTCGCAACCGCCAATCTCCCCCCTTGCGGGGGAGATGTCCGGCAGGACAGAGGGGGGTGGGAAGGAACGCAGCCTCTATGAACGACTCGTCACGATTGTCCTCGCAATCCTTATGGCGTTGGGCGCTTCATCCCCCGCCTCCGCTGCAAAAATCGACGACCAATTCCGCGCCTGGCTGCAGAACGACCTGTGGCCGGAGGCGAAGGCGAAAGGCATTTCCAAAAAAACCTTCGACGCCGCTTTCGATGGCATCAAGCCCAATCTGAAGCTGCCCGACCTGGTCAAGCCGGGCGAAAAGGCGACCACGCCGCAGAAACAGCATCAGGCCGAATTCGGCTCACCCGGTGCCTATTTCGCCGAGAAGACCATCGGTGCGGTGACGGCCGGCGGTCGGGCGCGCGAAGCGACCAATGCCCGCACGCTGGCCGCCATCGAAAAGCGCTATGGCGTGCCGGGCGAAGTGCTGCTGGCGATCTGGGGCCGTGAAACCGGCTTCGGCGCGGCGAAAATGCCCTATGATGCCTTCGAGGTGTTGGGCACCAAGGCATTCATGTCGACCAAGAAGGATTTCTTTCGCACGGAGCTTTTGGCCGCGCTGGAAATCGTCGAGCGCGGCCTGGCCCCGGTCGGCGCAATGAAGTCATCCTGGGCCGGCGCGCTCGGCCAGCCGCAATTCATGCCGACTTCGTTCCTGAAGCATGCCGTCGATTTCGACGGCGATGGCCGTGTCGACATATGGAATTCGACGCCGGACGTGCTGGCCTCTATCGCCAACTACCTCGTCCACTATGGCTGGGTGAGGGGGCGTGGCTGGGGCTTTGAGGTGACCGTCCCGGAGACGGTCTCCTGTTCGCTGGAGGGTCCGGACCAGGGTAAGACAATTTCGCAATGGGCTGACATGGGCATCAAGCGCATTGGCGGAAAGCCGTTTCCGGAGAGCGAGCTGAAAGCCGAAGGCTTCCTGCTGATGCCGGCCGGGCGCAGCGGGCCGGCCTTCATCGCCACCCCCAATTTCTACGTGCTGAAGGAATACAACACCAGCGACCTCTACGCGCTGTTCATCGGCCACGGCGCCGATCGCATCGCCCATGGCGACAGCAATTTTGCCGGCAGCTGGGGCGCGGTGGGTGGGCTCTATCGGTCGGACATCGCCGCCTTGCAGCGGGCGCTGGAGGCCAAGGGCTACGATGTCGGCAGCGCCGACGGGCTGCCCGGCTTCAAGACCCGCCGGTCGATCGGCAAGTGGCAAGCCAAGAACGGCCGCGCCGCCACCTGTTTTCCCGATGCCGATCTGGTCGCGGCGCTGAAGTAGCTCCGATATTTAGCAGATTTTTCCCGATTGGCGGCATCAATTAGCCGGCGCGTGCATCGACTCGCCCCAGCCCATTCTGGTCCAATACGCTGTCTTGCAAATGCTCGTTGCGGGCCAGAATGCCGCCGGATATGGTGTTGACCAATTGGACAAAAACCACGACGGTAAGTGGGCAGAGGGCCATTGTCGGCCCCGAAAAGAATACTGCAATCCTGAGCCGGGAACTCAGGTCAACAAAACAGGGAACAATCACAATGATGATGGAAAAGTTTGCTCTACGCTCGCGCATCCTGCTCGCGGGTGCCGCCATGTCCGCGCTGCTTCTGGCCGGCGCGCCGGCGGGCGCGGTCACCCCCGCCGACACCCTGGTCGAAGGTTTCGCGATCGACGACATCATTTCCATGGATCCGGGCGAGGCGTTCGAGTTGTCGACCGCCGAGGTTACCGGCAACACCTATGATCTGCTCGTCCGTCTCGACCTCAGCGACACCTCCAAGGTCAAGGGCGACCTCGCCGAAAGCTGGACCGTTTCCGACGACGGCCTGACCTACACGTTCAAGCTCAAGCCCGGCCTGAAATTCGCCTCGGGCAATCCGATCACCGCGGCCGATGTCGCCTATTCCTTCGAGCGCGCCGTAAAGCTGGACAAGAGCCCGGCCTTCATCATCGACCAGTTCGGCATCAGTGGCGACAACGTCACTGAGAAGGCCAAGGCGGTCGACGACACCACCTTCCAGTTCGTAGTCGACAAGGCCTATGCGCCGAGCTTCGTCTTGAACTGCCTGTCGGCAACCGTTGCTTCGGTGGTCGATGCCAAGCTGGTCAAGGAACATGTCGCCGCGGTCACGCCGAGTGCCGACTACAAATGGGACAATGATTTCGGCAATGCCTGGCTGAAAACCGGCTACGCCGGCTCCGGGGTCTTCAAGTTGCGCGAATGGCGCGCCAACGAAGCCGTCGTCATGGAGCGCAACGACAATTACTTCGGCGAAAAGGCCAAGCTTGCCCGCGTCATCTACCGCAACATGAAGGAAAGCTCGGCCCAGCGGCTGGCGCTCGAAGCCGGCGACATCGACGTTGCCCGCAACCTCGAGCCCAACGACCTCGACGCCATTGCCAAGAAGGCGGATTTGACCACCACCAGTGCGCCGAAGGGCACGGTCTATTACATCAGCCTCAACCAGAAGAACCCGAACCTCGCCAAACCCGAGGTGCGCCAGGCGTTCAAGTATCTTGTCGACTATGATGCTTTGGGCTCGACCATCCTCAAGGGCATCGGCGAGATCCACCAGACCTTCCTGCCAAAAGGCGTGCTCGGCGAACTCGATGAGAATCCGTTCAAGCTCGATGTTGCCAAGGCCAAGGAATTGCTGGCCAAGGCCGGTCTAGCCGACGGCTTCAGCGTAACCATGGATGTACGCACCGGCCAGCCGACCACCGGCATGGCGGAATCGATCCAGCAGACGCTCGGCCAAGCCGGCATCAAGCTGGAGATCATTCCCGGCGACGGCAAGCAGACGCTGACCAAATACCGCGCCCGCAACCACGACATCTATATCGGCCAGTGGGGCCAGGATTATTTCGATCCGAACTCTAACGCCCAGACCTTTGCCTCGAACCCGGACAATTCGGATGCAGGCAAGACCAAGACGCTCGCCTGGCGCAACGCCTGGGACATTCCGGACCTGACCAAGCAGACGGAAGCGGCCCTGCTTGAGAAGGACGCGGGCAAGCGCGCGGCGATGTACCAGGATCTCGAGAAGAAGATCCTCGACACCAGCCCCTTCGTCGTTATCCATCAGCAGCTGGAAGTGGCCGGCCTGCGCAAGAACCTCAAGGGCTTCGCACTCGGCCCGAGCTTCGACAGCAACTTCGTCGGGCCGGTTTCCAAGGAATAACGCCGACGGACGCGCCGCATGAGCGCGATTGAAAACGAGGGCGGGCGCCGCAGCGCCCGCGCCGTCGCCCTTGCATCATCGCTCGGCCGTTTCCTGGTCATTGCGATCACGACCTATCTTGGTCTGCTCGCGGTCACCTTCTTCATCGGCCGCGTCATCCCGATCGACCCGGTGCTGGCGGTGCTCGGCGATCGGGCGCCGGCCAATGTCGTCGAGCGCACGCGCCGCGAGATGGGCCTCGACTTGCCGCTGGTCGAGCAGTTCTACATTTATGTGAGAAGCGCGCTGCACGGTGATTTCGGCACCTCGGTGCTGACCACCAATCCGGTCATGACCGACATTCGCCGCGCCCTTCCGGCAACGACGGAACTGGCGACATTGGGAACGCTGATCGGTGCACTGTTCGGCGTGCCGCTTGGCGTGCTGGCCGCGGTCAGGCGTGGCAGCCTCATCGACCAGATCGTGCGCATCATTGGCCTCATCGGTTATTCCGTGCCGATCTTCTGGCTTGGGCTGCTGGCGCTGGTGCTGTTCTACGCCAAGCTGCAATGGGTGGCGTTTCCGGCCCGGCTCGACGTCGTCTACGAATACACCTTCACGCCGATCACCGGCTTCTATCTCCTGGATTCCCTGTGGCAGGGGCAGTGGGACGTCTTCTATGACGCCTTCCGCCACATCATCCTGCCGGCCTCGCTGCTCGGCTATTTCTCGCTCGCCTATATCAGCCGCATGACACGCTCGTTCATGCTCAACGAGCTCGCCCAGGAATACATCGTCGCGGCCCGCGCCAAGGGCCTGTCGGAAACCCGCATCATCTGGGGCCATGCGCTGCGCAACGCAGCGGTGCCGATGGTGACGGTGATTGCGCTCTCCTATGCCGGGCTGCTCGAAGGCTCGGTGCTGACCGAGACCGTGTTCTCGTGGCCAGGTATCGGCCTCTACATCACCAATTCGCTGCAGAACGCCGACATGAACGCAGTGCTCGGCGGCACCATCGTCATAGGCTCGGTCTTCATCGCCATCAACCTTCTCTCCGACCTGCTCTACCGCGTGCTCGATCCGAGGACGAAGTCCTCATGAGCGCCGACGCCATCCAGACCCGTCGCGACTGGCTGCTCAGCGAGCGGCCGGCGTCGCGCATGCAGGCAAGGCTCGGCCGCGCCTATGTGGCGTGGCGGCGCTTTTCCGCCAACCGGCTGGCATTTCTCGGCCTGCTCATCATCATTGCCTTGCTGGTCGTTGCCGCCACTGCCGGCGTGCTGGCGCCCTACTCGCCGACATTCGGCGACCTCAAGGGCTCGCGCCTGCTGCCGCCGAGCGCCGAGCACTGGTTCGGGACCGACGATCTCGGCCGCGATATCCTCTCGCGCATTCTCTACGGCTCGCGCTGGACGCTCTACGTGGTCATCCTGGTCGCCATCATCGCCGCACCCATCGGCCTCTTGGTCGGCACCGTCGCCGGCTATGCCGGCGGCTGGACCGATGCGATCCTGATGCGCATCACCGACATCTTCCTCGCTTTCCCCAAGCTGATTCTGGCGTTGGCCTTTGTCGCGGCCCTGGGCCCCGGCATCGAGAATGCGGTGCTCGCCATCGCCATCACCTCCTGGCCGCCCTACGCTCGAATTGCCCGCGCGGAAACGCTGACCGTGCGCAATTCCGATTACATCAAGGCGGTGCAATTGATGGGCGCCTCGCCCTTCCGCATCGTGCTGCGCCACATCATGCCGCTCTGCATCTCCTCGCTGATCATCCGGGTGACGCTCGATATGGCCGGCATCATCCTGACCGCCGCCGGTCTCGGCTTCCTTGGCCTCGGCGCGCAGCCGCCGCTGCCCGAATGGGGCACCATGATCGCGTCGGGCCGCCGCTTCGTGCTCGACCAGTGGTGGGTGGCCGGTGCGCCGGGCTTTGCCATCCTGATCGTCAGCCTTGGCTTCAACCTGCTTGGCGATGGCCTTCGCGACGCGCTCGATCCGCGCAGTGGTGACCAATGAGCACGCTTCTCGACGTCGAGGACCTGCGCGTCACCTTCCCGACCCGCACCGGGCTGGTCGAGGCGGTGCGTGGCGTCACCTTCTCGCTTGGCCGCGAACGGCTCGGCATTGTCGGCGAGTCCGGCTCCGGCAAGTCGCAGACCGGCCGCGCCATCATGGGGCTCACGCCGCCGCAGGCCCGGATATCGGCGAACAAGCTTGCCTTCGACGGCATCGACCTGCTCAGCGTCTCGCCACGCGAACGCCGCGCGTTGCGCGGAAAACGCATCGCCATGATCCTACAGGATCCGAAATATTCGCTCGATCCGGTGATGAGCATCGGCCGCCAGATCGTCGAGACGCTGCGCACCCATGAAAAGGTCGGCAAGGCCGAGGCGCGCGACCGCGCCCTGGCGATGCTGGAAGCGGTGCAGATCCGCGACCCGGCCCGCGTCTTCGACCTGCATCCGCATGAAGTGTCCGGCGGCATGGGCCAGCGCGCCATGATCGCCATGATGCTGATCGCCGGACCGGAAATGATGATCGCCGACGAGCCGACCTCAGCGCTCGACGTCACCGTGCAGCTCGATGTGCTCGGCATCCTCGACCGGCTGGTCAGCGAGCGCGGCATGGGGCTGATCTTTATCTCGCACGATTTGCGCCTGGTTTCGTCCTTCTGCGACCGCGTCATCGTCATGTATGCCGGCAAGGTGGTCGAACAGCTCAAGGCGTCCGAACTCGGCCGCGCCCAGCATCCCTATACGCGCGGCCTGCTCAACTGCATGCCCAAGATCGGCGCTGACCGTCACCCGCTGCCGGTGCTCGACCGCAAGCCGGAGTGGGCGGCATGACAGCAGCGATTGCCGTCGACCGGCTGGGAGTGATCTTCGACCGCTTTCACGCGCTGAAAGGCGTCAGCCTCGACGTGCAGCCGGGCGAATCCTTTGGCCTGGTCGGCGAATCCGGCTCCGGCAAATCGACGCTGCTGCGAGCCATCGCCGGCCTAGCGCCGGTTGCGTCGGGGAGCATCGCCGTCAACGGCAAAAAACTTGGTACTCGCCGCGACAAGGCCTTTTACCGCGAAGTGCAGATGGTCTTCCAGGATCCGTACGGGTCGCTGCACCCACGCCAGACCGTCGATCGCCTGCTGCAGGAACCGCTCGCCATCCACGGTTTTGCCGACGGCGAAAAGCGCATCCAGCGGGCGCTCGACGAGGTCGGCCTCGGTAACGGTTTTCGCTTCCGCTACTCGCATCAATTGTCGGGCGGCCAGCGCCAGCGCGTGGCGATCGCGCGCGCGCTCATCCTCGAACCGTCGATCCTGCTGCTCGACGAGCCGACCTCGGCACTCGATGCCTCGGTACAGGCGGAAGTGCTCAACCTTTTGGAAGAGGTCCGCCGGCGGCGCAAGCTGACCTTCCTGATGGTCAGCCACGATCTCGCCATCATCACCCATATGTGTGGGCGGCTGATGGTGATGCAAAGCGGCGAGGCGGTGGAGAATCTGAGCGCGGACGACCTTGTCGAGCGGCGTGTGACGAAGGATTATACGCGCAATCTGCTCAGGGCGAGCGAAGGGTTTGTAAGAACCGCTTGAAGCGTCTTCCTTATGCGCAGCACCAACCGTCTTCAGGGAAATTCCATGGACGAATGGAAGTTTGCAGACCCACCCAATGTCGCGGTGTTATCGGACAGGAGCATATTCAAAGGTGGCGACTGGATCGCATACGTTGTGCATGAAGATGACGACGACGACCACTACAGCGATCTAGGCGGCAGTTGGCAATTTCACAGCAGCGATACTCGAGATTGGGATGAACGCGAGATAATGCTCGTCGGCCTGCAAGAGGTGGTTCAGCAGGATGAAAGCATTCTGGCATTGGTCGATTTGCCAAAAGGTTGGCATGCTTGGCGCAGTTCCAAATCATCGCCGTGGCAGCGCGCCAAATCACTCCCTGTACCCTCCAACGACAACGAGTGATGCAGCAGAGTCTTAAATCGAACTTTGCGCCAGTTCGCCGCTCTCCGGAACGGGTGGTTCTTCCTTGGCTTTCGGCTCCTTGATCCGGAACCATGCCACGTAGAGCGCCGGCAGGAACAACAGCGTGATCGCGGTGCCGGCGATGATGCCGCCCATCATGGCATAGGCCATCGGTCCCCAGAACACCTCACGCGCGATCGGGATCAGCGCGAGGCTCGCGGCCGCTGCCGTCAGCGCAATCGGCCGCATGCGGTGCTCGGTCGCCTCGATCACCGCCGCCCAGCGGTCCTTGCCTTCGGTGACAAGATCCTCGATCTGCACGATCAGGATGACCGAGTTGCGGATCAGGATGCCGATCAGCGCCAGCACGCCGAGGATGGCGACGAAGCCGAGCGGCGCGCCGCTCGGCACCAGTGCGGCCACCACGCCGATCAGGCCGAGCGGCGCCACGGCAACGACCAGGAACAGGCGCTGGAAGCTCTGCAACTGCACCATCAGGATGGTCGCCATGACGAACAGCATCAGTGGCACGACGGCGGCGATGGGTCCCTGGCTCTTAGCGCTCTCCTCGACCGAGCCCGCGGTCTCGATCGAATAGCCCGGCGGCAGTTTGGCGATAAAGGCATCGACGGCTGGCCTCAGTTCATTGACCACGGTCGCCGGCAGCGTGTCGCCGACCAATCCGGCGCGCACGGTGATCGTCGGAATGCGGTTACGCCGCCACACCGTCGGCTGCTCCAGCTCGTAGCGGAAGTTGGCCACCGCCGCGAGCGGGATCGCCTCGCCGGTACCGGTAGGCAACTGCATGTTCTGCAACGTGCTGATCGAGCCGCGTTCGGCATCGCGTGAGCGCGCCACGACGTTGATCAGATAGGTGGCATCGCGCACCTGCGTGATGGTGTCGCCGCCGACCGTGCTGTTCAGTGCGCTGGCGATATCGGAGGAGGTGATGCCGAGCTGGCGCGCCTTGTCCTGCAGCACGTCGACCCTCAGCACACGCTGCGGCTCGTTCCAGTCGAAGGTTGGCGCGGCAAGCTTCGGATTGGTCGAGATGAGGCCGGCGAATTGCTGCGCCAGGCCGCGCACGGTCTGGATGTCGGGACCGCCGACGCGGTACTGCACCGGGCGGCCGACCGGCGGCCCCAGTTCGAGCGGCTTGACGAAGGCATCGGTGCCGACGAACTCCTCGCGCAGCAGCTTCTCCAGTTGCGGCTTCAGCCGGTTGCGAGCCTCGATGCTCTTGGTGACAATGACGGTCTGGCCGAAGTACGGATTGGCCGGTTGCACGTCGAAGGCGAGCAGGAAGCGCACCGCGCCCTGGCCGATATAGGAGCTGAAATGGTCGATGTCGGGGTTGCCGGCCAGCGCGCGCCCTTCGAAACGCTCGATCTGGTCCCGGGTCTCGGTGATCGACGAGTTCTGCGGCAGGTTCCAGTCGACGATCAGCTCCGGCCGGTCGGAAGGCGGAAAGAACTGCTGCTGGACGAGGCCAAAGCCGGCTATCGAGCCGGCAAACAACAGCACCGTGGCGATGATGGTCAGCCAGTGATACCGCACAGAGCCGATAAGCACACGCCGGAACAGTGACGTGAAGCGGCCCGGCTGGTCATGGTGCTTCGTCTTCATCGTCGCCGGAAGAATTGTGACGCCGAGTAGAGGTGCAAACAGCACGGCCACGATCCATGATACCAGAAGCGATACCGCGATAACGACGAACAGGGTGAAGGTGTATTCGCCGGCGGCGCTGTTGTTGAGGCCGATCGGGATAAAGCCGGCGACCGTCACCAGCGTACCGGTCAGCATTGGGAAGGCAGTCGATGTGTAGACGTAAGTCGCCGCTTTGCGCAGATTGTCGCCGACCTCAAGCCGCGCCACCATCATTTCGACCGCGATCATCGCGTCGTCGACCAGGAGACCGAGCGCGATGATCAGCGCCCCCAGCGAGATGCGCTGCAGCGAGATGCCGAGATAGGCCATGACCGTGAAGGTGATGGCCAGCACCAGCGGGATCGACAGCGCCACGACGAAGCCGGCGCGCATGCCGAGACTGATGAAGGACACCGCCAGCACGATGGCGACCGCCTCGAACAGCGCGCGCGTGAAGCCCGAGACGGCCTCCTCGACGATGACCGGCTGGTCCGCGACCAGATGCACACCGACGCCGACAGGCAGGTCGGCCAGCACCCTGTTCATCTCCGTGTGCAGCGCCTCGCCGAACTGCAGCAGATTGGCGTTGGGCTTCATGCCGATGGCGAGCGCGATAGCGTCCTGGCCATTGAAGCGGAACAGCGCCGTCGGCGGATCGACATAGCCGCGCGTGATCGTCGCCACATCGCTGAGCCGGAAGAAGCGGTCGTTGACGCGCAGATTGATGGCACGCAGACTCTCTTCGGACGTGAACTGGCCACCGACGCGCACGCTGATGCGCTCCGGTCCGGACTCGATGACACCGGACGGCGTGATCGCGTTCTGCGCTTGCAGGCTGGCAATGATCGCTTGCTGGTTGAGGCCAAGGGCGGCGATCTGGCGGGTCGAGAATTCGAGATAGATCGCCTCGTCCTGCGCGCCGACGAGATCGACCTTGCCGGCATTCGGCACGGTCAGGATTTTGGTGCGGACGTCCTCGACATAGTCGCGCAGCTGGCGCGGCGTCAGCCCGTCCGACGTGAAGGCGTAGATGTTTCCGAAGACATCGCCAAAGCGGTCGTTGAAGAACGGCCCCTGCACGCCTTGCGGAAACTGCGTCCGGATGTCGTTGACCATGTTGCGGACCTGAATCCAGTTCGGCACGACATCGCGCGCCTTGGTGGTGTCCTTCAGGTTGACGAAGATGACGGTCCGGCCGGCGGTGGTGACGGATCTGGTGAAATCGAGGCTGTCGAGCTCCTCGAGCTTCTTCTCTATGCGGTCGGTCACCTGCTGCCCGGTCTCCTTGACCGACGCGCCCGGCCAGTTGGCCTGGATGATCATCGTCTTGATGGTGAAGTTGGGATCTTCCTCACGACCGAGATTGAGGTAGGAGAAGATGCCGGCCACCACGAACACCAGCATGAAGTACCAGACCATGGAGCGGTGGCTGAGCGCCCAGTCGGAGAGATTGAAGCCCTTCATCAGACGCCGCCCTCTGGCACTCTGACCTTCTGGCCTTCGCTCAGGCTGTGGACGCCGGCTGTGACGACGCGCATACCGGCTTCCAGCCCTTCGGCGACGGTGAAGGTAGTGGCGCCCTTTGCGGCGACCTTGATTTCTTTGGCGTTAACGCTCGATGTCTGCGCATCGACGATCCAGACCTTGTCGACGCCGTCGCCTTCAAACAGTGCTGACATGGGCAATTCTATCGTCGGCGTAACCTTGGTTACGCGGGTCGCCGTCACTGTCGAGCCGAGTCGGAAGGCTCGCGGCGGATCGGTGAGCGTCAGCCGCACGCGCCGCGTGCGGGTCGAGCCTTCGGCCTGCGGCGCGATCTCGCGCAGCTTGGCCTCGGTCTGGATCGTCGGCTGCGATTGCAGGATGACCTGGAATGGCGTGCCGGCCGTGAGGTCACCGATCAACTGGTCGGGAATGTCGACCACCGCCTCGCGCAGGTCCGAGCGCGCCACCGTGACGACCGTCTGGCCAGGCGAGACCGTCTGGCCGACCTCGGCGCCGGTGGCGGTGACAACGCCGTCGAAATCCGAGAACAGCCGCGCGTAGCCAAGCTGCTCCTGCGATTTGGCAAGTGAGGCCTTGGCCCGTTCGACGCCGGCCTCCGCCGCTTTCCTCGCCTGCTCCGCCGCATCGAAGGCCGCCTGCGTGGTGTTGGCGGCGGCAAGCAGCTGGCGCTGGCGTTCCTCGCTGCCTGCGGCGTTGGCGAACTGCGCCTCGGTATTGGAGAGTTCCGCCTTGGCGGCCTGGACGGCCAGCTCCAGTGCGGTCGGGTCGAGCGCGGCGATCGTCGTGCCCTTGCTGACGATGTCGCCGACATTGACGTCGCGCGACACAACCCGGCCAAGCAGGCGGAAGGCGAGGTCGGCACTGACCTGCGGCTCGACCGAGCCGGCAAAGCCGAAGGTCTGGGTGGTGCGCGGCTCGATGACTATCGACAGCACCGGCCGGATGATCTCGGGCGGCTTTTCCTCGGACTTCGAGCAGGACACGAGCGTGCCAAGTGCAAACAGGCCAAGCATGAGGTGCGGCAGCCTTCTCATTGGCCCGCTCCCGATATCTCGACCGTTTGCCCGGGACTGAGCAACTGCCCGCCTGCCGTAACGACACTTTGGCCTGCGTTCAGCCCGCTGGCGATGACGACCGTGCCCGATTCGAATGCCAGCACCTCGACCGGCGCCGTCACAACCGCCTTGGTCGAGGGGTCGACGATCCAGACAGCCGGTTTGCCGGCAGTGGAGGTCAGCGCCTGCCAGGGCAACAGGATAGCCTTCGTCGGACTGGCGCTGACCGAGCCGATGACAGCCGCGCCCAGTGGCATACCGGCGGGCGTGTCGGGAATGGCGACCTTGACCCGGATCGAGCCCGAAGCCGGATCCACCGCTGGCGAGACTTCGCGCACCTTGCCCACGGCCTTCACCTGCGGGTCGGACAACAGCGTGATCGTCACCGTCGGCGATGGCGGTGTTTTGGCAACCAATGTTTCCTGGACATTGAACACCGCGTCGCGATCGCCGTCCTCGGCGACGGTGAAGACGGTCTGCGCCGCCTGCACCACCTGTCCGGTTTCGACCTGGCGGGCGGTGATGACGCCGGCGGCACCCGCCTTGAGCTCGGTGTAGGACAGGTTCTGCTGGGCGTTGGTGAGTGCGCTCCGTGCGGCATCGACACTACCTTGCGCCACCTTCAGCGCCTGATCGGCGGCGTCATAGTCGCGCCTGGTCGTAAAACCCTGGGCAAGCAGCGTCTTCTGCCGCTCGAAGGCGGCGGCGGACTGGGTCAGCTGTGCCTGCGCGGCGTCAAGATCGGCCTGTGCCGAGCGCAAATCGGATTCCTGCTCCTGCGGATCGATGCGGGCGAGCACAGCACCTTGATCGACATGCTGGCCGACATCGACCAGCCGCTCGGCGACGCGGCCACCCACCCGGAACGACAGATTGTTCAGCGTGCGCGCCGCGATCACGCCGGTCAGCGAGGTCCTTGGCGAAAAGTCTGCGATCGCAACTGTCTCGGTGCGCACCATCACCGGCAGCCTGTGTTCGGCTGCCTCCTGCTTCTGGCAGCCGGCCAGCAGCAGGCTCGCCATCGCGCAGGCAAGGATTGAGGTGTTTCGGTACGGCAAAGGGCTTGGGAGCAATGGTTGCAAGGCGGACGATTTCGCGTTCCTGCTCATGGCTTCCCCTGCCTGCGTAGGACGCTCCCACCGCGGAGCCTCGCGGGCCGTCCAAAGATAATCGATCCCGATGAAAAGGGAACCTCTCTCGTACGCGCATCGGTCGACTGGTCAAGGCGGCGCCCGGCGGCAGGCCCAATCGCCTGTTGACGGTGCCGACTTGAGGAAAACGTGAAATAAGGTCAGAAGACGTGTCAGCGACATCAAACAAGAACGGGCGCCGGCCCGATGAGGGATCCCATGAAGAATTCAGCAATTTCCGAACGCAAGAACCAGTCCATCTCGCGCGGCGTCGGCATGACCACGCAAATCTACGCGGACCGGGCTGAAAACTCGGAGATCTGGGATGTCGAGGGCCGCCGCTACATCGACTTCTCGTCGGGCATCGCCGTCGTCAACACCGGTCATCGCCATCCGAAGGTGATCGAGGCGGTCAAGGCGCAGCTCGACCGCTTCACCCACACCTGCCACCAGGTGGTGCCCTATGAGAGCTATGTGCGCTTGGCCGAACGGCTGAACGGCATGCTGCCCGGCAAGTTCGAGAAGAAGACGATCTTCGTCACCACCGGCGCCGAGGCGGTCGAGAACGCCATCAAGATCGCCCGCAACGCCACCGGCCGCCAGGCGGTCATCGCCTTCGCCGGGGGCTTCCACGGCCGCACCTTCATGGGCATGGCGCTGACCGGCAAGGTCGTGCCCTACAAGGTCGGCTTCGGCGCCATGCCGGGCGATGTCTACCACGCGCCGTTCCCGGTGCCGCTGCATGGCGTGTCGATCGCCGATTCGCTGGCCGCACTCGACCGGTTGTTCAAGGCCGATGTCGATCCGGCCCGCGTCGCCGCCATCATCATCGAGCCGGTGCAGGGCGAGGGTGGCTTCTACGACGCGCCGCGTGAGTTCCTGACCGCGCTGCGCAAGCTCTGCGACCAGCACGGCATGCTTTTGATTGCCGACGAAGTGCAGACCGGCTTTGCCCGGACCGGCAAGATGTTTGCCATGGATCACCATGAGGTGGTGGCCGACATCACCACCATGGCGAAAAGCCTGGCCGGCGGCTTCCCGCTGGCCGCGGTCACCGGCCGTGCCGAGATCATGGATGCGCCCGGCCCCGGCGGGCTCGGCGGCACCTATGGCGGCAGCCCGATCGGTGTCGCCGCCGCGCATGCCGTGCTCGACGTGATCGAAGACGAGAAGCTTTGCGACCGCGCCAACACGCTGGGTGCACGGTTGAAGCAGCGGCTGCAGTCGATCCGTGACGACGTGCCCGAGATCGTCGATATCAGAGGCCTCGGTTTCATGAACGCCGTCGAGTTCAACGACGTCAAGAAAGGCCTGCCGTCGGCCGAGATCGCCAATGCGATCAGGCTGAAGGCACTCGACAAGGGACTGATCCTGCTGACGTGCGGCGTCTATGGCAACGTCATCCGCTTCCTGGCGCCGATCACCATCCAGGACGGCGTCATGAACGAGGCGCTCGACATTCTGGAAAGCTCGATCCGCGAAGTCTGCGCTGCCTGATCGACGGCGAGTCGGCCTGGAGGGCCGGAATTATCCAGCCGCTCTGGCTGGTTCACCCTCGATGAAAGCGGCCAGCGCCGCTTTCAAGCCTTCGGGGCCCGCCGCAATTGTCTGCGGCGTCGGCGAGAAGCCGGAGCCGAGCATCTTGCGGCCAAGCATGTGGTCGCCGGGCCGGTTGACCGATTCGATGCCGAGCAGCCGGTCTCCGGCGTAGTGGTAGATCGAGAACTTGTTGTCGGGCAGGTCGCCCAGCACGACATGGCTGTCGCCGCCGGCGGTCAGGCCGACCATCTGCAGCTTCATGTCGCCGATGTCGGACCAGAACCACGGCACCGCCGAATAGGCGTCCGCATGGCCGGTAATGGTGCGGGCGGCGAGCCGCGCCTGGTCGGTGGCGTTCTGCACCGATTCCAGCCGCACGTCGCCGCCTGTGAACCAGTGCCGGTAAGAGGCGGCATCGCCAATGGCGAGGATTTCTGGCGCCGAGCTGCGCATCTGGTGATCGACGCGGATGCCGTTGGCGACAGCGAGGCCGGCTTCCTGCGCCAGCTCGACATTCGGCACGGCGCCGATGCCGACGATGACCATGCGTGCTGGCAGCCTTTCACCGGTTGAGGTGATCGCGGCCGAGACATGGCCGTTTTCGCCTTCGAGCCTTGCAATCGAGGTGCCGGTGAGGATCCGCACACCGATCGCTTCCAGCCTTTGGCGGACATGGCTCGCCACGACCGGCGCCACGGCGCGGCCGAGCAGCCGGTCGACCGCTTCGACCACCGTCACTGCACGGCCGGCCACCCGCAGCGTGGCGGCGATCTCCAGACCGATGAAGCCGCCGCCGAGGATAACGACATCGTCGCTCTGTGCGCTCAACTCGCGGATCAGCCGCGCATCAGCCAGCGAGCGCAGCGACAGCACGCCGGAAAGCTCTGAGCCGGCCAGCGGCAGGGTGCGCGGGCGCGAGCCGGTCGCCAGGATCAGGTGATCGAAGGCAAGCGCGCCACCACCGGCAACGTCCAGGCTACGACGGGGAGCGTCGATACGCTCGATCCTGACGCCGGGCCGGTAGTCAATGGCGCTGCCGGTGTAGAAGGCCTCGCCGCGCAGCGGCTGTGGCTTGGCCTCGGCGTCCTTGATGAAGGTCTTCGACAGCGGCGGCTTGTGGTACGGCAATTCATTCTCGTCACTGACGAGGATCACCGGTCCGTCATAACCCTCCTCGCGCAGACTTGCGGCCGCTTGAACCCCCGCATGACCCGCGCCGACAATGACCACACCGTTCTTCATCGCATTCCAATCCCGCTTCAATTCTAGGATGTCCCGCCAAGTGGCAATTGTCTGGCACCGCCGCAAGAGAGCTTTTGCGGGTCGCACCCGGAATGGCGGCTGTCAATCGCAGCGTTCATCGGCAAGACCCGGGCATAAAGTTGACTGTCGTAGTTTAGAATAATTCTAAACTATTGTTTCAATTGGCTTTTCCTGTCGATTTTCATTGACTTCCACCAACGTCGAAGCTTTATGGGGGCTCGCGCAATGGCGCATCCCTTTGATGTCTGGGCCTTGAACCCTTTCGATTGGAGGCATTTCGGTGTCTTTCTTCCGCAGACCACGTCTTGTCGTGGCCATTTTTTTGCCGGATGGCGTTGCCCTGCCCGACTTGTGCAGGCCGCCTGTTGCCGCGCCCATATTTCAGTGAATTCCTGAGGAGATGACAGTCATGAGAGCGATGATATCGGCACGGTATGGCAGCAGGCTCGCCGCGATCGGCGCCACCGCCCTGCTGACGGCGGCTGTGTTCGTGCTGCCGGCCAAGGCCGAAACCGACGCGAAGGCGGTCATCAAGACCTATGCCGATATCGGGCTCGCCAAATACGAGGATTCGCTGACCACCGCGCAGGCGCTCGACAAGGCGGTCGACGCCCTGCTTGCCCAACCATCGGTGGAAACCCTCAACGCCGCCCGTGACGCCTGGAAGGCAGCGCGCGTTCCCTACCAACAGACAGAAGTCTACCGGTTCGGCAACAAGATCGTCGATGATTGGGAAGGCGAGGTGAATTCCTGGCCGCTCGACGAAGGGCTGATCGACTATGTCGCCAAGAGCTATGGCACGGAATCGGACGCAAATTCGCTCTATACCGCCAATGTGATCGCCAACAAGGAGATCGAGATCAACGGCAAGAAGGTCGATGCCACGAACCTGACGCCGGAATTCCTCTCCGGCACGCTGCAGCAGGCCGGCGGCATCGAGGCCAATGTCGCCACCGGCTATCACGCCATCGAGTTCCTGCTCTGGGGCCAGGACCTGCACGGCACCGGCCCGGGGGCCGGCGAGCGCCCGTACACCGACTATGACCTCAAAAACTGCACCGGCGGCAATTGCGACCGCCGAGCGCAATATCTGAAGTCGGCGAGCGACCTTCTGGTCTCCGACCTGCAGAAGATGGTCAACGACTGGAAGGAAGACGGTGCCGCCCGCAAGAACCTCGTCGACGGCGAGCCGAACACCGCCATCTCGATCATCTTCACCGGCATGGGCTCGCTGTCCTACGGTGAACTGGCCGGCGAACGCATGAAGCTCGGCCTGCTGCTGCATGATCCCGAGGAGGAGCATGACTGCTTTTCCGACAACACCTACAACTCCCATCTCTACGACGCCATCGGCATTCGCGCCGCCTACCATGCCAGCTATACCAGGCTCGACGGAACCGTCGTTTCGGGACCTTCGGTGGCCGATATGGTGAAGGCGGCCGATCCGGCGATCGACAAGGAGCTGTCGGGCAAGCTCGATGTCACCGTTGCCAAGATGGAGGCGATCAAGGCGCGGGCACTGGCCGGCGAGGCCTACGACCAGCAGATCGCCGAGGGAAACACCGAAGGCAACGCCACCGTGCAGGCGGCGATCGACGCGCTGATCGACCAGACCAAGTCGATCGAACGCGCCGTCGGCACCCTGAAGCTCAATGCCATCGCCTTCGAGGGTTCCGACAGTCTCGACGCGCCGGACAAGGTGTTCAAGTAACCGCCGACAGGCCATGGCCTGATCCGAAGCCTGACACCCGGCTTCGAAATAGGCCATGGTAAGAAATCAAGCCACACGGCGCGGGAGGCGCCGTCAGCCATCTGAGCCGCCAAATGCTGATATGCCATTGCAACATCATCACCGAGAGGGAAATCGAGCAGACGATCATCGGGCTGCTGGATCAGGATCCCTGGCAATTGATCGTGCCGGCGAAGGTCTATCACACCATGCAGAAGCGCGGCCGCTGTTGCGGCTGCTTCCCAAATGTGGTCGAAACGATCATTCGGGTCACCGAAAATTACCACGCCCGCTCGGAGGCGAGCGGCGTCGACATCGTTTCACACATGGACCGCGTCAGAGGCCTGCGCGTCCAATATGGGAGCAGGATCCATGAAAGGCGAACCGCAGATCATCGAGCGGCTTAACGAGGCTCTTTTTCTGGAGCTCGGAGCCGTCAACCAGTATTGGGTACATTTCCGTCTGCTGGAGGACTGGGGATACGCCAAACTGGCAAAGAAGGAGCGGGCGGAATCGATCGAGGAGATGCACCATGCCGACCGGCTCGTGGCCCGCATCATCTTCCTCGAAGGCCATCCGAACCTGCAGTCCGTGGCGCCGTTGCGCATCGGGCAGAACGTCAAGGAAGTGCTCGAATCCGACCTTGCCGGCGAATATGACGCGCGTACCGCCTACAAGCGCTCGCGTGAGATCTGCGAGGAAGCGGGCGATTACGTGTCGATGAAGCTGTTTGAGGAATTGCTGTCCGACGAGGAAGGTCACATCGACTTCCTCGAGACGCAGCTCGACCTGCTTGCTTCGATCGGCGAGGAAAAATACGGCCAGCTCAACGCCGCATCGGCGGACGAGGCGGACTAAGGACATGCGGGAATGCGGCGCCTGCTAGAATTCGTGCGCCGCTTGCGGCGGGCCAATGGCTCGCCGCCTCGTCACAAAACGCCAGCCGGATCGGCGCGTGGGCGCTGTGTCGTCCTCGTGGTGGCGCTCACCTCTTCAGCGATTGCCGGCGACCTTCAGCCCGCCGGCCTCGCCACCACGCGCAACGACCTCAATCCGAAGGATCAGGCGCGCGTCACAGCCATCACCAGGCCGACGTCGGATTTTTCCAAGCCCGAGCAGTTCGAACGGATGCAAGGTGGCGCCGGCACGTCCAGGAAGGACGTCAGCCGCGATTCCTTCTCCCAATCCTCAGCCAACATCACCTTCGAGGAAGAGGGCACATTCAAGCTCGGCAACGCCCTGTTCCGCAAGAACTGGGTGTCGTCGCCATCCTCGACGCAGGCTTCGGACGGGCTCGGTCCGCTGTTCAATGAACGCGCCTGCCAGAATTGCCATCTGAAGGATGGCCGCGGCCGTCCACCGCAAGGCGACGTCGGCACCACCTCGATGTTCCTGCGGCTGGCCCGCGAGGCGAGCAGCGCGGAAGAGAAGGCAGCGCTTGCCGATCACCGGCTGCCTAACCTTCCCGACCCTGTCTACGGCTCGCAATTACAGGAGCTGGCCGTGCCAGGCCTGCGCGGCGAAGGCAGGATGCATGTCGACTATCAGGAACGGCCGGTGACGCTGGCGGACGGCACGGTGATTTCGCTGCGCAAACCCAGCTATTCGGTCATCGATTCCGGCTATGGGCCGCTTGATCCGCGCACCACGCTATCGCCGCGCCTGACGCCGCCGATGATCGGCCTTGGCCTGATCGAGGAGATCGCACCGGCGGATATCCTTGCCAATGCCGACCCGGACGACCGGAACGGTGACGGCATTTCCGGCAGGCCCAACATCGTGCGCGACGGCCAGAGCGGGGAGCTGACGCTTGGCCGTTTTGGCTGGAAGGCGCAGACCGCCTCGATCCGCCAGCAGGCGGCGGATGCCTTTGCCGGCGACATCGGCATCTCGACGCTTGAAGAGCCGAAACATTGGGGCGACTGCACCACCGCGCAGGAAAAATGCCTGACCATGCCGAATGGCGTGCAGCAGCGCCTCGGCCCGGTCGAGGCACCGGCGCCGGTGATGGATCTCGTCACCTTCTATTCGCAGAACCTGGCAGTGCCGGCACGCCGCGACTTCGACACACCGCAGGTGCTCGCCGGCAAGAAAATCTTCTACGAGACAGGCTGCATTGCCTGCCACACGCCGAAATTCGTCACCCGTCGCGGCACGCCCAACCAGGCGCAGGCCTTTCAGTTGATCTGGCCTTATTCCGACTTCCTGCTGCACGACATGGGGCCGGATCTGGCCGACGGCCAGGCCGTGGGCGAGGCGACGGGCAATGAGTGGCGCACTCCGCCACTATGGGGCATCGGTCTCACCGAAACGGTCAACGGCAATGCTTTCTTCCTGCATGACGGCCGCGCGCGCACCCTGACCGAGGCGATCCTGTGGCATGGCGGCGAGGCGCAGAAGACGCGCAACAGCTTTGCCGCCGCCAGTGCGGCCGACCGCGATGCACTGCTCAAATTCCTGGAGTCACTGTAATGCTCAAGCGCTCTGCACTGGTTCTTGTTCTGCCGCTGGCCCTGCTGGGTATCGTCCCGGCGTCGGCGACTGTGAAAGCCTCCGAAGTCATCCAGCGGGCGGTCGACGGCTTTGTCCGCCCGGCCTATGCCAGCCTGCACGACCACGCCGGCCGGTTGACCAAGGCGATGCACACGCTCTGCACCGCGCCCTCGCAAGAAGACCTCGATGCGGCGCGGGCCCAGTTTTCGGCGACGGTCGATGCCTGGTCGTCAGCCGAGATCATCGGGTTCGGGCCGATCAAGGAGAACAACCGGCTGGAGCGCATGCTGTTTTGGCCGGACCGCAAGAGCATCGGCCTGAAGCAGGTGCAGGCGGCGCTGTCCGACAAGGACCCGACAGCAACCGATCCGGCACAGCTGGCCGGCAAGAGCGTCGCCATGCAGGGGCTGGGCGCGCTGGAATTCGTCCTTTACGGCGATGGCGCCGAGGCGTTGACGGGCAAGGCCGATCCCTATCGCTGTGCCTATGGCGCCGCGGTTGCCGGCAACATCGAAACCATGGCCGGCGAGGTCAGCGCCGCCTGGAACAAGCCTGACGGTTTTGCCGCCCTTTGGGCCAATCCGGGGCCGCAGAATGCGCTTTATCGCGACGGCAACGAAGCGGTGACCGAACTGGTCGGTGTTTTCATCAATGAACTGGAAATGCTGCGCGACGTGCGCCTGAAGGGCTTTTTCGGCGGCAAGCCGGATGCGGACAAGCCGAGGCAAGCAATCTACTGGCGGTCGCAGAACACCACCAATTCGCTGGCCGCCAATCTGTCGGGAATAGACGATCTGTTCCAGGCCTCGAAGCTCGGTGACGCGCTGCCGCCGGACGCGCGCTGGATGGCGGAATCGATCCATATCCAGCTGGTCAACGGTGTCGCCACCGCCAAGGCGGTCGGCGGTCCGATCGACAAGGCACTTGCCGATCCGGCACTGCGCGAAAAGCTCGACCATCTCGCGCTGATTACCTCCAGCCTGTCGACCCTGATCGGCACCAGGCTGACCGCTGAATTCGGCCTCACCGCTGGGTTCTCGTCGCTCGACGGAGACTGAGCATGCCTACGCCGCTGATCGACCGCCGCGATTTCCTCCGGGCCGCAGGCATTGGTTTTGCCGCCGCGATGGCGCCGTCGGCTTGGGCAACGACACTGGCGGCGGAGGCCGTCTTCGCCACCGCCTTTGTCAAGCGCGACGGCAGTTATGGCGCGGCCGTGCTCTCCGAGGCCGGCAAGCTCCTGCATGCGATCGACCTGCCCGATCGCGGCCACGACGTCACTTTCGATCCGGTCTCGAAGCGCTCCGTAGTCTTCGCTCGCCAGCCCGGCACGTTCGCCGTGGTCTTCGATCATTCGGGCCGCGAGAAGCCGCTGACCATCACCAGCATCACCGGCCGGCATTTCTTCGGCCATGGCGTGTTCTCCCCCGACGGCGCTTTRCTCTATGCAACCGAGAACGATTTCGACAATGCCGCCGGTGTGGTCGGCATCTACGATGCGCGGGCGAAATTCAGCCGCATCGGCGAATTCCCGACCTATGGCATGGGTCCGCACGAGCTTCTGCTCCTGGGCGACGGCAAGACGATTGCGGTTGCCAATGGCGGCATCGAGACCCATCCCGACTATGGCCGCACCGAGCTCAACATCGCCACCATGAAGCCGTCCTATGTGCTGATCGACCGCGTCACCGGAGACCTCATCGAGAAGCACGAACTGCCGGCGGCACTGCACCAGCTGTCGATCCGCCATATGGACACCGACCGGTCCGGCACCGTCTGGTTCGGCTGTCAGTACAGGGGGCCGGGCACCGATCGACCCCTGCTGGTCGGGCGCGCCGCGCGTGGCAAGGAGTTGCAGCTGCTCGACATGCCGCAGGACGTGCTGTCCGGTTTCCGCAACTACATCGGCTCGGTCGCCGCCAATCCGGTTGCCGGTACCGTCGCCGTCTCTTCGCCGGAAGGCAATTCGCTCGTGGTGATCGACGCGGCGAGCGGCCGGGTCGTCTCGAACAGCGCGCTGGTCGAGGTCTGCGGCGTGGCGCCCGACGGAACCAGCTTCATGGCGACCACAGGCGCCGGCGAAATCATCGGGGGCAGCGGTGCGACACGCTCCGAACCGGACTATGTCTGGGACAACCATATGCTGCGCATCGAACAGGCTGCGTAGATACTTTTCTGCCGGGCCGAAACGAAGCCGCTTAACAAATTATGCACTATCCCCTTGCGGTGGCGGGCCGTGGCGGGCACAGGGAATTGTTTCTCGAACCGGTCGTTTCATGAAATTGCTTGCCATCGACTGTGCCGCCAACCTCTGCGCCGCTTGCGTCTATGACACCGAGGCGAAGCAGGAGCTTGGCCGTTCGGTGCTCGATCTCGGCAAGGGCCATGCCGAGCACCTGATGGCCGCCATCGCTGAAGCGTTGAAGGCAGGCGCAACCGACTATGCCGGTCTCGGCGCCATCGCCGTCTCTGTCGGTCCCGGCTCCTTCACCGGCCTGCGCGTCGGCGTCTCGACCGCGCGCGGCCTCGCGCTGGCGCTGAAGGTTCCGGCGATTGGGGTGACGACGCTCGAGGCGCTGGCCGCCGAGGCAGCCGGGACATTTCCTGCCCGCGCCGTGCTGGCGGCGCTCGACGCCGGCCGTGAGGAACTCCATGCCGCCCTTTTCGATGAAATGTCAGTTTTGACTTACGGTCCGGCTGTGACCACACTGGCGAGTGCCGTGGCCATGGCGACGGAAAGCGCTTCGGTGCTCTGCGGCACCGCGGCTGCGCAAATCGCTGCCTCAGCAGGGCGCGCCTTCGATATCGGCCCCGAGACGGCCACCGCCGACATTCTCACCTACGCTCGCATGGCGGCCGGGAAGGGCGGGGGCGAAAGGCCGAAACCGCTTTATTTGCGTGGTGCGGACGCCAAGCCGCAGGCTGGGTTCATACTATCAAGGCAACAAAACTAATGCGCATACCTTTTCTCCAACCACGCCGCCGGGACTATGCGCTCGAGCCGCTGAGGATCACCGACAGCCCGGCGGTCTCGCTGCTGCATCGCGAGGATTTTGTCCGACCCTGGACCGACGGCGAATTCGCTGCCTTGCTCGAACAGGATACCGTGTTCGGCTATGCCGCGCGCGAGACCGGGCAGGGCGCCAAGCCGCCGGTCGGCTTCGTGCTGGCCAGGCTGGCTGCCGGCGAGGGCGAGATCCTGACCGTCGCGGTGGCGCGCTCGCACCGCCGGCAGGGGCTGGGCTGGCAGTTGATGGACGCAGTGCTGCGCGAACTGCACGCTCAGCGCGCCGAAGCGCTGTTCCTCGAGGTCGACGAGACCAATGTCGCGGCGATCGCCCTCTACCGGCGGCTGGGCTTCCGCGAGGTCGGCAAACGCCCCAATTACTACAGGTCGTCCGAGCACGGGCCGACCGGGGCGCTTGTCATGCGCCGCGATCTTCGCTAGCCAGAGGCGCCAAATCCAAGGGTTAGCGCTTCCAAAAAGGACGCGCGGCGCTGTAACGGCAGGGCCGGGACTGTATGATCGCAAAAATCAGGATTTTCCTGGCGCTGGGCCTCGTCGCCGCCGGTTCGCTGGTCCTGGTGCCGTTGCAGATACTGTCGATGAAGACCGGCTGGTGGCCGGAGACCTTCATCCTCAAGATCTGGCACAGGCTGATCATCCGGGCGTTGGGCATGCGCATCCATGTCAAGGGTGCGCTGTCCGACAAACGTCCACTGCTGGTCGCGTCCAACCACGTCTCCTGGACCGACATCATGGTGCTCGGTTCCATGGTCGATGTGAAGTTCATCGCCAGAGCCGATATGGAAGGCTGGCCGCTGATCGGCATGCTGTCGAAGCTGCAGCGCACCGTTTTCATCGAGCGCGAGCGCAAGCGTTCGTCCGGCGACCAGGCCAGCGAGATCGCCAGCCGCATGGCCAAGGGCGACGCCATGGTGCTGTTCGCCGAGGGATCGACCGGCGACGGCAACATCGTCCTGCCCTTCAAGAGCACGCTGTTCGGCGCCGCCTCGATGGCGATTTCGGAAGGCGCGGCCGAACAGGTCTTCATCCAGCCGGTGGCGATCGCCTACACGCGCCTGCACGGCGTGCCGCTCGGCCGTCGGCACCGGCCGCTTGCCGCCTGGATCGGTGATGAAGACCTGATGCCGCATCTCAAGGTGTTGCTGAAGGAGGGGGCACTCGACGTCGAGGTGCATTTCGGCGAACCGATCGCCTTTTCCAAGGGCTCGAACCGCAAGGAAACGTCGAAGCTGATGGAAAGCCAGGTGCGCGCGATGATGCAGGCGGCACTCGCCGATCCGCGCCCGAGCCGGTAGACAGTTGACCGGTGCGCCAGTGTGCGTGACGGCTGTGGCGGAGAATCGTCTGTTTTTTGTCATCGAAAGGCGTTAGAAGCCGCCGGATGGACTTGAACACGATAGAGCGTGACGACATCGACGCCGCGGCCGAAGCGATGGCCGTGCCGGCGGCAGCCACCAGGAAGGTCTTCATCAAGACCTATGGCTGCCAGATGAACGTCTATGATTCACAGCGCATGGCCGATGCGCTGGCCGCCGACGGCTATACCGCCACCGATGCCATCAGCGAGGCCGATCTGGTGCTGCTCAACACCTGTCATATCAGGGAGAAGGCGGCCGAAAAGGTCTATTCCGAGCTCGGCCGTATCCGCGATATGAAGGCAGAACGCGCCGTGGCAGGCCGCGAGATGCTGGTCGGCGTCGCCGGCTGCGTGGCGCAGGCCGAAGGGGCCGAGATCATCCGCCGTTCGCCGGCCGTCGATCTGGTCATCGGCCCGCAGACCTATCACCGGCTGCCCGACGTGTTGGCGCGGGTGCGCGGCGGCGAAAAGATCGTCGAGACCGACTACGCCATCGAGGACAAGTTCGAGCATCTGCCGCAGCCCAAACGCGCCGAGGTCATCAAGCGCGGCGTCACCGCGTTCCTCACCGTCCAGGAAGGCTGCGACAAGTTCTGCACCTTCTGCGTCGTGCCGTACACCAGGGGCTCCGAAGTGTCGCGGCCGGTGGCGCAGATCGTTGCCGAGGCGCAGCGTCTGGCCGAAGCCGGCGTGCGCGAGGTGACGCTGCTTGGCCAGAACGTCAATGCCTGGCATGGCCAGGGCGAAAACGGCGAGGAATGGGGCCTTGGCCGCCTGCTGTTCAGGCTGGCGGAAATCCCAGGGCTGGCGCGGCTGCGCTACACCACCAGCCACCCACGCGACATGGATGACGAACTCATCGCCGCCCATCGTGATCTGCCTGCGTTGATGCCCTATCTGCACCTGCCGGTGCAATCCGGGTCCAACCGCATCCTCAAGGCGATGAACCGCAGGCACACCGCGAAGGATTATCTGACGCTGCTCGACCGCATTCGTGCCGCGCGACCGGATATCGCGCTTTCCGGCGACTTCATCGTCGGCTTCCCCGGCGAGACCGAGGCGGATTTCGAGGCGACCATGGAACTGGTGCGCCAGGTGAACTATGCCTCGGCTTTCTCGTTCAAATACTCGCCGCGTCCCGGCACGCCGGGCGCCGAGATGGCCGACCATGTGCCGGAAACGGTCAAGGATGAGCGCCTGCAGCGGCTGCAGGCCTTACTTCTGAAGCAGCAGCAGGATTTCGGCGCAAGCCTCGTCGGCARCACCATCGACACGCTGATCGAGAAGCCCGGCCGCCAGGCCGGCCAGAAGGTCGGCCGCTCACCTTGGCTGCAGCCCGTTATTGTTGATGAAAAGGCCGGCGAAATCGGTGACATTATCCAGGTGCGAATCACGAAGACGGGCTACAACAGCCTGTTCGCCGAATTGGCCTGAGGGTCTCGGCAGATGAGGAGAGACGGTTGAGCGCTGCAGAAGTGAAGAGCCTGCCCCCGGCACCGGCGTCTGGGGCTTCTGACATGGCGCACATCGTTCTGACTTTCGACAACAACAAGCTTGCCAGCGCCCTTTACGGTCAGTTCGACGAGAACCTGGCCAGGCTCGAGCAGAAGCTCGGCGTCGACATCCGCTCGCGCGGCAACCAGCTGACGATCAAGGGCTCGGCGTCGGCCGCCGAGCAGGCCCGCCGGGCTTTGGACAATCTCTACGGCATTCTCCAGAAGGGCGTCGATATCGGCCAGTCCGACGTCGACGGCGCCGTGCGCATGGCGATTGCCGCCGACGATCAGCTGACCTTGCCGACGCTGGAACGCAAGGGCAAGGTCTCTGCCGCCCAAATCGCCACCCGCAAGAAGACGATCTATGCCCGCTCGCTCAACCAGGACGCCTACATGCGCGCGCTGGAGCGGTCGGAACTGGTGTTCGGCATCGGCCCGGCCGGGACCGGCAAGACCTATTTGGCGGTGGCGCATGCCGCGATGCTGCTTGAGCGCGGCATGGTCGAACGCATCATCCTGTCGCGGCCGGCCGTGGAGGCCGGCGAACGGCTGGGCTTCCTGCCGGGCGACATGAAGGAGAAGGTCGATCCCTATCTGCGCCCTCTCTATGATGCGCTTTACGACATGATGCCCGCCGACAAGGTCGAGCGCGCCATTGCCGCGGAGGTGATCGAGATCGCGCCGCTCGCCTTCATGCGCGGCCGCACGCTGGCGCATGCCGCCGTCATCCTCGACGAAGCGCAGAACACCACGCCGATGCAGATGAAGATGTTCCTGACCCGTCTCGGCGAGAACTCGCGCATGATCGTCACCGGCGATCCGACCCAGATCGACCTGCCCTCGAACACCAAATCGGGCCTGGTCGAAGCCTTGCGCGTGCTGGATGGCGTAGCCGGCGCGGTAACGGTACGCTTCAACGACGGCGACGTCGTCCGCCATCCGCTGGTGGCGGAAATCGTCAGGGCGTATGACCGGGATGCCAAACTGGCGCGCGGCCTCGGCGCCGAGAATTGATGTGACGATGCGGCCTCATGCCTGAGGACAACATATCCGGCGACGGGGCACGTCCGGTCCCCGTCGACATTGATATATCAGTAGAAGCGGGCAATTGGCCCGATGAGGCAAGCCTGACACGGCTGGTCGATCGCGCGGTCGCGGCTGCTTTTGCCGAGACCGGCGTGGCGGGGCGTTCCGAACTCAGCCTCGTTTTTTCCGACGACGCCCATATCCGGACCCTCAACGCCGGCTGGCGCGGCAAGGACAAACCGACCAACGTCTTGTCTTTCCCGGCTTTTCCGCTTGTGCAAGGCGCTCCATTGCCGCCGATGCTGGGTGACATCGTGCTCGCCGCCGAGACGGTCGCGCGTGAAGCGGCACTGGAAGACAAGCCTGTCGAGAACCATATCACTCATCTCGTGGTCCATGGCCTGCTGCACCTTTTGGGCTATGACCACGAGACCGACGCCGAGGCCGAGGCGATGGAGGCCATCGAGCGCGCAGCGCTCGCGAGGCTTGCCATTCCCGATCCCTACGCGTAACTACGTCTGACCAATTGACCGGACGACGATGAACGACAAACCAGAGACTGCCGCCCGCCCCGACGCCGGCAGTGCGAATAAGGCTTCCGATACGTCGGAAGAGGGATCAAGTCCGAGTACCGTTACCGGCAGCGTTGCCAGCGAAACATCGCCAGCCGGTCCCTCCCTGTTCGACCGCGTGCTGGGCCTGTTCCGGCAGCGCAACGGAACCAGCCTGCGTGAGGAAATCGCCGGGGCGCTTGCCGAAACAGCGAGCGACGCCGGCGCCTTCTCGCCCGGCGAACGCGCCATGCTCAACAACATCCTGCGCTTGCGCGAAGTGCGCGTCGAGGACGTCATGGTGCCGCGCGCCGATATCGAGGCGGTCGAGATCACGACGACGCTCGGCGATCTGCTGGGCACCTTCGAGCAGTCCGGCCATTCGCGCATGCCGGTCTATTCCGAGACGCTCGATGATCCGCGCGGCATGGTGCACATTCGCGACGTGCTGGCCCACATCACCAAGATCGCGCGCGTCAAGAAGGGCCGCTCGACACGGAAAACCCCTGCCGCCACGGTTCTCGACCTCACGCAGGTCGACCTCGCGCGCACCATTGGCGACCTCAACCTGATCCGCCAGGTGCTGTTCGTGCCGCCGTCGATGCTTGCCTCCGACCTGATGGGCCGCATGCAGACGACGCGCACGCAGATGGCGCTGGTCATCGATGAATATGGCGGCACCGATGGCCTTGCCTCGCTGGAAGACATCGTCGAGATGGTGGTCGGCGACATCGAGGACGAGCATGACGACGATGAGCCGATGATCACCCAGAGCGGCGACGGCGTGTTCATCGTCGACGGCAAGGCCGAGATCGACGACGTTGCCAAGATGATCGGCGAGGATTTCGCCGCCGGCGAACATGGTGAGTATGTCGATACCATCGGCGGCATGATCTTCAACACGCTTGGCCGCGTGCCTGCGCGCGGCGAGGTGGTGCAGGCCATCCCCGGCTTCGAATTCCACGTCCTTGATGCCGATCCGCGCCGCGTCAAGCGCGTGCGCATCGTGCAGAGCCAGAAGGGCGAGCGCCGCCGGCGCGCCGCACGCACCGAGCAGGCTTAAGCATGATGCCGAAAAGTTGCAGACTTTTTCGGATAAACATCATGCGACAAGACCAAAGATGATGCCGAAAAGTTGCAGACTTTTCGAATAAACATCATGCGACAAAATAAGGACCTARGCGCCCGCCGATGACGATCGAGGACCCCTTCAAGCATTCCACCTTGGGGTCTGGGGTGTTCTACAGGGACCCTCGCGCCGCGCTGGACTGGCTGGAAACGGCCTTCGGCTTCGAGCGCAGCATGGTGGTCAGCGACGCCGATGGAAGGCTCGTCCACTCCGAGATGCGGTTCGGCGACGGTTACATCATCGTCGATTCCGAATGGACCGGTTACGTCGCCAGCCCCGCTTCCATCTCCGGCAAGAATACCCAATCAGTCTATGTGCGACTGAAGGACGGCCTGGATGGCCATTGTGAGCACGCCAGGGCAAAAGGCGCCGAGATCATCCAGGAGCCGACGGATCAGTTCTACGGCGAACGGCAGTATCGGGCACGGGATCCCGAAGGCCATGTCTGGACCTTCACGCAGGCCATTCGCGCTGTTTCGCGTGAAGAGGCCGAACGGCTGGGCGGCGTGCGCATCGACGGCTGGCACCGGTAGAGCTTGCATCGCAGCCAGCCATCCTGCGTTTGGAGCGCGGACCGCGGCCTGTTAAATCTTGCTTCCTGATTCGCGCGACTCGGAAGTTTGCATGGAGCGCCTGGCCGGCCGGATAATTCTGCTTTGGGGTTGGCGGCGCGCGCTGGTGGCGTTTCTCGCCGGGGCGTTTGCCGTGCTTGGCCAGGCCCCTTACGATTTCTTCGCTGCGTGTTTCATCTCGTTTCCCTTGCTGGTCTGGCTGATCGATGGCGCCACCGGCGAAGCCTCCGGTAGCCTGTTTCGTCGCCTGCGGCCTGCCTTCGCCGTCGGCTGGTGGTTCGGCTTCGGCTATTTCCTTGCCGGCCTCTGGTGGATCGGCTCGGCACTGCTGGTCGAGGCTGACAGCTTTGCCTGGGCGCTTCCCTTCGCGGTGGTCGGCATTCCCTTCGCACTCGCCTTTTTCTACGGCTTTGCGGCAATGGTTGCCCGACTGCTGTGGAGCAGCGATATCGGCCGCATCGCCGCCCTTGCTTTTGGTTTTGGGCTGGCGGAGTGGCTGCGCGACTTCCTGTTCACCGGTTTTCCGTGGAATGCGATCGGCTATGCGGCCATGCCCGTGCCCTTGCTGATGCAGAGCGTCTCGGTGACCGGCATGATCGGCATGAACGCGCTCGCTGTGTTCGTCTTCGCATTGCCGGCGCTGCTGGTGGCGCGCCGGCATCTGCGCCTCGGCGCGGCACTGTTTGCCGTCCTCGCCGCCGCCCATATCGGTTTCGGCTATGTCAGGCTTGCCACTCCCGAAAAGCCGGCAACGCACAGCCTGGATGTCCGCATCGTCCAGCCGGCCGTGGATCTGTCGGAAAAGTGGGATGCCTCGGTGCGCGACCGCATCTTCGCAACTTTGATGGGCCTGTCGGCCAAGGCGCCGGACCCCGGTCATGAAAAGCCGCAATTGATCCTGTGGCCCGAGACCTCGGTGCCGTTCCTCTTCACCGAGCGTCCGGACGCATTGACGGCGCTGGGCGACATGCTCGGTCCCGGCCAGATGCTGATCGCCGGCGTCGTCCGCGAGGAAGGCGGCTCGGCGGCGAATGCCGACAGCCGCTACTACAACTCCGTGGTGGCGATCGACGACAAGGGTGAAATCGCCGACGCCGTCGACAAGGTTCATCTGGTGCCGTTCGGCGAATACCTGCCTTTTGCCGATCTGCTTGAGCGTTTCGGCATCGAGCAACTGGTTGCCGGGCCGATGACATTTGCGGCGGGCAACGAGCGGCACGCCATCACTTTGCCTGACGGCATCCGTGCGCTGCCATTTATCTGTTATGAGGTGATCTTTCCCGATCTGGTGGCAGTTGACGCTGCGTCAGCGCAGCTTATTGTGAACGTTACCAATGATGCGTGGTTCGGTGACACGCCGGGGCCGTATCAGCATTTCAGGCAGGCCCAGATCCGTGCGGTGGAGAATGGATTGCCATTGTTGCGTGCTGCCAACAACGGTATCTCGGCCGTCGTCGATACGCGCGGGCGCGTCGTCGATGCGCTGGCGATCGATGCGCGCGGCGCCATCGATGCACGCGTGCCGATTTCCGGACAGGCGTTCATATCCGCCGGCCAGAGACGCATTAACGGAATGCTGATCATGTTGCTGTTTGCCATCGCCGCCGCATTGTTGAACGTAAGGCAAAGGCTACGGGTGAATTGACAGCCCACACATTAGAAACTCATACTGTAAGCGCCTGAAATTTTCTCGAAGTCGGTGGATCGTTCTGTTGGGGCAGTTGCCGCCGGCGTCGTTTGGGCAAAGAAAAAATAGAGAAAGCCGAAAAAATTCGGCGAGGAAAAAATGACAGAAGACAACAAGAAGAAACCGAATCCGATCGACATCCATGTTGGCAGTCGCATCCGGCTTCGCCGCAATATGCTCGGAATGAGCCAGGAGAAACTGGGCGAGAATCTCGGTATCACATTTCAACAGATTCAGAAATATGAAAAGGGCACCAACCGCGTCGGCGCCAGCCGCCTGCAGGCGATAGCGTCGATTCTCGGTGTGCCAGTCGCCTTCTTTTTCGAGGATGCGCCCGGCCAGGAGGCCGCGCACGGCCGTGGCTTTGCCGAAGACACGTCGATGGCTTTCGCCGTCGAATTCTGCGGCAGTCCTGAAGGCCTTCAGCTTAACCGCGCCTTCGTCAAGATTGCCGATGCCAAGGTGCGCCGCAGGATCATTGACTTGGTCAAATCGCTCTCCACGGACGATCTCGACTGATCCGCAATCCCGTTTGGACCGGCGGCAGCCTGCCGCCGGTGGCACAAGATAACTGCATCGACATTCATGCCAGAACGGCAGCACCGCTTGACGAGCGGCGCTCCACCCCGCTAACACGTGGCGCGCCAAAATCGGCAGCCTGCCGATCGTTTTTTCAAGAGGGGACACCCGTGACGCGGCAGAATTACTTCTTTACCTCGGAATCCGTTGCCGAGGGCCATCCCGACAAAGTCTGCGACCGGATCTCCGACGAGATCGTCGATCTGGTCTATCGCGAAGCCAAGAAGACCGGCATGGACCCATGGAAAGTCCGTGTCGCCTGCGAGACGCTGGCCACCACCAACCGCGTCGTCATCGCCGGTGAGGTGCGCGTCCCCGAGACGCTGCTGAAGAAGGACAAGGAAGGCAACATCCTCAAGGATGCCGCCGGCCACCCGGTGGTCAATCCGGCGAAGTTCAAGTCGGTAGCCCGCAAGGCGATCCGTGAAATCGGCTATGAGCAGGCCGGCTTCCACTGGAAGAACGCGAAGATCGAGGTCCTGCTGCACGGCCAGTCGCCCGATATCGGCCAGGGCGTCGACAATGCGTCCGACCGCCAGGGCGAGGAAGGTGCCGGCGATCAGGGCATCATGTTCGGCTATGCCTGCCGCGAGACGCCGGATCTGATGCCGGCGCCGATCTACTACAGCCACAAGATACTCGAACTGCTGGCCGCCGCCCGCCACGAAGGCAGCGGTGAAGCTGGCAGGCTCGGTCCTGACGCCAAGAGCCAGGTCACTGTCCGCTATGTCGACGGCAAGGCCGCCGAGGCGACGCAAATCGTGTTGTCGACACAGCATCTCGATGCGAGCTGGGATTCGAAGAAGGTCCGCAAGGTCGTCGAACCCTATATCCGCGAGGCGCTGGGCGAGCTCAAGATCGCCGACAACTGCATGTGGTACATCAACCCGACCGGCAAGTTCGTCATTGGCGGGCCGGATGGCGACGCCGGGCTGACTGGCCGCAAGATCATCGTCGACACCTATGGCGGTGCCGCACCGCATGGCGGCGGCGCCTTTTCGGGCAAAGACACCACCAAGGTCGATCGTTCCGCAGCCTATGCGGCGCGCTACCTCGCCAAGAACGTCGTGGCGGCGAAACTCGCCGACCGCTGCACCATTCAGCTTTCCTACGCCATCGGCGTCGCCCAACCGCTGTCGGTCTATGTCGACCTGCACGGCACCGGCAAGGTCGACGAGGCCAAGCTTGAAGAGGCGCTGCGCACAGTGATGGATCTGTCGCCGTCAGGCATCCGCCGCCATCTCGATCTCAACAAGCCGATCTACGCCAAGACGTCGTCCTATGGCCATTTCGGCCGCAAGGCCGGCCGCGATGGGTCCTTCTCCTGGGAAAAGACCGATCTCGCCAAGGCGCTCAAGGACGCGGTCGCCGCCTGACAGCGGCGCCGCAAAGTCCTGCCATGGACCCGAAGGACAGACCAAGCCGCGCGACCGAAGCCTTCTTCGGTCGCCGGCGCGGCAAGACCATGCGTCCGCAGCAGGCGGCCGCACTGGAAAGCGGCTTTGGCACATATCGGCTCGATCTGACAGCTGAACCGCCGGCAGATCTCAGCACCCTGTTTGAAGCGGATGTTTCGGCGGTTCGTCTCGAAATCGGCTTCGGCGGCGGCGAACATCTCCTGCATCGCGCCACCGAGGCGCCATCGATTGGCTTTATCGGCGTCGAGCCCTTCGTCAACGGCATGGCCAAGATGATGATGGCGGTGAGGGAAAAGCCGCTTGCCAATCTCAGGGTCTATGATGACGACGCCACCCGGCTGCTCGACTGGCTGCCGCAAGCCTCGCTCGCCGGCATCGACCTTCTCTATCCGGATCCGTGGCCGAAGAAGAAGCACTGGAAGCGCCGTTTCGTCAGCCCGATCAATCTCGACCGTTTCGCGCGCGTGCTGAAGCCGGGTTCAAAATTCCGCTTCGCCTCCGATATCGACACCTATGTGAACTGGACCTTGCTGCACTGTCGGGTGCATGGCGCATTCGCGTGGCAGGCCTCGGAGGCGGCGGATTGGCATCGGCCCTACGATGGCTGGCCGGGTACGCGTTACGAGGCGAAAGCCATTCGTGAGGGCCGGCAGCCCGCCTATCTTACCTTCATCAGGACCTAAACGGGCCGACCGCACGCGGCCTCCGGCGTGAGCCGGCGGCAAGCGCGTGCGTCGTCAGCCCACCAAATCCTTAGAAACGGCCGATCCTGTTGAAGACAGCCGGATCCATGCCGAGCTTGCGCAGGTCGTCCGCGCGCGGCCTACGGCCGGCTTCCACGGAACGCGACGCAGCGACTGCACTGCCAAATGTCGTGAAGAGATCGCCTATGGCGGATAGAATCTTGCGGTTGGTCATGGTCGTATCCTTTCGCTGCTGTGACATGTCGTCATCTTTGTGCGATGCAACATAGATGGTGATGCAGCGTTGAGGCTCACAGGGGTACTGCCGCATGGAGGCCATGCGTGTGGCGCAACACTGGCGTTGCCACGGCTTTTGTCCGTGCGGGTACGGCGGGCTTGAAACAGCGGCCATGATCGGTTATATCAGCCTCAAATTCTTGGTCGGTATGACGAAGAGTGGGTCCACCCGGTCCCGCTCTTTTTTATTACCTGCCGGTAGCTTCGGGTAGAACGACAGGGATCGAATGACTGCAACGGCAAGCGAAGGCGACGACCGCATCATCCGCGAAAGCGGCATCGATGCGCGCATCGCGCTGATCGTCCAGCCGGTTCTGCGCGGCATCGGCTTCCGCCTCGTGCGGGTGCATCTGTCGGGCCAGAACGGCCTGACGCTGCAGATCATGGCCGAGCGCGAGGACGGCACCATGACCGTCGAGGACTGCGAAGAGGTCAGCCGCGCGGTGTCGCCGGCCCTCGACGTCGATGATCCGATCGAAAAGGCCTATCACCTCGAAGTCTCTTCGCCCGGCATCGACCGGCCGCTGGTCCGCAAATCGGATTTCGCGACCTGGACCGGCCATCTGGTCAAGATGGAGACGTCGATCATCGTCGCCGACCGCAAGCGGTTCAAGGGCAAGATCGTCGAGGCCGGTGACAACGATGTGCTGATCGAGCGCGAAAAGGCCGCCTATGGCGAGGAGCCGACGGTGCGGGTCCCCTATGACGCGATTTCCGAAACGCGCCTGATCCTGACCGACGATCTCATTCGCGATGCCCTGTCGAAAGACAACAGGGCGCGCAAGGAAGCCAAGAAACGCCACGGCGAACCGGACGATGATGCGCCCGAGGGTGCGGATGCCGGCGCGGAAAACGAAACCGAACAGGAACTATGATTGAGCTGCCGGGCGCAAAGGTCCGGCAAACAGGCTCGGGAGAAAAACGATGGTTGTAAGCGCCAACAGGCTTGAACTGCTGCAGATTGCCGATGCGGTCGCGCGTGAAAAGTCGATCGACAAGTCGATCGTCATCGCCGCCATGGCCGATGCGATCCAGAAGGCGGCGCGTTCGCGTTACGGCCAGGAGACCAACATCCGCGCCGACATCAACCCGAACACCGGCGAGATGAAGCTGCAGCGGCTGATGGAAGTGGTCGAGAAGGTCGACGACTACGCCACCCAGATCGCCATTTCTTCGGCGCGCGAGCGCAATCCCGACGCCCAGCTCGGCGACTTCATCGCCGAACAGCTGCCGCCGATGGATTTCGGCCGCATCGCCGCCCAGTCGGCCAAGCAGGTCATCGTGCAGAAGGTGCGTGAGGCCGAGCGCGACCGCCAGTATGACGAATACAAGGACCGCATCGGCGAAATCGTCAACGGCACCGTCAAGCGTGTCGAATATGGCAACGTCATCGTCGATCTCGGCCGTGGCGAGGCGATCATCCGTCGCGACGAACTGATCCCGCGCGAAAACTACAAATATGGCGACCGCGTCCGCGCCTATGTCTACGACGTGCGCCGCGAGCAGCGCGGCCCGCAGATCTTCCTGTCGCGCACCCATCCGCAGTTCATGGCCAAGCTCTTCACGATGGAAGTGCCGGAAATCTATGACGGCATCATCGAGATCAAGTCGGTCGCCCGCGACCCCGGTTCTCGCGCCAAGATCGCCGTCATCTCGCGTGATTCCTCGATCGATCCGGTCGGCGCCTGCGTCGGCATGCGCGGCAGCCGCGTCCAGGCCGTCGTCGGCGAATTGCAGGGCGAGAAGATCGACATCATTCCGTGGTCGCCTTCGGCCGCGTCCTTCATCGTCAACGCGCTGCAGCCTGCGGAAGTCGCCAAGGTCGTGCTCGACGAGGATGCCGAACGCATCGAAGTCGTGGTTCCAGACGACCAGCTGTCATTGGCCATCGGCCGCCGCGGCCAGAACGTGCGGCTCGCTTCGCAGTTGACCGGCTGGGACATCGACATCCTGACCGAGGCCGAAGAATCCGAGCGTCGCCAGAAGGAATTCGTCGAGCGTTCGTCGCTGTTCATGGAAGCCCTCGACGTCGACGAGATGGTCGGCCAGGTGCTGGCCTCGGAAGGCTTCACCAGCGTCGAGGAAGTCGCCTATGTCGATTCCGGCGAAATCGCCTCGATCGACGGCTTCGACGAAGACACCGCTTCGGAAATCCAGACCCGCGCCCGCGAGTATCTGGAGAAGATCGAAGCTGAGCACGACGACAAGCGCAAGGCGCTCGGCGTCTCCGACGAATTGCGCGAAATCCCCGGCGTCACCACCGCCATGATGGTGACGCTCGGCGAGGACGGCGTGAAGACGATCGAGGATTTCGCCGGCTATGCCGCCGACGACCTGACCGGCTGGAAGGAACGCAAGGACGGCGAGACGAAAGTGTATCCAGGCGTGCTGGCCAGTCATGGTGTGACACGCGCCGATGCCGAGCAGATGGTTCTGGCCGCCCGCCTCAAGGCTGGCTGGATCACCGAAGACGAGCTTGCAGCCGAAGAAGAAACGGCTGACGAAGCCGTTGGTGCGTGAGGTGAAACCGCATCGCACCGAACCCGCCCTTGGACGAGATGAACGATCGCACCTGCATCGTCACCCGCAGGCAGGCCGAACCGGATGAATTGATCCGGTTCGTCGTCGGCCCGGATTCGGCCGTCGTTCCCGACATCAAGAGAAATCTGCCCGGCCGTGGTTGCTGGGTGACCGCCGACCGCCTACATATCGACAAGGCGGCGGCGAAGAACCTTTTTGCCCGCGCCTTCAAGGCACAGGTGGTCGTGCCGCCCGATCTTGGCGGCATGGTCGACGGGCTGCTTTCCAGATCCGCTCTGGGCATGCTTGGGCTTGCTCGCAAGGCAGGCGCGATTTCTCTTGGAGCCACCAAGGTCGAGAGCGCGGTGCGCGGCGGATTGGCGCTTTTCGTGCTCCATGCGACCGAGGCGTCCGACGACGGCGTGCGCAAGATCAGCCAGGCGCGACGGGCGACGGTCCATCTCGGTGGGCCCGCTATCCTTGCCTACAAACTTTTCTCCGAGGCCGAGTTGAGCTTGGCATTGGGGGGTACAAATGTGATACATGCTGCCGTTCTCGCGGGAGACGCGGGCAGGGCGGTCCAGAAGCGCATGGTTGCGCTCGACCGGTATCGGGGCGGTTCCCCGGACGATCTGGCAATGCTTGCGGCTGTTGCTGACGAAGATGATGCCGCAGAGGATATGGAATGAGCGATACGAAATCGGGTGACGACAATACGCTGAGTGTGACGCCGAAGAAGACCTTGACGCTAAAGCGCCCCGGTATGGAACAGGGCACTGTGCGCCAGAACTTCTCGCACGGCCGCACCAAGCAGGTCGTCGTCGAAACCAAGAAGCGCAAGTTCTCGATGCCCGGCGACAAGCCGGAGCCGGTTGTCGCACCCGTCTTCACACCGAAGCCGGCGGTTGTGGCCGTACCCGTCGTGCAGGAAGCGCCGAAGGCGCCGCCACCGCCGCCGCCTCCGGTCGAGCGCAGCGGCATGGTGCTGAACGAACTGTCGCGCAGTGAAATGGAAGCGCGCCGCAGGGCGCTCGAAGGCTCGAAGGTACGCGAGGTCGAGGACCGACAGCGCGCTGCCGAGGACGCCAAGCGCCGCGCCGAGGACGAAGAGCGCCGCAAGCGCGAACGCGAAGAATCCGCGCGCCGCCAGGCTGAGGAAGAGGCGCGGTTGCAGACCGAGGCAGAGTCCCGCCGTCGCGCCGAGGAAGAGGCACGTCGCCGCGCGCCGCTGGCCGCGGAACTAGCAACGGTCGACGACGAGGAAGAGGTCAAGCCGAAGCGGATTGGCGCTGGCGCGCCGGTGCGCCGTCCGGTCACGCCTGAAGTGGCGCGTCCGGCCAAGCCGACCAAGGCCGAGGAAGATCGCCGTCGTGGCAAGCTGACGCTGAATTCCGCATTGTCCGATGAGGACGCGCGGGCCCGTTCGCTGTCGTCGATGCGCCGCCGCCAGGAAAAATTCAAGCGCGCGATGCACAATGAGCCGCGCGAGAAAGTCATGCGCGAAGTGATCTTGCCAGAGACCATCACCATCCAGGAACTTGCGCAACGCATGTCCGAGCGTGCGGTCGATCTGGTCAAGTTCTTCATGAAGCAGGGCCAGATCCTGAAGCCGGGCGACGTCATCGACGCCGATACCGCGGAGCTGGTTGCCACCGAATTCGGCCACACCGTCCGCCGCGTCGCCGAGTCCGACATCGAGGAAGGCCTGTTCAACATCGCCGACAATGCCGAGGACCTGGTGACGCGTCCGCCCGTCGTGACGATCATGGGCCATGTCGATCACGGCAAGACCTCGCTGCTCGACGCCATCCGCAATGCCAATGTCGTCTCCGGCGAAGCCGGTGGCATCACCCAGCATATCGGCGCCTACCAGGTCGAGAAGAATGGTCACAAGATCACCTTCATCGACACGCCCGGCCACGCTGCCTTCACGGCGATGCGTGCTCGTGGCGCCCAGGCGACCGACATCGCCATCCTGGTGGTTGCGGCCGACGACAGCGTCATGCCGCAGACGATCGAATCGATCAGCCACGCCAAGGCGGCCGGCGTTCCGATCATCGTGGCGATCAACAAGATCGACAAGCATGATGCCGATCCGCAGAAGGTGCGCTCCGAACTGCTGCGCCACGAGGTCTTCGTCGAATCCATGGGCGGTGAAGTGCTGGACGTCGAAGTGTCGGCGACCAAGGGCACCAATCTCGACAAGCTGCTCGAGGCGATCCTGCTGCAGGCCGAAATCCTCGACCTCAAGGCCAATCCGGACCGTACCGCCGAGGGTGTCGTTATCGAGGCCCAACTCGACAAGGGCCGTGGCCCCGTCGCCACCGTGCTGGTGCAGACCGGCACGCTGATGCCGGGTGACATCCTTGTCGCCGGCAACGAATGGGGCCGGGTGCGCGCGCTGGTCAACGATCGTGGCGGGCAGATCAAGGAAGCGCCGCCGGCGATGCCGGTCGAAGTGCTTGGCCTGCAGGGAACCCCGCAGGCCGGCGACCGCTTCGCCGTGGTCAACAATGAAGCCCGTGCCCGTGAGATCACCGAATATCGCCAGCGTCTGGCGCGCGAGAAGGCGGTTGCCAAGCATGCCGGTCAGCGCGGTTCGCTCGAACAGATGATGTCGCAGTTGCAGACGAGCGGGCTGAAGGAATTCCCGCTGGTCATCAAGGGCGACGTGCAGGGTTCGATCGAGGCGATCAACGCGGCGCTCGACAAGCTCGGCACCGACGAAGTGCGTGCGCGCATCGTCCATGCCGGCGCCGGTGCCATCACCGAGAGCGACGTGTCGCTGGCGGAGACTTCGGGTGCGGCGATCATCGGCTTCAACGTTCGTGCCAACGTGCAGGCACGTGCCGCCGCCGCTGCCGCGGGCATCGAGATCCGCTATTACTCGATCATCTACAACCTTGTGGATGACGTGAAGGCGGCTCTGTCGGGCCTGCTGTCGCCGGAGCGTCGCGAGACCTTCATCGGCAATGCGCAGATCCTCGAAATCTTCGACATCACCAAGGTTGGCAAGATCGCCGGCTGCCGTGTCACCGAAGGCAAGGTCGAGCGTGGTGCGGGCGTGCGTCTGATCCGCGACAACGTCGTCATCCACGAAGGCACGCTGAAGACCCTGAAGCGCTTCAAGGACGAGGTTGCGGAAGTTCCCGGCGGCCAGGAGTGCGGCATGGCCTTCCAGAACTACGAAGACATGCGCGTCGGCGACATCATCGAGTGCTTCCGCGTCGAGATGGTGACCCGTACGCTCTGAGTTCGAGTGACTTGTCGATACCGGGCGGTGGTCGAAAGACCGCCGCCCCCAAGTCTATTGAGCAGGTCCTATTGAGAATGACCATATGAGACATGCGGCACGGTTCCATCCCGCGCCTCACGCTTTCAGGATCGAGAAAAATGCCCCGTCCAACCACATCCAGCCCATCCCAGCGCATGCTGCGCGTCGCCGAACAAGTGCGCCATGCCTTGTCCGAAACCTTGCAGCGCGGCGAGATCATCGATCCGCTGATCGAGAACACCGTGGTTTCGGTCTCGGAAGTGCGCATGTCGCCCGACCTGAAGGTCGCCACCGCTTTCGTCTCGCCGCTCGGCGCCAAGGATACCGATGCGGTGGTCGAGGCGCTGAACAAGCATGCGAAGTTCGTGCGTGGCCGTGTCTCCGGCGCGCTGCGGCAGATGAAGTTCATGCCGGAGTTCCGCTTCAAGCTGGACACCTCCTTCGACAATTTCGCCAGGATCAACGATCTCTTGAAGTCGCCCGAAGTGGCGCGCGATCTCGGTTCCGAAGGCCAGGACAAAGACGACAACAAGGACACCGAATAGTGGCGCGTCGCGGCAAGAAGAAGGGCCGGCCGATCTCGGGCTGGCTGGTCCTGGACAAGCCGGTCGGGATGGGTTCGACCGAAGCCGTCTCCAAGATCAAATGGCTGTTCCAGGCGGAAAAGGCCGGCCACGCCGGCACGCTCGATCCGCTGGCGTCCGGCATGCTGCCGATCGCGCTTGGCGAAGCCACCAAGACCGTGCCTTACGTGCAGGACGGCGCCAAGATTTATCGCTTCACCGTTGCCTGGGGGCAGGAGCGTTCGACCGATGACCTCGAGGGTCCGGTGACGAAGAACTCGGACCTGCGTCCGGCGGAAGCCGAGGTGCTTGCGCTGCTGCCGAAATACACCGGCGTTATCATGCAGACGCCGCCGCAATTCTCGGCCATCAAGATATCGGGCGAGCGCGCCTATGATCTGGCCCGTGACGGCGCGACGGTCGACATACCCGCACGAGAGGTCGAGATCGGCCGGCTCGATATTGTCGAGCACGATGCCGACCATACTGTTTTCGAAGTCGAATGCGGCAAGGGCACCTATGTGCGCTCGCTGGCCCGCGACATGGGCCGCGATCTCGGCTGTTTCGGCCATATTTCCGAACTGCGCCGGGTCGAGGTCGAGCCGTTCACACCGGAGGACTTCGTCACCATCGCCGAACTGGAGGCCGCCCGTTTCGGCGTGCCGGGTGAAGACGACCCGGACGCGACAGATGCCGCTGACACGGTTGAAGCCGCTGGCGCGGTGGCAGCGCCAATCGACTTCGACGCCATCGACGCGCTTCTGGTGGATACATCCGCTGCCCTTGACTGCCTGCCGCAGGTCGCCATCAGCGACGACGCGGCGACGAAGATCCGCCTCGGCAATCCGGTCATCATCCGCGGCCGCGACGCACCAGTGGAAGCCGAGGAAGCCTGCGCCACGGCGCGCGGCAAGCTGGTCGCCATCGGTGCCATCGAGCAAGGCATGTTCAAGCCCAAGCGGGTCTTTGCCGGCTGACGGCCAATGCAATTCCAGGAAAAGCGAGGGCGGTTTTCCGTCCGGAATTGCGACAAAACGAGGTTCTAACTTCAGGTCGACTTTGCGCTCGAGGGGCATATGGAAAAGGCCGAGGCGGTGAAAAAGCGGGCGCCGGTGAAGACGCGGCGGCCGCCGGTCGGGGCGTCGCCCGGCACGCTGATCGCCGATCCGGCGGCGCGGCGCTCGGAACTGCGGCTGACCCTCATCTCGCCGCAGAAATTCAAGACCATCGAAAATGCCAGCATCGACGACCTGAACACTCATTGCGACAAATGGCCGGTCATCTGGCTGGACTGCACCGGCCTCGCCAACATTCCGCTGATCGAGGAGATCGGCCGCATTTTCAGCCTGCATCCGCTGGCGTTGGAGGACGTCGTCAACACCGGCCAGCGGCCGAAGGTCGACTTCTTCGAGGATCATGCCTTCGTCGTCGTCAGGATGATTGATGATGTCACGTCGCACCGCTACGAGCAGATCGCCGTCTTCTTCGGCAACAACTTCGTCGTCACCTTCCAGGAGCGTGAAGGCGATCCGTTCAATCCCGTACGCAAGCGCATCGAGAGCTCGGCACCCAACCGGTTGCGCGCGCGCGGCGCCGACTACCTCGCCTACGCGCTGATCGACGCTGTCGTCGACAGCTATTTCCCGCCGATCGAGGCCGCCGGCGACATGGTCGACGGCATCGAGGACGAAATGCTGCACACGACGCACAAGCATCAAATGCGGCAGCTGCATGAATTGCGGCGCGATGCCAATGTGCTGAAGGGGGTGCTGTGGCCAATGCGCGATGCGCTGGCAACGCTGATCCGCAACGACGTGCCTTATGTGAAGGCTGAGACCAAGATCTTTCTCAACGACACCCTCGACCATTCGCTCAGGCTGATCGAACTGGTCGAAACCCAGCGCGATATGCTGACCGGCCTGATCGAGATGCATCTGTCGCTGAGTCAGGCGCGCACCAACGACGTCATCAGCTACCTCACCATCGTCTCGGTCATCTTCATGCCGCTCACCTTCCTGGTCGGCATCTGGGGCATGAATTTCGATCCGGAGTCTTCGCCCTGGAACATGCCGGAGCTGAAAGCCTATTATGGCTATCCGGCATCGTTGCTGTTCATGGCGCTTGTCGCGTTTGGGCTGATCGCCTTCTTCAAATGGAAGAAATGGCTATAACAAGGATAAAACCTGTCATTTTGGGCTGAAAAGCCGGCTTGTGAATTGGGCTGGTGTTTTCCCGGGAATTGCACTATACGCGCCGCAGCATAGCGCTATGACGCTTTGCTTGCACCGGCCCCTGCTGGACGACATCCCGGCTGAGGGCGACCCGTTTCCTCAAACAGATAAGGAAAAACACGATGTCGATTACTGCCGAGCGCAAACAGGAATTGATGGGTGAATTCGCAACCGCCAAGGGCGATACCGGGTCTCCGGAAGTCCAGGTGGCCATCCTTTCCGAGCGCATCAAGAACCTGACCGACCATTTCAAGGACCACAAGAAGGATAACCATTCCCGCCGTGGTCTGCTCGCTCTCGTCTCCCAGCGCCGCAGCCTGCTTGATTATCTCAAGCGCAAGGACGACGCGCGCTACCAGACGCTGATCGAGAAGCTCGGTCTGCGCCGTTGACGAATTGACCGGCGGGCTTTCTTCGGAGGGCCCGCCGGTCGCGCATTCTGCCAGTCGTATCGACTGGCCAGACCCGGTTTCGAGCGTGCAGAGGGCCACTCGAAACCGCCCATGGACGGTCATGGGGCAGGATTGCAGGACGCTCGCGCGCTCGCCGCGCTGAAATCACCCGAGCTTCCCGTTGTCTTGCCCGTGGCTGCCCGAGAAAGGAAGCCAGGGAAAGGGCATCCGCGCACCGTGAAACGGCGCGGCCCTTTCCGCTTATTAAGGACAAGATATGTTCAATCACCACAAAGTGGAAATCGAATGGGGCGGTCGTCCGCTCATCCTCGAAACCGGCAAGATCGCGCGCCAGGCCGACGGCGCGGTGCTCGCGACCTACGGCGAGACCAAGGTTCTCGCCACCGTCGTTTCGATGAAGGAGCCGAAGCCAGGTCTCGACTTCTTCCCGCTGACCGTCAACTACCAGGAAAAGACCTACGCCGCCGGCAAGATCCCAGGCGGCTATTTCAAGCGCGAAGGCCGCCCGAGCGAAAAGGAAACGCTGGTTTCCCGCCTCATCGACCGCCCGATCCGCCCGCTTTTCGCCGCTGGCTACAAGAACGACACCCAGATCGTCGTGACCGTCGTCCAGCATGATCTCGAGAACGATCCCGACATCCTGTCGATCGTCGCCACCTCGGCGGCCCTGACCCTTTCGGGCGTTCCCTTCATGGGCCCGATCGGCGGCGCTCGCGTCGGCTACATCAACGGCGAATACGTGCTCAACCCGCATGTCGACGAGATGCAGGAATCCAAGCTCGACCTCGTCGTCGCCGGCACCACCGACGCCGTTCTGATGGTCGAGTCCGAAGCCAAGGAACTTGGCGAAGAGCTGATGCTCGGCGCCGTCATGTTCGGCCACAAGGGCTTCCAGCCGGTCATCGACGCCATCATCAAGCTGGCCGAAGTCGCCGCCAAGGAGCCGCGCGACTTCACCGCGCCGGACTATTCCGCGCTCGAAGCCGAAATGCTGAAGATCGTCGAAGGCGAGCTTCGCGATGCCTACAAGAACACCGACAAGCAGAAGCGCTACGCCGCCGTCGACGCCGTCAAGGCGAAGGTCAAGGCCGCGTTTGCTCCGGCTGAAGGCGAAGACGCCAAGTACACGTCCGAGCAGATCGGCGCCGTGTTCAAGGAACTCCAGGCCAAGGTCGTGCGCTGGAACATCCTCGACACCGGCTCGCGCATCGATGGCCGCGACCTCAAGACGGTCCGCAAGATCGTCTCCGAAGTCGGCGTCCTGCCGCGCACCCACGGTTCGGCGCTGTTCACCCGCGGCGAGACCCAGGCGCTGGTCGTTGCCACGCTCGGCACCGGCGAGGACGAGCAGTATGTCGATTCGCTGACCGGCATGTACAAGGAGAAGTTCCTCCTACACTACAACTTCCCTCCCTACTCCGTCGGTGAAACCGGCCGCATGGGTTCGCCGGGCCGCCGCGAGATCGGCCATGGCAAGCTCGCCTGGCGCGCCATCCGCCCGATGCTGCCGAGCGCTGACCAGTTCCCCTACACGCTGCGCGTCGTTTCGGAGATCACCGAGTCCAACGGCTCGTCGTCGATGGCGACCGTCTGCGGCACCTCGCTGGCGCTGATGGATGCCGGCGTGCCGCTGGCCAAGCCAGTTGCCGGTATCGCGATGGGCCTGATCAAGGAAGGCGAGCGTTTCGCCGTTCTCTCCGACATCCTTGGCGACGAGGATCACCTCGGCGACATGGACTTCAAGGTCGCCGGCACCGCCAACGGCATCACCTCGCTGCAGATGGACATCAAGATCGACGGCATCACCGAGGAGATCATGCAGATCGCGCTTGGCCAGGCCAAGGACGGCCGCCTGCATATCCTCGGCGAAATGGGCCACGCGCTCTCCGGCGCGCGTTCGGAACTCGGTGAGTTCGCGCCGCGCATCGAAGTCATGCACATCCCGACCGACAAGATCCGCGACGTTATCGGCTCGGGCGGCAAGGTCATCCGCGAGATCGTCGAAAAGACCGGCGCCAAGATCAACATCGAGGACGACGGCACGGTCAAGATTGCTTCGTCGAACGCCAAGGAGATCGAGGCGGCGAAGAAGTGGATCCACACCATCGTCGCCGAGCCGGAAGTCGGCGAGATCTACGAAGGTACAGTCGTCAAGACCGCCGACTTCGGCGCTTTCGTCAACTTCTTCGGTCCGCGTGACGGTCTCGTCCACATCTCGCAGCTTGCCAACGACCGGGTCGCCAAGACCTCGGACGTCGTCAAGGAAGGCGACAAGGTCTGGGTCAAGCTGATGGGCTTCGACGAGCGCGGCAAGGTCCGCCTGTCGATGAAGGTCGTCGACCAGGCCACCGGCAAGGAACTCGCCCGCGACAAGAAGACCGAAGGCGAAGAAAACGCCGCCTGATCGGCCTGAAATCGTAAATCGAAGCGGGCGCGGCTTATGTCGCGCCCGTTTTCATTTTCGGCCTGGGTTTCATTTTGGCAAATTGCCAAGACAGGCCTCGTTTCGAGATCGAGCTATGTCCGCCGAGCCGCTGAAGACGCTTTTTCATCCCTTCGAGGCCGAGGCTGTTCCTTTGCCGGGAAAGGGCGATCGCGCCTTGTTTCTCGGCGCTGAACCGGGCTTTCGCTCGCCCGAAGGCTTCGAGGCCTCACTTCACCTCGTACAGGGCTTCCGGCCGCATTTTCGCGCGTTGCAGGCGTCTGGGCTCATCGTCACCGCGCAGGCCGAAGGTTGTGGCTTCGACATGGCACTTGTGCTTGCCGGCCGGCATCGCGGCCTGAACGAATTGCGCCTCGCCGAGGCGCTTGAGCGCGTGGCGCCGGGCGGGTTGATCGTAATTGCCGGCGGCAAGGACGATGGTATCGCCAGCCTGCGCAAGCGCGTCGGCGAACTGGTGCCACTCGAGGGGCATCTGCCGAAATATCACGGCATTGCCTTCTGGTTCCGCCGTCCTGCCGATTTGGCCGCTACGCAAAACCTGCGCGCCGCCAATCCCGCTCTGCTTGTTGAAGGCCGGTTCCGCACCGCGCCCGGCATGTTTTCGTTCGACCGGATCGATACCGGCTCGAGATTGCTGGTCGAGAACCTGCCCAATGATCTGCGTGGGAGCGTTGCCGATTTCTGCGCCGGCTGGGGGTATGTGGCTGCCGAGATAGCCGCCCGGGCGCCGGGCATCTCGGCGCTCGACCTCTATGAGGCGGACTTCGCCTCGCTCGAAGCCGCAAAGCTCAATCTGGCAGCGGTTGGTCAGTCGATCACCAGGGAATTCTTCTGGACTGATCTGCTGAAGGAGCCGGTCGAGAAGCGCTACGACGCGATCGCCATGAACCCGCCCTTTCACCGCAGCCGCGCGGCCGAGCCTGAGATCGGCGCCGGCATGATCCGCGCGGCGGCCAAGGCCCTGAAGCCCGGCGGGCGGCTGTTCATGGTTGCCAACCGCCAGCTTCCCTATGAGCCGGTGCTGTCGGCTGCTTTTTCGAGCCATGCAGAGCTCGCCCACGACGGCATATTCAAGGTGCTTGTCGCGCGTCGTTAAAGCTTGATCCCGAAAAGTGGGAACCGGTTTTCGAAAAAGATCATGCTCGAGAGAGCAGATCCGGCGCCGCGTTCAATGCAGATTGGCGACGCGCCGCGTCTCGTCGGTGACGTGAGCGTCACCGACCCTGAACCTGAGTGGCGCCGGCCTGCCGAACAGGTAGCCTTGCACCACTTCGCAGCCGGCTGCCCTAAGCAGCGTCGCCTGGCTTTCGGTTTCGACGCCTTCGGCGATGATGCTGACGCCAAGTGCGCGCGAAAGCCCGACGATGGTCGAAACGACTGCGCCGGAGCTGGAGTCCGTGTCGAGGCGGCTGACGAACGAGCGATCGATCTTCAGCTTGCCGAACGAGAAGTCGATCAGGTAGCTCAGATTGGAATAGCCGGTGCCGAAATCGTCGACGGCAACCGAGATGCCCATGTCTGCCAACTCCTTCAGGATGGTGGCGGCGCGGTCGCGGTCCTGCATCATCGCCGTCTCGGTCACTTCCAGTTCCAGCCGCGACGGCTTGATGCCGGTGCTGGTCATGGTGTCGCGCACGATACCGACGAAGTCCTTGGTCATGAACTGCACGGGCGAGATGTTGACGGCGACAAAGCAGTCTTCGGGCAGATGGCGCGCGTCGCTGCAGGCCTTGCGCAGCACCCATTCTCCGATCGGACCGATCATGCCGGTTTCCTCGGCGATCGGAATGAACTCCATCGGCGGGATCATGCCGCGTTCGGGATGCCGCCAGCGGATCAGCGCCTCATAGCCGACGATGCGGCCGGTCGGGAGATCGAACTGCGGCTGGTAGTGAAGGTCGAAGTCGCCCCGCTCGAAGGCAACGTTCAGCTCGGATTCGACCCACTGGCGATGGTCGGCGACCCTGCCCATTTCCGCGTGGAAGACCGACCAGTTGCCGAGGCCGCTGGCGCGCGCATTCTGCAGTGCCAGATTGGAGCGGCGCAGGATGAGGACGGGATCGACACCGTCCTTTGGCATCGCCACGATACCCACCGACAGGCTGACCGATTGCATGTGCGTGCTGAGCTCATAGGGCTCCATCATCTCGTCGATGAGCCTCTCGATGGCACTTTCCAGTGACCCTGACACCTGATTGTCGGGGAGGAGGATTGCGAATTCACCGGCGCCGATACGTCCGATCACCGCGCGTTGCGGCAGGCAAGTCTTCAATCGCTTGGTGAACTCACGGATCAACTCGTCGCCCTGGCTGTAGCCGATGGCGTCGTTGATCTGCTTGAACCGATCGATGTCGATGTCGATGAGGAACACCGGCTCGCCGGTCCGGCTCGTCGCGCATGCCGCCTCGGCGATCTTGCCGACCATCGCCGGACGTGCCAGCAGGCCGGTCAGCTTGTCGAATTGGGTTTCCTCGAAGACGAAATCCGCCGATTCATCGACGCCGGCGAAGAAGGACATCGCGGCCACCGACGCCGCCAGCGCGCACAAGGCGGCCATCATCGCGACCATCATGTCCGCCGATATCCCGGCAAAACTATCGCTGAGACCATGCTTCAGGCCCCAGAGTCCGAGGACGAAACTACCGATACCCGAGCTTGCTATGGTGAGCAGCCGGAACACAGGTGTTCGCTTCGGGTTGCTGACGGCCGACATTGAAAGGTCCCCAGAGTACAGGGCTTTCTAGCGGATATGTCCTTAAAATGAGTTTCCGCGAATGCGTCCAATTTTATTGGACCGGAAGTATTTCATGTGCGGACTAAAGCGCGTCGCGTTGAAACGGATTTCGTCGGCGCATTTTAAGCTTTTGTTTTATGCGCGTCGCCGTCCCAAAACGCCTGCGCACTTTTGGGAGCCAGGTATTAGTCTCGCCCGCCATCGGTCTGCTTCAATTCATCGAGCGTCGGCATGGAAACGATGTGATAGCCGGAATCGACATAGTGGATTTCGCCGGTAACGCCCGAAGACAGATCGGACAACAGATAAAGCGCGGAACCGCCGACCTCGTCGATGGTCACTGTGCGGCGCAGCGGCGAGTTGCGCTGCTGGTAGGAGAACATGTGGCGCGCATCGGAAATCCCGGCGCCAGCGAGCGTGCGCACCGGTCCAGCCGATATGCCGTTCACCCGGATGCCGCGCGGACCGTAGTCGTTGGCGAGGTAACGCACACTGGCCTCAAGCCCGGCCTTGGCGACGCCCATGACATTGTAGTTCGGCATGACACGAACCGAGCCCGCATAGGTCAGCGTGATCATCGATCCGCCGTCCTTCATCAAGGCGGCCGCATGGCGGGCGATCTCGGTGAAGGAAAAGCAGGAGATCACCATGGTGCGGACGAAATTGTCTCTGCTGGTGTCAGCGTAGAGGCCCTTCAGTTCGTTCTTGTCGGAAAAGCCGATGGCGTGGACGACGAAATCAAGCCCGCCCCAGGCATTGCCCAGGGTCTCGAAGGTGGCGGCGACCGAAGCGCTGTCCTCGACGTCGCACGGCACGACCAGCGAGGCGCCGAGCTTGTCGGCGAGTGGCTTGACCCGGCGCCCGAAGGCGTCACCCTGATAGGTGAAGGCAAGGTCCGCTCCATGTTCGGACAATTTCCGAGCGATGCCCCAGGCGATCGAATGATCGTTGGCGACACCCATGACGAGCCCGCGCTTGCCCTTCATCAATCCGTCCATGGCCGCCAATCCTTATGAAAACAACGCTGGCCTTATGCGGAATAGCGCTGGAAAATGAGCGTTGCGTTGGTGCCACCGAAGCCGAACGAATTTGACAAAACAGTGTCGATCTTGGCGTTGTCGATGCGCTTTCGCACGATTGGCATACCCTCGAATTCGGGGTCGAGGGTCTCGATATGAGCGCTTTCGCCGATAAAACCGCCCTGCATCATCAGGATCGAGTAGATGGACTCCTGTACGCCGGCGGCGCCCAGCGAGTGGCCGGTCAGCGATTTCGTCGACGTGATGTACGGCATCTCTTGGCCGAAAACCTCGCGGATCGCGGCCATTTCCTTGGAATCTCCCACGGGCGTCGACGTGCCATGGGTGTTGATGTAGTCGACCGGCGTGGAAACCGTCGCCATTGCCTGGCGCATGCAGCGGACCGCGCCTTCGCCGGATGGCGCCACCATGTCGAAGCCGTCCGAAGTCGCGCCGTAACCGACGATCTCGGCATAGATCTTGGCGCCGCGCGCCTTGGCATGTTCCAGCTCTTCCAGCACCAGCACGCCGGCGCCACCGGCGATGACGAAGCCATCGCGATTGGCGTCATAGGCGCGCGAGGCGGCGGATGCCCGGTCGTTGAATTTCGACGACATGGCGCCCATGGCGTCAAACAGGTCGGACATCGTCCAGTCGAGGTCCTCGTGGCCGCCGGCAAAGACCATGTCCTGCTTGCCCCACTGGATCAGTTCGTAGCCATTGCCTATGCAATGCGCCGAGGTCGAGCAGGCCGACGAGATCGAGTAGTTGACGCCGTGGATCTTGAACCACGTGGCAAGCGTTGCCGATGCGGTCGACGACATCGCTTTCGGCACCGCGAACGGACCGATGCGCTTGGGGCTGCCGTTCTTCAGCGTGATCTCTGCCGCCTCGACGATGGTGCTGGTGGATGGTCCGCCCGATCCCATGACGATGCCGGTGCGCTCATTGGTGATGTCGCTCTCGCTGAGGCCGGCATCCGCGATCGCCTGATCCATGGCGACGTGGTTCCAGGCGGCACCTTTCGACAGGAAGCGCATCGCACGACGATCGATCATGGCGGATGGATCGAGCGTCGGCGCTCCCCAGACATGGCAGCGAAAACCATGCTCGGCAAAGGAATCGGAGAAGCTGATGCCGGATCTGGCGTCATGCAGCGAGGTCTGAACCTCGTTGGCATTGTTGCCGATCGACGACACGATGCCGAGGCCTGTGACTACGACACGTCTCATTCGCAACTCCTTCCAGGGGTCAGCCGGTGATGCCGGTCAGCCGACCGCCGACTGCTTGGACAGACCGACCTTCAAATCCGTTGCCGCGTATATGGGTTCGCCATCCGCCTTCAGCCAGCCATCGGCGATGCCGAGTACCAGCCGGCCGCGCATCACGCGCTTGAAGTCGATCCCATACTCGACCTTTTTCACCGACGGCGTCACCATGCCCTTGAATTTTACCTCGCCTGTCGACAGCGCCATTCCCTTGCCGGGTTCGCCGAGCCAGCCGAGATAGAAGCCCGTCAATTGCCACATGGCGTCGAGGCCGAGGCATCCGGGCATGATCGGATTGCCGATGAAATGGCAGGCAAAGAACCACAGGTCCGGTTTGATGTCGAATTCCGCGCGGATGAAGCCCTTGTCGAAGGCGCCGCCTGTCTGGCTGATCTCTGTGATGCGGTCGAACATCAGCATGGGCGGATAGGGAAGCTGGGCATTGCCCGGTCCGAACAGTTCGCCGCGGGCGCAGGCCAGCAATTCGTCGTAGTTGTAGCTGGATTTCGAACCCGCCATCAATTTCGTCCCCACATCGTTCCGGGCTATCGGGCGCCCTTGTCGTTGGTTTCCTAACACAATCTGTTTCAGGCCGGAAACCGGCGTTTGCGCTTAACCTGCTCGTCTGCTCGGGTCAATGCGCGCTATTGATCGCATTCGGACGACAGAATATATGTCAGCAGGGGTCCGGTTTCGGCAGACATTCATTTTTTTGCCATTCTGGGCGTGTCTTAGGGCGGAACTGTGGGGTTCGACGAGAAGATGGGCCTGGACGGTCGGAAGGAAAATGTCGCTGTGGACAAGCGGGTCCGTGAAGCCGGCCTGAGGCCGACGCGCCAGCGCATTGCGCTGGCCGACCTGCTTTTCGCCAAGGGCGACCGCCATCTGTCGGCCGAGGAACTGCACGAGGAGGCGGTCGCCGCCGGCGTGCCGGTGTCGCTGGCCACCGTCTACAATGCCCTTCACCAGTTCACCCAGGCGGGCCTGTTGCGCATCCTCGCCGTCGAGGGCGCGAAGACCTATTTCGACACCAACACTTCCGATCACCACCATTTCTACATCGAAGGTGAAAACCGCATATTCGACATCGACAGCGGTCCGGTGACGGTTGCCAACCTGCCGGAGCCGCCGGAGGGGATGGAGATCGCCAATGTCGACATCGTGGTGAGGCTGCGCCCCAAGCGCTGCGAATGAACGGCGACGCCCGAACAAACGGCAAGGCCGGAATGATCGGCCAAGAATGATCGGCCAGGAATGAAACCCCTCGACCTGACAATCCGGCTCGAATGGGCCATCGTTGCGGCGGCTGCTGTCGTCTTCTACGCTTCAACCGGCATAACCTGGTGGCTCTTCGGATTGCTTATCCTGGCGCCTGACCTGTCTATGTTCGGTTATCTGGCGGGGCCGCGCGTCGGTGCCCTGGCCTACAACGCCTTGCATATCCTGATTGTGCCCGTGCTGCTGCTGCTGGCCGGTCACCTGTCCGGCAAAGCGACCGCGACGGCGGTTGCATTGATCTGGATCGCCCACATCGGCATCGATCGTGCGCTGGGCTACGGCCTGAAGCTGTCAACCGGCTTTCAGGACACGCATCTTGGCCGTATCGGCCGCTAGACTAAGCAGCTGTTTGGAAACTCTTTGGTCCGGAACGATCGTGGTCAAACGGTCAAAAGATCAGTCCTTGACCCGTTCACCGGGATAGGCGCCCCAGACAAGCGACTGAGCGAGCCAGCCGGTGTGGCCCTCGAACGTCATTTCGCACCACTGGCCGTCGCATGACTTGATCGTGCCCATGACGCCAGGCTCGACCATCGCGACCACCCTTGCGTCCTGTTCAGGGCTGTTGAGAAGGTTCACCTGGGCGCCCTTGCCGCGCTGCCACGGGGCGACGATTGCGGTGCGCCGGCCGGAAAGCAGCGACTGGTTGATCCAGCCCTCCGAACCGTCGGCATCGCGTACACGGCGCCATGTATCGAATTCCTGGATGATCTCCATCGGCAGGCCGGCCTTCATATACATCCAGTCGACCGAGTAGTTGGCGCCGGGGCCGACGCGCGAGTTGACGCGGCCGGATTTCAGGCTGACGAATCGCGGCAGCGGCAGACCGCTCGGGCCGAGCGTGACGACGCTCTGGGCAGGTGCTGCCGCACTCTGCGCCGCGGCAAGCGGAGAATGAAGCAGAGCGCCGAGAAATGCTGCACTGAGGGTCAGGCGAAGCGACGCGAAACCAGACACTTTCATTCCTTTCGGCGCTTGCCTTGGCGCCCCTTTTTCTTTGTCTTCGGCGGCACCGCTTGTTACATGGGGTAATCGGCACCGCGACCGGCTTTCAGTTTCGCCGGTCTTGGTTAAAGAGGTCTCAACGAGATCGGGGTACGAGGAAACAATGGTAGGCAAAAAGAAGCCTCTCGTGGTCATCACGCGAAAGCTGCCCGATCCGGTCGAGACCCGCATGCGCGAACTGTTCGACGCCCGGCTGAATGTCGAGGACAGGCCGATGACGCAGCCGGAATTGGTCGCGGCGGTCAAGGAAGCCGACGTGCTGGTGCCGACGGTGACCGATCAGATCGACGCGGCGCTGCTCGCCCAGGCCGGCGACAATCTCAAGCTGATCGCCAATTTCGGCAATGGCGTCGACAAGATCGATGTCACGGCGGCGGCCAAGAAGGGCATCACCGTCACCAACACGCCCAATGTGCTGACCGAGGACACCGCCGACATGACCTTGGCGCTGATGCTGGCTGTGCCGCGGCGGCTGGCGGAAGGCGCCAACGTGCTCACCGGCGACAAGAAATGGGCCGGCTGGTCGCCGACCTGGATGCTTGGGCGCCGCATCTGGGGCAAACGGCTCGGCATTGTCGGCATGGGGCGCATCGGCACCGCGGTCGCGAGGCGCGCCAAGGCCTTCGGCCTGTCGATCCACTACCACAACCGCCATCGCGTGCTGCCGGCCGTGGAAGACGAGTTGGAGGCGACCTATTGGGAAAGCCTTGACCAGATGTTGGCCCGCATGGACATCATTTCGGTCAATTGCCCGTCGACGCCGGCGACCTTCCATCTGCTTTCGGCGCGGCGGCTGGCGCTGCTGCAGCCTACGGCCTATGTCGTCAACACCGCACGCGGCGACATCATCGACGAAGAGGCGCTGGTGAAGATGATCCAGGACGGCAAGCTCGCTGGAGCCGGCCTCGACGTGTACGAGCACGAGCCGGCACTGAACGGGAAGCTGCTGAAGCTCGCCGCCAAGGGCAAGGTCGTGCTTCTGCCGCATATGGGCTCGGCAACACTCGAAGGCCGCATCGACATGGGCGAAAGGGTCATCATCAACATCCGCGCATTCGTCGACGGCCACCGGCCACCGGATCGCGTGCTGCCGCTCAGAACCTGACGTCAGCCTTCGAACGAAAGCCCAGGCTTACGCAAGGACCTTGCGCATGGTGATCGAGGTCGGCCTGATGTAGCCCTCATGCGCCGTCCGTTCGGTCTCGTGAAAGCCGAGGCGGGCAAAGGCGGCATGGTTTCCGGTCAGCTCGATCCGCGTCTGAAGTTCGACCGCAGCCTTGCCGCGGCTGCGGGTAAGATCCTCGACCGCCAGCATCAGCCGCCGGCCAATGCCTTGTCCCTGACAATCCGGCGCGACGGCGAGCTTGCCGACGTAAAATTCCGCCGTCCTTTCAAGGGCAAAAACGCAACCGACGATCCTGTCCCCCTCGAACGCCACGAATCCGGTCTCACGCCGCGCCTTGTCGCGCAAGGTTTCGGCGGTCAGCAGGTGCGCCGAGGAGGGTGGGTCGATGATACCGTCCATGGTGGCGAACGCGTGCATGATCAGTGCGAGCATATCGTCCCAATGGTCGAATTCGGCCGGGATCCTCATGACGGTGACAACTTCGGTCCGATCCACGATGTCAGCTTCTCTTGTAGCGGATCGTATCGAACCGCGCGGCCAGCCCATCATAGAGCAGCAGCCGGCCGACCAACGGCTCGCCGATGCCGGTGATCAGCTTGATCGCCTCCATCGCCTGCAGCGTGCCGACGACACCGGTCAGCGCACCAAGCACCCCGGCCTCGGCACAGGACGGCACCAGGCCAGGCGGCGGTGCTTCCGGAAACAGATCGCGATAGCCCGGATTTGGCACCCCGTCCTTGCCGTCTTCGAACGGCTTCAGCACGGTCACCGAACCATCGAAGCGTCCAACGGCGGCGTGCACCAGCGGTTTCCTCTCGCTCGCGCAGGCGTCGGCCACCGTATAGCGGGTTTCAAAATTGTCGGAACCGTCGACGACGATGTCATAACGGGCGACGAGGGCAGCGGCGTTGTCCGCGTTCAGCCGGAACGTATGTGTCTCGACGGCGGTGTTGGGATTGATGCGCGAGATTGCCGCCTTGGCGCTATCGGTTTTCAGCATGCCGACGGTGTCGGTGCCGTGAATGACCTGGCGCTGCAGGTTGGAAAGCGACACGGTGTCATCGTCGATCACGCCGAGCGTGCCGACGCCGGCGGCGGCAAGATATTCGAGCACCGGCGCACCCAGCCCGCCGGCGCCGATCACCAGCACCCGCGCCTGTTTCAGCCTCTGCTGGCCGGCGCCGCCGACCTCGGGCAGCACGATGTGGCGGGCATAGCGTTCGATCTCTTCGTCGGTCAGGGCGGCAGCGGTCATTGCCGGACCATATAGCGGCTGAAAAACCTTGTCAGGAGCCAATCCATGTCGCCAAAAAGTGTAAAGCGGTTTTGGGACCACGACATACGTAGACAAAGATCTAGATCGTTGGCCCAACCGTGCCGTGGTCGACAGTCAGGAATTGCGCACGTCCCTTGAGACTGGAAAACAGCGCCGCATCGGTTCCGGTCATGAACGCCTGGCAGTTCAGGTCTTCGAGGATGGAAAACAGCGCCGCGCGCCGCCCGCCATCCAGATGCGCGGCGATTTCGTCGAGCAGCAGGATCGGTGTCATGCCAGACATCTCGCCGGTCAGCCGGGCGTGTGACAGGACGATGCCGACCAGCAGCGCCTTCTGCTCGCCTGTCGAGCAGAGCTCGGCCGGCATCGCCTTGGGACGGTGCCGAACCACCAGATCCGAACGGTGCGGTCCCTCGAGCGTGCGCCCGGCGGCTCGGTCGCGGTCACGACCTTCGGCAAGCGTCCGGCGGAACCGCTCCTCGACGTCGACCGCCGGCGCGATGGCAATCTCGGCCTCAAGCTCACCCGAAAGGCCGATATCGGCCTGCGGAAACGGTCCGGTGTCGGGCAGCCTGTCGATCATCGCGGCCAGCAGGCGCACCATCTCGGCGCGTGCAGCAGCGATCGCCACACCGGTTTCGGCCATTTGTGTCTCGATCGCGTCGAACCAGCGGTCGTCCCGGGAGCCTTCAGTAAGCAACCGATTGCGGCCGCGCATCGCCTTTTCGTAGTCGATTGCGCGCTGGCCGTGCCCGGGATCGATCGCCAGCACCAGCCGATCGAGAAAGCGCCGGCGATCCGCGGCTGGTCCGGTGAACAAGGCATCCATCGCCGGCGTCAGCCACACCACGCGCAGCCACTCCAGCATCTCCTCAGCCGATCGCGCCGAAGAGCCGTTGATACGCACCCGCCTGCCGCCTTCGCCGGCACTGTCGCCACCTGAAATGCCCGTACCGATCTCGACCTGGCCGTCGGGCCCATCGAGCCGGGCGTGCAGGGCAAAGCCGCCGTCGCCGCCTTCGCGCGCGACATCCGCGTAAGGCGCGCGGCGCAAGCCGCGTCCCGGTGTCAGCAAGGAGATCGCTTCGAGAAGATTGGTCTTGCCCGCACCGTTATCGCCGGAAAAGACCACGGCACCCGGCGCCAGGTCGATCGCCAATCCCGCATAGTTGCGGAAATTAGTAAGTGCAAGCTTACTTATGTGAGTCTGTGCCGGCAACCGCTATCCGCCTATAGAGCGGTTCGTCGTTTCAAGGAAACGCAGACCTGCTCTAACTCTTTGTTTCGACGCAATTCCGGGCGGAAAACCGTTTCACACTTTTCCTGGAATTGCTCTGGAAGTCGCCGCAACCATAATTCTCGCTGCCGGTCCAGTAGCAGGCCGGATTGGTGACGCCGCGCCGGCTAGACCCGCATCGGCATCAGCACGTAAAGCGCGGTCTCGTCGGCCATGTCGTGGATCAGAGTCGGCGAACCCGCGTCGGCCAGCATGAACTTGGCCTCCGTGCCGGTCAGCTGCGCGGCAACGTCGAGCAGGTACTTGGCGTTGAAGCCGATCTCGATCGGATCGGACGAATAGTCGGCGGCCAGCTCCTCGGTGGCGCTGCCTGAATCCGGATTGTTGACCGCAAGCGTCACCTGACCGTCGCTGATCGAAAGCTTCACCGCGCGGCCGCGTTCGGAGGAGATGGTAGAGACGCGATCGACAGCGGCAGCGAAACTCTGGCGGTCTATGATCAGCCTCTTGTCGTTACCGGTCGGAATGACCCGCTGATAGTCCGGGAAGGTGCCGTCGATCAGCTTCGAGGTCAAAACCACGCTGCCGATGGTGAAGCGGATCTTGGTGTCCGACAGTTCGGTGGTGACCGCGACATCCGGATCGTCGACCAGCTTCTGTAGCTCGCTCACGGTCTTGCGCGGAATGATGATGCCCGGCATGCCCTCGGAACCCGCCGGCGCGTCGATCTCGGCGCGTGCCAGGCGGTGGCCGTCGGTCGCCACCGAGCGCAGCTTCAGCTTGCCGCCGACCTCGTGCGTGTGCAGGTAGATGCCGTTCAGATAATAGCGCGTCTCTTCGGTGGAGATGGCGAACTGGGTCTTCTCGATCAAGCCCTTCAGGGCAACCGAGTCGAGACGGAAGATATGCGAGAAGGATCCGGCCGAAAGCTCGGGGAAGTCGGATTGCGGCAGGCACTGGAGGCGGAAGCTCGAACGGCCGGACGTCACCGTCATGGCGTTGCCGTCCTCGTCCGTCTTCAGCATCACCTCGGCGCCGTCGGCGAGCTTGCGCACGATGTCGTAGAGCAGATGTGCCGGAACCGTCGTCGCCCCGCCGCGCTCCACCTTGGCGGGCGTCGCTTCCGTCACCTCCAGGTCTAGGTCGGTCGCCTTCATTTCGAGGCTGGCGCCCTCGGCGCTGAGCAGCACGTTGGACAGGATCGGTATCGTGTTGCGCCGCTCGACGACACGGTGGACGTGGTTGAGCGACTTCAGGAGATTTGACCGTTCCAGGATAACACGCATGACGAAACAGGCTCGCTTGAATGAATGACGGGTCACCAGTGAGCGGCGCCCCGCGAAAGGTCTGAACAGGCTCAGAATCTGCGTAAACTGACAGGAAAAAACCAGCAAACGCAAGCCCGCGACACCGGTTCAGGCCGGCTACGCGGGCTTTCTGGGGATAAAGGCCACGAAGTCCGCGAGCCGGTGTCGCAAAACCAAAATCCGGATCGCCCCCAGGCGACACCACGAATCCATTTCGGATCCAGGACCGCACCGGCAAGTCATTGAATTCCGGTGCTGTTCTGGTTTCGTCTTCGCCAGACCGGTCAGGCCTGGTCGTTGATCAACCGCCTCAGGAGCTCGAGTTCCTGCGCCAGAGTATTGTCGTTGCCCGAAAGGTCCTCGATCTTGCGAACGGCGTGCAGCACCGTGGTGTGATCGCGACCGCCGAAACGCCGTCCGATCTCGGGCAGGGAGCGCGGCGTCATCACCTTCGACAGGTACATGGCCACCTGCCGCGGCTTGACGATGGTACGCGTGCGCCGGTTGGACAGCAACTCGGTCTTCGACACGTTGTAGTGGCGCGCGACGATGCGCTGGATGTCCTCGATACGAACCCGCTTCGGCTCGCCGGTGCGATAGATGTGGCCGAGGATCTCGTCGATCCGGTCGATGGTGATCTGCGGTTCGAAGGACTGGCGGAACAGCAGCTGATTGAACGCCCCTTCCAGCTCGCGTCCGCTGCCGGTCACGGTGCGGGCGACGTGATTGAGGATCTCCTCCGAAATATTGAGCGATGCGTCATCGACCCTTGCGGTGGCAAGGCGCAAGTTGAGCATGCCAAGGCGCATGGCGAAATCGGGCGCCGACATTTCAAGCGCGACGCCGCCATTGAGGCGCGACCGGACCCGCGGTTCGAGCGATTCCAATTCCGACGGCGGCCGGTCGGCGGCAACGACGACTTGCTTGGCGCTGTCGAGCAACATGTTGATCAGGTGGCAGAATTCATGCTGGATCGACTTGCCCTGCAGGAACTGCATGTCGTCGATGATGAGCAGGTCGATGTCGCGCAACTGTTCCTTGAGCGTCAGCGCATTGTTGTCACGGATCGCGGTGGCAAAGCGCCACATGAAATACTCGGCCGTGAGATAGACGACGCGCGACTTGGGGTTCTGCTTCAGCGATTCCGCGGCGATCGCCTGCAACAGGTGTGTCTTGCCGAGCCCGACAGTTGCGTGAAGGAAAAGCGGGTTGAAGCGCACCGCGCTGGACTGCGATTCCGCAACTGCCTTGGCGGCGGCGAAGGCCACCCGGTTCGACGGTCCCTCGATGAAGGAGCCGAATGTGTAGCGCGGATCAAGCGGCGAGCCGAGCACATTGTGCCGGAACTCGCTCTCGACCGGTGTGCCCGGACGCGGAGCCGGTGCGCGCTCAGTCCGGCCGGGGCTGACAGTGCCGGCGGCGAGCGCCGTCTGCGTCTGCCGCGTCATCTTGGCTCGCGCAGGCGCCACTTCCGGCTCGGCATGGCTGTGCCCCTGGCGGGTCGCCGTCCGCACAACGATCTCGATCTTGAGGAGATCGGGATCCTCCTGCTTCCACAACTCGGAAATGAGGTCGAGATAGTGACCGTTGATCCATGAGCGCAGGAAAGCGGTGGGCACCGAGATGCGGATGATGCCCTTGGAAGCCTCCGCGACCTTCATGCGGCCGAACCAGCTCGAATAGACTTCAGTTCCCAGGCGCGCCTTCAACTGGGTCTTGACCCGGTCGAACTTCTGTTCCGCGTCGCTGGACACCGCCATGTCGTTTGCTCCGGTCAAAGTTCCAGGAAATGGGAGGTCGCCCGTAAGCTCCCGTTCGATGCCGCTCTGCATGGTCTCTTCCTTGTCTTTCCGTACCCTGTTCCACCGGGGATGCGCCCCTGCACCCGTGTCCCGGCAACTGCGTCTTCGCTACGATGCCTGCTGCCGCCGCCGGCAGATGACATCGCCAATATTCGGGGGAAACCGGTGCCGGCCCATGGAAGCCAGTCCGCGTTGGGTATGTCTGGGCAATACGACACCATCCGGCGAAAAGTGCGCCGGCGCGCCGTCTACCTGCCATGTCTAGTTACGCCAGTCCCCTACCGTATCGAAAAAGACAAACCAAAGCCGTCCACGGACTTGATCCGCGTTGCAAATCCCGCCAATTTAAGCTGGCCGTTACAAGCTGGGTTAAGGCCCGGAGCCCGTCCCTTTCGATAGACCGACATTACCGAAATCGCTGTGGATAGGGCAAGGCCGGGACTAACTGATTTTTAAGGAATCTGGTTAGTGGAGGCGGGTTCGAGTGGCGTGCCGCTACGGCACTTTTTAACAAAGCCATTGTGATTCAAACTCTTTTCCGGCGAATATGAAAAAGCCGGCCCGTCACGAAATTTTATGAAATAATTCGCTTGACAGCGACTTGTCCCCCATCCCCCCGGCTCGATGTGAACAAGCTGTGGACGACTGTCCGCAACTATTTGAAAAGTATAGATTATTTCTGAGTGGCGACTTTTTTCAAGTGAACCCTTTTCAGGGATACCGGCGATCAACCTGCATGGCAGTGCCGGCAAAGCATTTCGAGCCGCCAAAGGGCCGTTTCCGGCCATTCTTTTTAAGTGCTTGCCGGCAAACGAAAAAACCCGGCACAATCGGCCGGGTTCTCAGAACGTCAGTCCAGGACGTGATGTCAGGCAGACAAAACCTTGACCCGCTGGGCCAGTCGCGACACCTTCCGGGACGCCGTGTTCTTGTGGATCACGCCCTTGGTTGCGGCGCGCATCAATTCCGGCTCCGCAATCTTGAACGCAGCCTGTGCGGCAGCCTTGTCACCGGAGGCAAGTGCCTCTTCGACCTGGCGGATATAGGTGCGGACGCGCGAGCGACGGTTCTTGTTGACCGCCGCGCGGCGTGCGATCTTGCGCGTTGCCTTTTTGGCCGAGGATGTATTGGCCATGATGCCTCTCTTCTGATCTGGTCGGCGCATGCGGGATGCCGCAGGGCGCAAAAAACAAACGGGCAGCCACGGGGCCGCCTCGGTTGGTGCGGCTTATAGTTCAGCTTTTCCGGCGCGTCAACGCTGCCTGGCCTTCTTTTTGGCGGCTATCAAACTGGCGTCAGCGGTTGCTGAAATTCGGCTTCCGCTTCTCGGTGAAGGCCGCCATGCCTTCCTTCTGGTCCTCGAGCGCGAACAGCGAGTGAAACAGTCGGCGCTCGAAGCGCAATCCCTCGGCGAGCGTTGTCTCAAAGGCGCGGTTGACAGCCTCCTTGGCCATCATCACCGATGGCAGCGAGAAGTCGGCGATCCTGGCAGCCGCCTTCAGCGCCTCCTCGACGAGCTCGCCGGCAGGCACGACCCGCGACACCAGGCCCGAACGCTCGGCTTCGGCTGCATCCATCATTCGCCCGGTCAGGCACATGTCCATCGCCTTCGACTTGCCGACGAAGCGGGTCAGCCGTTGCGACCCACCCATGCCGGGAATGACGCCGAGTGTGATTTCGGGTTGGCCGAACTTGGCCGTGTCGGCGGCAATGATGAAGTCGCACATCATCGCCAGCTCGCAGCCGCCGCCCAGCGCATAGCCGGCCACCGCAGCGATGATCGGCTTCCGTGCCCGCGTAAACTCCTCCCAGCCGACGAAGAAGTCTTGGCAGTACGCATCCACATAGGAGATCGCCTGCATCTCCTTGATATCGGCGCCGGCGGCGAAGGCCTTTTCGGAACCGGTGATGACCATGGCGCCGATGCCGGCATCAGCGCCGAAGCCGTTCACGGCTGCCACCAGTTCGGCCAGGATCTGGGAATTCAGCGCGTTGAGCGCCTGCGGCCTGTTCAGCGTGATCAGCCCGACCTTGCCGCGCGCTTCGGTGATGATCGTCTCATAGGCCATGACTTGCTTCTCCTCGCTCGCCCATCGTCCAGTTCATCGTTTCACGGAAACGTAGAACCGCTCTAACTCTTTGTTTTGAGGCAATTCCCTGAGGAAAGGCGCTAGGCGCTTTTCCTGGAATTGCTCTAACTCACCGCTGACACGTCCGGCAATAGAAGGTCGATCGGCCGCTCTGCACGATCCGCTCGATGTGGCCGCTACAGCCGGGTTTGGAGCAAGGCTCGCCCTCACGGTCGTAGACGGCGAAGGAATGCTGGAAGTAGCCCAGCGATCCATCAGCCTGCATATAGTCCCTGAGCGAGGACCCGCCGGCCGCGATCGCATCGGCGATAACCGAGCGAATGGCGTCGGCGAGGCGCTCGCTTTGGGCCTGGGCCTTCTTCCCGGGCTTGGCGATCGTGCCCGCCTCGCGCAGCGGCGACAGGCTGGCGCGCCACAGCGCCTCCGAGACATAGATGTTGCCGAGCCCGGCGATCAGTCTCTGGTCGAGAAGCGCTGCCTTCAGCGGTGATCGCCGCCCCTTCATCAATGAGGCAAGCAGCGCGCCGTCCAATGTGTTGCCGGTTGGCTCAACGCCAAGCCCTGCCAGCATCGGATGGACGTCCGGCGGCCCTTCGGCAAACAACATGAAGCCGAAGCGGCGCGGATCATTGAAGATCACGCGCGAACTGGAGCCGCCCGCGGATACGACATGGAAGACGACGTGATCGTGGTTGGAGCTCTTCGAGCGGTCGTGGTGGAAGATATCAGGCATGTCGCTGCCATCCGCCGTCTCGATGCGGAATGAGCCCGACATACCGAGATGGCAGATCAGCACCGGACCGCCTTGAACGTCCATCGTCAGATATTTGGCCCGGCGGCCGAGCGCGGTGATCGTCTTGCCGGTCAGCCGCTGCGAGAATTTTTCGGGAAATGGAAAGCGCAGATCCGGTCGGCGCGCCTCGACACGGGTGATGGTGGCGCCTTCCAGAACCGGCTGCAGCCCACGCCGGACCGTTTCGACCTCGGGCAGTTCAGGCATGGCCGCCAATCGTCGTATAGAAAGACGTGCCGTAACGGCCGCGTGCCAGCCCAAGATGCTCGGCCACGGTTTCACCGATGTCGGCGAATGTCGTTCTCAGTCCGATGTCACCGCCCTTGAAAGCCGGTCCGGTGCCGATCACCGGAATGCGTTCGCGCGTATGGTCGGTACCGCGCCAGGTCGGATCGTTGCCATGGTCGGCCGTCAGGATGAGAAGATCGCCCTGCCGCAGCCTCGCAAATGCCTCCGGCAGCCGCCGGTCGAAGGCCTCGAGCGCGGCAGCATAACCCGCAACGTCGCGGCGATGCCCGAATTCGGTGTCGAAGTCGACGAAATTGGCGAAGACGAGGTCGCCATCGCCGGCATCATCCATCGCGCCCAGCGCTTCGTCGAACATGGCCATGTTACCCGCCGCCTTGCGCACTTGCGAAATTCCGCGATGGGCGAAGATGTCGCCGATCTTGCCGATCGCGATGACGCGGCTGCCACGCGCCGTCAGCCGGTCGAGCAGGGTCGGCTCCGGCGGCGGCACCGCGTAATCATGACGGTTGTAGGTTCGCTCGAAGGTCGCGGTGGTTTCGCCGACGAACGGCCGCGCAATCACCCGCCCGATCCTCAGCGGGTCAACCAGCCTGCGCACCACCTTGCAGAATTCATAAAGCCGCTCGAGGCCGAAATGGGTTTCATGTGCGGCAATTTGCAGGACCGAGTCGACCGACGTGTAGCAAATCGGCTTGCCGGTACGGATGTGCTCTTCGCCGAACCGCTCGATGATTTCGGTGCCCGGCGCATGACAGTTGCCGAGAATGCCCGGCACCTTGCCCTCGCGGATGATCGCCTCGGTCAGATCCGCTGGAAAGGCGGGAACCGTATCCGGGAAATAGCCCCAGTCGAATCGCACCGGCAGGCCGGCGATTTCCCAATGGCCCGACGGCGTGTCCTTGCCGCTCGAAACCTCTTGCGCCGCGCCGTGGAAGGCCGTGGTCAGCAGATCCGTGCCGCTGCTGGCGAAGCCCAGTCCCGTGGCGGTTTCGGCGGCCTTGCCAAGCCCGAGCGAGGCCATGTAGGGGACAAACAGCGGTCCACTGCGAAGCCCTTCGCGATCCGCGCGGCCTTCGGCACAGGCTTCCGTGATGTGCGCGAATGTGTTGGCACCTGCGTCGCCATAGCGGTCGGCGTCGGCCGCCCCGCCGATGCCGAAGGAGTCCAGAACGAAGAGGAAAGCGCGCGTCATCGAATTGTTGCCAGTTTGAACGCCCAGACATAGGGTTCCGCGACTTCGTTGGCAATTCGGAAACCAAACGGCAACGACCAGGCGTGATAGTCCGATGCATGTCGCCCAAAAGTGCGCAGCGGTTTTGGGGCAACGACACGCATAAACTGAAAATGCATGTCGCCCAAAAGTGCGCGGCGGTTTTGGGACGACGACATGCATGGTGCGTGGCGGTTTTGGCATGTCGCTACGATGCGGCGGGCATGGGGTATGGATCGAGGAAAGCAGACGGCGGTTCAGTCATGAGGGTTGCCCTGAAGGCATACGCCGCTCTCATGCTGGTGCAGGGTGCGCTCTGGTCCAATCCGGCGCATGCCGACTGGCGCGATGATATCGGCACGTTCCGCATCGGCATTGTTGCCGAGCCAGGCGCCGGCAACACCGTTCCGGGGCTGGCACGGTTGACCGACGCCTATACCAAGGCCTTGGGGATGAAGGTCGAGATTGTCGTTGCCCGCGACTATGCCGCGCTGATCGAGGCGCAGGCCAATGCCCGCATCGAATACGCGATCTATTCGGCGACCGCCTACGCGACGGCGTCGCAACGCTGCGGATGCGTCGAGCCGCTTGTGGCTCCGGTCGATTTTGACGGCGCGATCGGCATCCGCTCGGTTCTGCTGACGCGGGACGGCAAACTGCCTGATCTGGCGGCAATGGAAAGCCATCGCATCGCCATGCCCCCTTCGGACAGCGTCGGCGGTTCTCTGTTGCCATTGGCGGCGTTGACAGCGGAAGGCCGCAAGATTGCGCAAGATGCACCATTTCTGGTACATGCCGAGTCGGCTGCTGCGGCGGAAACGATGCTGCTCGATGGCAAGGCCGATGGCCTGTTCGGCTGGGTAACGGCCGCTGCCGACGGCCAGCCGGAAGCATCGGGCGCTCAAGCGTCGGGCACCCAAGGATCTGGCACCCAAGCATCGGGCACCCAGGCGAGGCTCGAAGCGACGGGGCTTTCGGCAGCGGCGCTTCAGGTCGTATGGGCGTCAGGCCTGCTGAGATATGGTCCCCATGCCGTCCGCAGCGACCTCGATCCGGAAGCCAAGCGCCGGCTCACCGTCTTCCTCACCAACCTCAAGTCGATGACGCCAGACATCTACGATCTCCTGGAATCAAAGCATTCCRGTGGCTTCGCTATCGTGGTGCCAAAGGATTACGACATGGCCGCCGCTGTCGTGCGCTTCGTCGCGGGCAGTGGTCCGGGGCAGTAACGCGAGGCTTTGGAGCGGTTTTGCGAGCGGTTCAGCAATCGCCGCAAGGGATCGTCACACTTCTACGCGGACGCAGATAGTAGGACTCGCCCATCGTCAGGGCGTTGAAAGCCGTGGTCAATCCAAGCTTCTGTTGGCTGCCCGCCGACCAGGTGATGACCGGCTTGTAGCCAAGAGTGCTGTCGACGCGAATGAGGAAGGTGCCGGCGACCTTGAGTTTTGCTGGAACCGTGGTGGTGGTGGGGCCAGTGCTGGCGACGCCATTGACCAGCTTGCGCGACCACACCACTTGCACCAGCGGCGTTGCGTCGGTCGTGACCTGTATGGCCGTGATGGTGATGCTCGGGACCGAGCGGTTGTAGGGCTGAAGGGTGACGGCGCCGATCGCCATGATGGCGTCGATATCCGCCTTGACGACTGTCGTCTGCTGGGTGACGAGATCGGCCACCATGCTGCCGAGACGACTGACCTTCTTGCTGGTCTCGATGGCTTGTGACGCCTCCATGGTGATGAAATACATGGACAGCAGAAGAGGCATGATCAAGGCGAACTCGACTGCCGCGATACCGCGGCGATCGGACCCAAATCGAATTGCTTTGCGCCAAATTCCTGAAGTCTTGAGATGTGCCCCCGCACGCGTCATGCCCATTGCCCTCTTTCTTTTACTGCTCGTGCATCCGCCTCGAACTCAATTGTCGAACGGCTCGTTCTGCCAGGTTACCGACGCGAAATGCAGGGTCTTGTTGCCGCCCATCGACTGGGCCAGTAGATCGGTCATGATCGGCCATTTGTAAAAGACCCGCAGCATGTTCTTCGATTCCGCAGCACCCGCCGTAACAGCAAAGGACTGGTTGGCGCCGCCGTTGGTCAGGACGACTTGGCCAGCCTGTATCTTGAAGCCGGCCGCGGCGGCGGCGGCGAACGTCGTATATTGGCGAAGATCCACGTCCAGCTGATTGGGACAATCCTGCGAGACGATGATCTCCAGTTTGTTGCAGATCATGTTCTTCAAATTGTCTCCGGCGACGTCGGCCGCCCTTAACTGGCCGGTGCGCAAGCGGCGAGCGACATCGTCGGTGATGTTGGACAACACTTCCTGGCCGGCAAATGCGATGCAGCTTTCCAGAATGGCAAAGACAAGCAGCGCAAACGGGATTGCAAGGATTCCGAATTCAATTGCCGTACTGCCGCGCCGGTCGCGAAGGAAGCGAGCGAAAAACCTTGGGCGTCTCGCTTTGTGCTCGTCTGCGGAGCCGAATTCCTTGCTCATGTCTGATCCTGCCGATCTCTATGCGGTCTCGGAAGGCGTATTAGCGCAAACCAATTGAGGCCCGGTTTGAATGATCGTTAAAGTCGTCGATGGCGTCTTAACCAGCCGATAACCTGAACGGCATTCCACCGCGCCATCCTATCGGGTGCCGTTCATCTCAGCCTCGGAGGATTTCTCCGCATCACTCTTATAGGAGCTTTCGCAATAGGGCGTGCAGGACATGGTCTGTATTTCTGCACGGCGATAGATACGCACCGACGAGGCGGCCTGCCGCACGACGGTAACCTGTTCGTCGACGATCGGGCTGCCGTCCGTATCGAGCACGACCAGATTGGTGACGCCGAAACCCTTGCCGGTCAACACGATCGTCGAGGCGTCCTGTACGGAAGCGTCGGCGATTGCCGGATTGCCGACCACGATCGTATCGGCCGGACGCGACAGTTTGACGATCTTGGCCTGGTTCATCGTGACCTCGATGCCGGCCCCGGCCATGGCGGGCGCGACGAAGCTCGCGGCGACAAGAAGCGCAGCAATCACGATTGACGATCTCGGCTGGGCCATTGAGGCGCTCCACGCAAGCAGACTGATCAACGGAACATGAACGAGATTGGTGAACCAACGGTTAAGCGGACACCCTGGTCGAACGGTGCGGCGTGCAACCTTGATTGCCTGCGGAGCGCGATCTCCCCACCATCGACCCCTGCAAACGGATGGGGCCGGCCGGCATTTAGTGCTGGGTTAACCACGCAATATATTCGAACCGGGAAAGGAATCGGTAAGGCTGTTTATTAAGCCGATCGAAAGAGCTTCTCCCTAGATTGCCAGTATCCGATCAACCAACGCAGAAGTTGACGGAAGTGCTGTAACACGTGGAGTAGGAGCTCTCGAATGTCTAATCTCATCGCACGTTTTGTGAAGGACGAATCCGGCGCGACCGCTATCGAATATGGTCTGATCGCCGCTCTCATCGCGCTCGCCATCATCACTGGCGCTGGCGCGCTCGGCAATGCACTGAACACCAAGTTCCTGGCTATCGGAAACACCCTGAACAGCAGCGGCAGCTAATATGCCGCATAGCTGAGCGCTGGGCGCTGAGCGCTTGGATCGCGTTCTGGAGAAGGGCTGCCGCGTGGCGGCCCTTCTCTATTTCGCTGCCAATAGCCTTTTCGCTCCGGGCCTCACCAATCGTTAATCGAGCATGGCTAGATTGAGCCCTGTGAAATCGGACAATAGGCATAGCGCCGATGCTTGAAGCCCTGATCTTTGTCGTGTTTCCGTTCTGCATGCTGTTTGCCGCGATCTCCGACATGCTGTCGATGACGATCGCCAATCGCGTGCCGGTGCTGCTTGTTGTTGTTTTCGCGCTGGTTGCGCCGCTGACGGGTATGGAATGGGCAGCCTATGGCGGACATATCGCCACTGGCGCCCTGGTCCTGGCCGTGACGTTCGGCCTGTTTGCAATGGGTGGCATGGGTGGTGGCGACGCCAAACTGCTGGCCGCCTCCGCGATGTGGATGGGTCTCAATATACATCTCGTCGAATATCTTGTGGTCTCGACAATCATCGGCGGCCTGCTGACGCTCGCCATCCTCCTCTACCGGAAATCGCTGCTTGCGGCCGTTACCGGCCAAAATCCGTTTCTGCGCCATTTCGCCGAAGAGTCAAATGGGGTTCCCTACGGCATCGCGCTTGGCCTTGGTGGGTTGCTGACCTATCCGGATTCGCCCTTGATGGTCTGGGCGCTGACCAGGCTGGCGACCTGAACACGATCCGATTTCGGTTATCCACCAGCATTGCCGCAGCCGGCTTTCGACAACGCCGGGACGGCCCGTTTTGGCCGGTCAGGCCACATTTCGGCTAATTTGTGTAAACGTTAAATTAATCACGATCGTAAGCATTACATTAACCTTGTTTTGACGATTGCCGCTGCAAAGTCCGGCTTGGCTACGTGGTTTGCCAGGGCAAGGGTTCGGACAGATGCCAGCATCGCGATTGATAATTCTGAGCGTGGCGGTGGCCGCGGCGGGTGGTGCCGGTTATGTCGCGAAGAACATGGTGGCACCGCCGCCCCAGATCGTCGTCGATTCCGGGCCCCAGGCGCCGGCGGTGTCGCTGCAGGATGTGCTAGTGCTTTCGGGCGACGTTCCGATGGGCAGTCCGCTCGAGAAAAACATCGCCTGGCAATCCTGGCCCGCCGACGGCATCAACGCGAATTTCATCACCCGCACCGCCGAGCCAGAGGCGCTGGAAAAGCTGAAGGGCTCCGTTGCCCGCGTGGCGATGTACGCCGGAGAGCCTCTGCGGCGTTCCAAGCTGATCGGCGAGGGGCAGAGCTTCATGTCGTCGATCCTGCCTTCCGGCATGCGGGCGGTCGCCACCGCCATCTCGGCCGACACGTCGGCCGGCGGCTTCATTCTTCCCAACGACTTCGTCGATGTCATCATGACCCGCAGGGGCGATGCCAGCGGCGGCGGCGCCACCAGTTTCAACACTGAAACCATCCTCAAGAACATCCGCGTCCTGGCAATCGACCAGACCATTCAGGAGGACGAGGAAGGCAAGAAGACCAGGGTGGGCCAGACAGCCACGCTGGAACTGACACCGCGTCAGGCGGAGATCATCACCGTTGCCCAGCAGATGGCGGATCGCCTGACCCTGGCGCTACGGGCGGTCGCGGACACCCAGGAAAAGAATCTGGGCGAGGCTGACTATCTCGTTTCCGGCAATGGCCGCAGGGGAACGGTGAGGCTGATCAAGTCGGGCGAAGTTTCCGAAGTGGGGGCAAGGAAATGAGGCTAAGTGGTAAACTGCCGGCAATTGTAGCCGCGGCATTCAGCCTGCTGCTCATCGGGACGAATCTGCAAGGCGTTGTCGAGGCAAAGAACGCGCAGGTCACTGCATCGACGGCAACCCAGCGCGTCAAGCTTGGCCTCAACAAGTCGGTGGTCATCGACCTGCCGAGCGATGCCTACGATATTCTCGTCGCCAACCCGGCGGTTGCCGATGCGGTGACCCGCACCGCAAGGCGTATCTATCTGTTCGGCAAGGCGGTCGGCGAGACGAACATCTTTGTCTTCGGTCCGAATGGCGAGCAGATCGTCAGCCTGGATCTGGCTGTCGAACGCGACGTTGCCGGCCTTGAAGACTATATCAAGCGCTTCATTCCAACGTCGGCAATCAAGGTGGAACTGCTGAATGACAACGTCGTCCTGACAGGGACGGTCGACACGCCGCTGGACGCAAAACGCGCCGTCGACCTGGCGACGATCTTCGTGTCGGGCGGTGAAGCGACCACGGGACAATATTCGCAGACCGCGGCCGGCGGTTCGGCGCAGAACGGTGTCCAGATCGACAATCCGGACCAGGAACGCCGCACCAGTAAGATCGTCAACCTGCTTCAGATCATCGGCGACGATCAGGTCACGCTGAAGGTGACGGTCGCCGAAGTCAGCCGCTCGGTGATGAAGCAGCTCGGCGTCAACATGGTCGGCAGTGGCGGCAGCAACGGCATCAGCTACGGCGCGGTCAGCGACAATTTCACCGGCCTCGGCAAGCAGCTGTCGAATTCGGGCTTCAACATCGGCGCCTCGGGGCTGCAGGCCTATATCAACGCCATGGAGCAGTCCGGCGTCATGAAGACACTGGCTGAGCCGACCTTGACCGCCGTGTCCGGCGAGAAGGCGACCTTCAAGGTCGGTGGTGAATACAACATGGTGAGCGGCGTCTCCCAGAATGTATCGACCGACAACCAGACCGGCCTGAAGACCTACAGCGTCGACAAGATCGAGTACGGCATCGGTCTGGAATTCCAGCCGGTGGTGTTGTCTCCCGGCCGCATAAGCCTGAAAGTCAGAACCTCGGTTTCCGAGCCGACAACGGAAGGGTCGGTTTCTTTTTCCAGTGGCGTGACCAGCCCCGGCATGAATGCCCTGTCACTGCGCAAGCGCCTTGCCGATACGACCGTTGAACTGCCCTCGGGCGGCTCCATGATGATCGCCGGCCTGGTTCGCGACGATGTCAGGCAAGCCGTCAACGGGTTGCCAGGGCTGACAAAGATTCCGGTGCTCGGCGCGCTGTTCCGCAGCAGGGATTTCGTGCGCAACGAAACCGAGCTGGTGATCATCATCACGCCGTATCTCGCACGGCCCGTGGCACGCAACGACCTTGCCAAGCCGGACGACAATTTCAACGCTGCCAGCGATGGCGCCGCCATGTTCCTTGGCAGGGTCAATCGCGTCTACGGCACCATGCAGACTGACAAGCCCAACGGCCGTTACCATGGCGTTGTCGGCTTCATCTACAAATAGGCGGGAGCGGATATGTCTCAGTCAGCATTGAAGGCAAGCACCATCGCCACGACGATGCGCTTTGGCCGTTCGCGGATTTGCGGGCGAGCCGTTCCGGTCCTGGCAATTGCGGTAGCGGCGCTGCTGTCCGGCTGCGCCAATCGCGACAGCGTCACCGTCGGTGCGATTCCGGATGATTATCGTACCAATCATCCGATCGTGATCGCGGAGAAGAACCAGAAGATCGACCTGCCTGTCGGCGCCGGCGATCGCGGCATGACCGGATCGCAGCGCGACACGCTTCTGGGCTTCCTCGACAGCTATGACAAGAGTGCCGCCCCGACGCTGACGATCCAGGTCCCGAGCGGGTCGGCCAACGAGGTCGCCGCGACGGCGGCGGCCCGCGATTTCGCCCGGCTCGCGGTCGCCGCCGGTGTCAAGCGCAACCGGGTCGTCGTCACCTCCTATCAGGCCGCCTCGAGCGAGATCTCCTCGCCGGTTCGCGTCTCCTTTGTCTCGGTCAGAGCCCAGACCGACAAATGCGGACGCTGGCCAGCTGACCTGGTCGAGACCTCGGAAAACAAGCATTATGCCGACTTCGGCTGCTCCTATCAGAACAATCTCGCCGCGCAGATGGCCAACCCGGCCGATCTGCTCGGCCCGCGCAAATCTACCGACATCGATGCTGAAAATCGCGGCGCGGTGATCGATGTCTACCGTCAGAGGGGCATCTCGGGCGAGTTCCTTAGCAATTCGGAAGTAGATTTCTGAGCCGCCGTCTCGGACAGAACAGGCCACGCGAAAGAGTATGATCATGAGCAACCTTGCCTACGACGCCCCGGTGGATGGCAGCGATACTTCGCAGCAAGACATCGCCGCGATGCAGGCATTGCGGCCGATCCCGCGCATCTCGATCCAGGCATTCTGCGAGACCGAGGGCGTTGCAAATCCGGTCGAGCGCGCCGGCGAGGACCGCCGCATGACGAAGGCGCATCTCAAGGTCCATATGGGCGGCGTCCCCACCGCCATCGAATTCTATCAGTCGGCGCCGACGCCCAATCTTATCCTGCTGGAATCGCGCAGCGAGCCGAAGCAATTGCTGGAGCAACTCGCCCAGCTCTCGGAATATTGCGATCCGACCTCGAAGGTGGTGGTGATAGGTCATTACAATGATGTCGGTCTCTATCGCGAGCTCATCCGCTCCGGCATTTCCGAATATGTGATCGCACCTGTGTCGATGGCTGACATCGTCAGCGTGGTGTCGTCGATTTTCATTGATCCGGAAGCCGAGCCGCTCGGCCGCTCGATCGCCTTTGTCGGCGCCAAGGGCGGCGTCGGTTCCTCCACGATTGCCCACAATGTGGCCTGGGCGATGTCCACCCTGTTCAAATCCGAGGTGGTCGTCGCCGATCTCGACCTCGCTTTCGGTACGGCCAACATCAATTTCGACCGGGATCCGGCGCAAGGCATCGCCGAGGCGGTGTTTTCGCCGGAGCGCATCGATGAAGTATATCTCGACCGTCTGCTGACCCAGTGCGCCGAACACCTGTCTTTGCTGGCAGCCCCTTCGACGCTCGAAAGGGTCTATGACTTCGATCCCGAAGCCTTCGCGCAGCTCATCGACACCGCCCAGCGCAGCGTGCCGCTACTGGTGCTCGATATTCCCCATGCCTGGACGGGCTGGACCAAGAACACGCTGATCAAGGCCGACGAGATCGTCATCACGGCGACGCCGGAACTGGCCAATCTGCGCAACACCAAGAACATGGTCGACATGTTGAAGCGGCTTCGTCCCAACGACCCGCCGCCGAAGCTGATCATCAACCAGGCCGGCGTCCCCAAGCGCCCGGAGATTTCACCGTCCGATTTCACCGAGCCGCTCGGCCTGACGCCAATGTCGGTCATTGGCTTTGATCCGTTGCTGTTCGGCAATGCCGCCAACAACGGGCGCATGCTTGGCGAAATGGATGCCAAGAACTCGGTTGTCGCGATGATCAACGAAATCGCGCACGTGCTGACTGGGCGCAGTGAAATTAAGACGAAGAAGAAAGCAGGGCTTGGCAATCTGCTTGGCAGGCTGTCGCGCAACAAGAAATGACGTTTCAGCGGTGGAATCGGTAGCAGATCATGTTTGGTAAAAGAGGCAGCGACGACGGAAACCGGTTCACGCCGGAATTTCGCCAGCCGGCACCGACCCCGGTTGCGCCGGCGGCCGTAAGTTCTGCGGATACGGCCGTGCTTGCCCGCCCCGCTGCGCCTCCGCCAAGCGCACCTGTCGCGCCGCCGGCGCGCCGCACAATCGAGGCGCCGTCATCGGCACCGGACCTGAAGCGGGTCCAACGCGAAAAGAGCGAATCCTACTACGACACCAAGAGCCAGGTTTTCTCCGCGCTAATCGACACGATCGATCTGTCGCAGCTCTCCAAGCTTGATCCCGAAAGCGCACGGGAAGAAATTCGCGACATCGTCAACGACATCATCGCGATCAAGAATTTCGCGATGACGATCGCTGAGCAGGAGGAACTTCTCGAGGACATCTGCAACGATGTGCTCGGCTATGGGCCACTCGAGCCGTTGCTGGCGCGCGATGACATCGCCGACATCATGGTCAACGGCTCCAAGAACGTCTACATCGAAGTCAACGGCAAGGTCGAACAGACCGGCATCCGCTTTCGCGACAACCAGCAGCTCCTCAACATCTGCCAGCGCATCGTCAGCCAGGTTGGCCGCCGTGTCGACGAATCCAGCCCGATCTGCGACGCGCGTCTTCCCGACGGTTCACGCGTCAACGTCATCGCGCCGCCGCTCTCCATCGACGGTGCCACGCTCACCATCCGCAAATTCAAGAAGGACAAGCTGACCCTGGATCAGCTGGTCAGGTTCGGCGCCATCTCACCGCAGGGAGCCGAAGTTCTCAAGATCATCAGTCGTGTTCGCTGCAACATCGTCATCTCGGGCGGTACCGGCTCGGGCAAGACGACTCTGCTCAACTGCCTGACCAACTATATCGACCGTGAGGAGCGCGTCATCACCTGCGAGGACTCGGCCGAGCTGCAATTGCAGCAGCCGCATGTCGTGCGCCTCGAAACCCGCCCGCCCAATCTGGAGGGCGAGGGTGAGGTAACGATGCGTGACCTGGTCAAGAACTGCCTGCGCATGCGTCCCGAGCGCATCATCGTCGGCGAAGTGCGCGGACCCGAGGTGTTCGACCTTCTGCAGGCGATGAACACCGGCCATGACGGTTCGATGGGAACGATCCACTCGAACAGCCCGCGCGAGTGCCTGAACCGTATCGAATCCATGATCGCGATGGGCGGTTATTCGCTGCCTCAGAAAACCGTGCGCGAAATCGTCGTCGGCTCCATCGACGTGATCATCCAGGCGGCGCGCCTGCGCGATGGATCGCGTCGCATCACCCACATCACCGAGGTGATCGGCATGGAGGGCGACGTCATCATCACGCAGGATATCGTCCTCTATAACATCAAGGGCGAGGACGCCAATGGCAGGCTGCTGGGAGAGCATGTATCGACCGGCATCGGTCGTCCGCATTTCTGGGACCGGGCTCGCTACTATGGCGAGGAGCAGCGCCTCGCCACTGCGCTCGAAGCGATGGAGAAACGCGCTGACTGACGGCGTGAGGGTTCTGGCCAATGTTTGGAATTGACGGCACAGTACTGGCGTTTGTCGTGCTCGCCGGCTTTAGCGCCGGCGCGGTCGCCTATGCATTCCTGTTCACCCGGATCAGCAACGAGAAACAGGTCGGCAAGCGGCTTGAAACGATCAAGTCCGCCGAGACTGATCGCTCCGTCGTCAAGGCCTCGCGTGACCGCGCGGCGGAAGCCGTCAAGCGGCGCAAGTCGGTTCAGGATTCGCTGAACGAGCTCGACGCAAAGCAGAAAACCAACGACAGCAGGGTCAAGAAACCACCGCTGAAAGCCCAACTCCGTCAGGCTGGCCTGAAGATCACCGTCGAGCGCTTCTATATATACTCCGCCATATGCGGCCTCGCTTTGACGATGGTTGCCTTTGTGGCCGGAGCGCCGCGGCTCGTTCTGCCGGGCGTGCTGCTGGCCGGCGCACTCGGCCTGCCGCGCTGGTTCGTCTCGTTTCGTCGCGCCCGCCGCGTAAAGGCGTTCCTCAACGAATTTCCAAACGCGCTCGATATCATCGTGCGTGCAGTCAAGTCCGGCCTGCCGCTGAACGACGCCGTGCGCCTGATAGCCAACGAATCTCCCGAACCGGTGAAGACCGAATTTCGTCGTATCGTCGATTCCCAGCAGATGGGCCTGTCGATCCCCGATGCGACCTTGCGCATGCCCGAAACCATGCCTTGCACGGAGGCGAGCTTCTTCGGCATCGTCATCCAGATTCAATCGCAGGCTGGCGGCAACCTATCCGAGGCGCTGGGCAATCTTTCGCGCGTGCTTCGCGATCGCAAGAAGATGAAAGCCAAGGTCCAGGCACTGTCGATGGAAGCGAAAGCGTCCGCCGCCATCATCGGTGCGCTGCCTTTCATCGTTGCGTTTCTCGTCTACCTGTCGAGCCCGAACTACCTGATGCCGCTGTTCGTCACCAACGTTGGACACCTGATCCTTGGGTGCTCGGCGGTCTGGATGTCGATCGGCATCTTTGTGATGCGCAAGATGATGAACTTCGAAGTCTAGGATGCTGGCATGACCGACCAAGTCATCAAATCCCTGACCGATCCGAGCTTCCTGATCGCGATGCTGGTCGCCATAGCGGTGTTTGCGACCGTTTTCACCTTGCTGCCGGCGTTTGGCGGAAACCAGCTCAAGTCACGTATGAAAACCGTCGCGCTGGAACGCGACGAACTGCGTGCCAAGCAGCGCGCCCGGCTTGCCGTCGAAGCGGATCGCCGTCGCAAGGGCCTGCGCGAGGAACAGTCGGTTGGTATGCGCAACATTGTCGACCGGCTGGATCTGAGGCGCGCGCTCGCCGATGAGGGCACATTGCAGAAACTCAAGGTCGCCGGCTTTCGCGGACAGAACCCGCTGACGCGGTTTCTTTTCTTCCGTCTCGTGCTTCCTTTTGTCGGCTTCGCGCTGGGCGCAATCTACACCTTCGTACTCGGAGGATTGCCCGACAAGCCATTGGTCATCAGGGTGTTCGTCTGCATCCTCGTTGCCTATGGCGGCTTCTACGCTCCGGTCGTCTACGTCAACAACCGCGCTACCAAGCGCAAGCAGTCGATCCAGATGGCGTGGCCGGATGCGCTCGATCTGATGCTGATCTGCGTCGAATCGGGCATGTCGGTGGAAGCGGCCCTGCGCAAGGTCGCCGACGAGATCGGCGCGCAATCGGTGGCGCTGGCGGAAGAATTCATCCTCACCAACGCCGAGCTTTCCTATCTGCAGGAGCGCAGGCAGGCCTACGAGAACCTGGCAAGCCGCACCGGCCTGGAATCGGTCAAGTCGGTGTCGCAGGCACTCGTCCAGGCCGAACGTTACGGCACGCCGGTGGCGCATGCACTGCGCGTGCTGGCCGCCGAAAGCCGCGACATGCGCATGAACGCGGCGGAGAAGAAGGCGGCGGCCTTGCCGCCGAAGCTCACCGTGCCGATGATCCTGTTCTTCCTGCCGGTGCTTTTCGCGATCATTCTGGGCCCCGCCGGCATTCAGGTGAGCCAGCGCGGCATCTTCGGCGATCGTTCGGCACCATCATCGACAGCGCAATAGAGGCGAGGCTCGTCCCGCATCAGAAATGAAGAAGCCGCGCTGAACGTAGCGCGGCTTCTTCATTTCAAGGTTGTCGCAGATTGTCGTCCATAGCATGTCGCACAAGAACGCAGCGGTATTGGGCCAACGACATGCATCAAACAAAGACTTAAAGCGAGTTCGGCGCGACGAGATCTAGTTGGTCGCAGACTTTGGCTTGTCCTGGTCCTTGAGCTGGCTCCAGGCGTTCTGCTGGGCCAGCATCTGGCGCAGATAGGCGACGTTTGCCTGTGCCTGTTCGGGCGAGAGTTCCTGCGAGGCGATCTTCTCGGCTTCGTCGAAACGGCCCTGCAGGCCGACGACCAGCGCCAGGTTCTGGCGCACCCGGCTGTCTGCGTTCGGCTGCTGCGCGGCGGAGCGCATATAGGTTTCGGCGGTGCGCAGGTCACCTTCCAGCACGTAGGACATGCCGAGATTGGAGAGCACCGAAGGCTCGTTCGGCTTCAGTTCGAGAGCCTTGCGATAAAGCTGGCGCGCGTCGTCTTTCTGGCCGATCTGGTCGAGAATGGCCGCTTCGGCCGATACCAGCCTCCAGTCGGGATATTCCGGTGTCTGGGCGCGGCGCACGGCGTCCAGTGCGGCCTCGAACTGGCCATTGGCAGCCAGCGCCTTGCCATAGGAGGCGAGCACGTCGCGATCCTTCGGCAGGGCGATCGCCAGCTTGCGCATCACGGCGAGCGACTGGTCGGCGTCGCCATCCATCTGCAGCGCCGCCGCATAATTGGTGGCGATACGCTTGTCGGTGGGGTTCCTGGCGTAGGATTGGCCAAGTGCCGCCGTTGCAGTGTGCAGTTCCCCGCCCGACATGGCCTCCAGCGGTTTGCCGCTGTTGCGTCCGATCGAACCGGTGGTGAACTTGTCGGTTGCGCAACCGGCGACACTGGCCGCGAGCGCCAGCACGAGCGCCGTGGTGATGAACCGTTTTCCCGTGGCATTGATCGTGCGGTTGGTCGGCATCGGCACCGGGCCTCCATTCATACGCGGCCGTTGCGTGGCCATCTTCCCTCCCGAAGAAATATTCTGTTAACCCTAACGGACGGTTAAGAATGGCGACTCAAGGGCGCCGCACGGAGAACCTCGAATGCCTGTCGAATTCGTCGAAAAGAAACTGCCGGGCGCGCTGCCGGTCCATCTGGTCGCCAGGGATGGGCTGGAAGCAGCCGGTCTTGCGCCTGCCGCGGTCGCCTGGGCCAGGGCAAACGGCTTTTCAGGCGAGGCAGGCAGGACGCTGGTCGTGCCCGGCGAAAAGGGAGCCCTCGGCGGCGCCTTGTTCGGTGTCGGCGATGGCGAGGGCGCACTCGCTCTTGGTGCGTTGTCGAAAGCCTTGCCGGAAGGCGATTGGCATTTCGCCTCCGCGCCGGCCGAGCCGGAGCTGGCGGCAACTGCGTTGGTGCTCGGCGGCTATGTCTTTACCCGTTATGGCAAGAAATCCGGCAAGGCTCTGCGCTTCGTCTTGCCGTCCGGCGTCGATGCCGGGCGCGTTCGCCGCATTGCCGATGGCGTCTTCCTGACACGCGATCTGGTCAACACGCCGACGAGCGACATGGGTCCGGAAGAATTGGAGAAGGCGGTGCGGAGCCTCGCCGCAGCGCACAGTGCCGAAATCTCGGTGGTGACGGGCGACGATCTCCTAGACCGGAATTTCCCGATGATCCATGCCGTCGGTCGCGCGTCGACCGGCGCCCCGCGCCTGATCGACATGAGATGGGGGCCGCAGGGCGCGCCGAAGGTGACGCTGGTCGGCAAGGGCGTCTGTTTCGACACAGGCGGTCTCGACATCAAGCCGTCGTCCGGCATGCTGTTGATGAAGAAGGACATGGGCGGCGCGGCCAATGTGCTTGGTCTCGCCTCGATGATCATGGCCGTCGGCCTGAAGGTGCGTCTGCGCGTGCTCATTCCCGCAGTCGAGAATTCGATCGCCGGCAACGCCTTCCGGCCGGGCGACGTGCTGACGAGCCGCAAGGGCATCACCGTCGAGATCGGCAACACGGACGCGGAGGGGCGGCTGGTGCTGGCCGATGCACTGGCCTTGGCCGACGAGGAGGAACCGCAGCTTCTGGTCGATATGGCGACGCTGACCGGGGCAGCCCGTGTCGCGCTCGGGCCCGACCTGCCACCCTTCTATACCGGCGATGAAGCACTGGCGTCCGACCTGGCGGCGGCTTCCGTCGCCGCCGAAGATCCGTTGTGGCGCATGCCGTTGTGGCGGCCTTACGATGCAAAACTGTCGTCGAAGATCGCCGACATCAACAACGTCACCACCGACGGTTTCGCCGGCTCGATCACGGCGGCACTCTTCCTCAAGCGCTTTGTCGAAAAGACCGCCGGCTGGGCGCATTTCGACATCTTCGCCTGGAACCCCACCGACCGTGCGCATGGCCCCGCGGGCGGCGAGGCGCAAGGCATTCGCGCGCTGGAGCGGATCATCTCGAAACGCTTTGGCTGATAGCGACAAGCAGAGCCGGCAAATTGCAGAAACTGAAACGGAACCGAAACAATTTGCCGTCATGCTGCTCGGATGTCGATTGCCATGCGCCCGAGCCAGGCCTTGCGACTGTGGCAGCAAGTGATGCTGTCGCAGGTGCGCGACGACGCGCCGGACCTGACCATGCGCCAGACGGCGATCCTGTTCACCATCTATCTCGATCCGCCGCCGCACACGGTGCGCGGGCTGGCCGCCCGCCTCAATGTCACCAAGCCGGTGATCACCCGCGCGCTCGACACGATGGGTGCGTTGAAGCTCGTGTCGCGCCATCGCGACGAGCTCGACAAGCGCAATGTGCTGATCAGGCGCACGGTCGAGGGCGCGCTCTTTGTCGAGCGCTTCGGCGATGGTATCATTGCCAAGGCCCACGAATTGCCCATCTAAAGCACGATCCCGAACCGCAGGTCAGCGCAGCAAGAAGCGGGAACCAGTTTTTCGGACAAGATCATGCGTCAACATAATAAAGCAGAGTTGCAGATTTGACCGCCAGGGATGCCCGCCTTCACGCTTTCCGTTCCGACCTTGCCGATGCGCGGCTGAAGGGCGAGGTCGCCGCCGACCGCTTCGTCGCCGGCCGGCCAGCGCGGATCACCGCCTCGGTGGCCGATGTGCGCAAGGCGCCGCGGCCGGATGCCAGCGTCAACACCCAAGCCCTGTTCGGCGATGATGTCCTCGTCTTCGAGGTCGCCGAAGGCTGGGCCTGGATCCAGGCCGAGCGCGATGGTTATGTCGGTTACGTCGCCGATACCATGCTGGGCGGGCGGGATCAGGCGGCGACCCATATCGTGTCGGTGCCGCGCACCTTCCTCTACCCCGGGCCGGATCTGCGGTTTCCGATCGCCAGACAATTGTCGATGGGATCGACGGTTGCGGTGACGGGTGCAGCCGAAACGCGCGGCACGCACTATGCCGTCCTGCCTTCCGGCGAGGCGATCATCGCCGGCCATCTGCGGCCTGTCGGTGATGCGGCCGCCGACTATGTTGCGGTGGCCGAGATGTTTCTCGGCACACCTTATCTGTGGGGCGGCGCTTCGGGTTTCGGCATCGACTGTTCGGGCCTTGTGCAACTGGCGATGCGCATGACCGGAAGCGACGTGCTGCGCGATTCTGACATGCAAGCGGCGACTCTCGGCGAGCCGCTCGATCCTGGCCCCGATTACACCGGGTTGCGGCGCGGCGACCTCGTCTTCTGGAAAGGCCATGTCGCCGTCATGACCGATACCGATACGATGATCCATGCCAATGGCCACACCATGCTGGTGTCGCGCGAAGGGCTGAAGGAGGCGATCGCCCGCATCGGCTACCTCTATGGCGGCCCGACCGGCTTTCGGCGGCCTTAAGGCCTTCGATCCCCTTTTGTTCCGATTCTTCTTGGCGATTGCCCACCTTCGCGCTACCTCTGGCGCGTGACAGAGCAGCCTCGCCTTGCCGAACAGAATGCCACTGTAGCCCTGCCCGAACCATTCATCAGGTGGTTCGGCGAGAAAGGCTGGTCGCCGCGTGCCCACCAGATCGAATTGCTGGCAAGGGCTCAGGGCGGGCAATCGGTGCTGCTGATTGCCCCGACCGGGGCCGGCAAAACGTTGGCCGGCTTCATGCCCTCGCTGACCGAACTGGCCAACCGGCCAAGGCGAAAGCCGGGGCAGGCGCATCGCGGCATCCATACCCTCTACATCTCACCGCTGAAGGCGCTGGCGGTCGACATCGAGCGCAATCTCGGCAAGCCGGTTGAAGAGATCGGCCTGCCTGTCACCATCGAGACGCGCACCGGTGACACGCCGTCGCACAAGCGTCAGCGCCAGAAACTGGTGCCGCCCGACATTTTGCTCACCACGCCCGAGCAACTGGCGCTGCTGATCGCGGCGCCCGATGCCCGACGCTTCTTCGAGGATCTGCGCTATGTCGTGCTCGACGAGCTGCACTCGCTGGTGACGTCGAAACGCGGGCATCTGCTGGCGCTCGGCCTGGCGCGGCTGCGCAGCTACGTGCCTGGCCTGCAGACGATAGGCTTGTCGGCTACGGTCGCCGAGCCCGACGAATTGCGGCGTTGGCTGGTCGGCCAGAATCCGCCGGGCGCCATGGCCGGCCTGATCACCGTGGCCGGCGGAGCCAAGCCCGATATCTCCATCCTCGACTCGGAGCAGYATGTGCCGTGGTCCGGCCATTCGGCCCGATACGCCATTCCTGAAATCTACGAGGCGATCAAAAGGCACCGCACGACGCTGCTGTTCGTCAACACCCGCAGCCAGGCCGAATTGCTGTTCCAGGAACTGTGGCGGGCCAATGAGGACTCGCTGCCGATTGCCTTGCATCACGGCTCGCTCGATGTCGGCCAGCGTCGACGGGTCGAAAAGGCGATGGGCGAGAATGCGCTGCGCGCCATCGTCGCGACGTCGACGCTCGATCTCGGCATCGACTGGGGCGACGTCGATTTGGTCGTGCATGTCGGTGCGCCGAAGGGCGCGAGCCGCCTGGCGCAGCGCATCGGCCGCGCCAACCACCGCATGGACGAACCGTCCAAGGCGATCCTTATTCCGGCCAACCGTTTCGAGGTGCTGGAATGCCGTGCCGCACTCGACGCCAACTATCTCGGCGCGCAGGACACGCCGCCGTTGATCACCGGCGCGCTCGACGTGCTGTCGCAGCACGTGCTGGGCGTCGCCTGCGGCGCGCCCTTCTATGCCGACCATTTGTTCGAAGAGGTACGCAGCGCCGCGCCCTATGCCGGACTGGCACGCGAGACCTTTGACCGTGTCGTCGATTTCGTCGCCACCGGCGGCTACGCGCTGAAGAACTACGAGCGCTACGCCCGCATTCGAAAGACAGTCGGCGGGCTGTGGCGCGTCTCGCATCCGCGTGTCGCCCAGCAATACCGTCTGAATGTCGGCACCATCGTCGAAATGCCGGAACTCAATGTCCGCTATGTCAGGCAGGGCCGTGGCATGGCTGGACGCGGCGGGCCGGTGCTGGGCAAGATCGAGGAATATTTCGCCGAGACCTTGCGCCCCGGCGACAATTTCCTGTTTACCGGCAAGGTGCTGCGCTTCGAGGGCATCCGCGAGAACGAATGCGTCGTCTCCAACGGCGCCGGCGCCAACATCATCGTGCCGTCCTATGCCGGCGGCAAGTTTCCGCTGTCGACCTATCTCGCCGATCAGGTGCGCGGCATGCTGGCCGACAGCAACCGCTGGCAGGCGCTGCCCGAGCAGGTCGCCGACTGGCTGCGGCTGCAGAAGGAAAAGTCAGTGCTGCCGAAGCGCGGCGACCTTCTGGTCGAGACCTTTCCGCGGGGCAACCGCCACTACATGGTCGCCTATCCCTTCGAAGGCAGGCTGGCGCACCAGACGCTCGGCATGCTGTTGACGCGGCGGCTGGAGCGCGCCAACGCCCGCCCGCTCGGCTTCGTCGCCACCGACTATTCGCTGGCCGTCTGGGCGCTGGACGACATGGCGGCCCTGTTCAAGGCCAGGAAGCCGTCATTGGCCGCCCTGTTCGACGAGGACATGCTGGGCGACGATCTCGAGGCCTGGCTGAACGACAGCTGGATGCTGAAGCGGACGTTTCGCACCTGCGCGGTCATCGCCGGACTGATCGAGAAGCGTTTTCCCGGGCAAGAGAAGAGCGGCCGCCAGGTGACCGTGTCGGCCGACCTGATCTACGATGTGCTGCGCAGCCACGAGCCGGACCACATCCTGCTGCAGGCGACGCACACCGATGCATCGGCGGGACTGCTCGATGTCAGCAGACTTGCCGAGATGCTCTCGCGTGTTCGCGGTCGAATCATGCATAAGCATCTTGAGCAGATATCGCCGCTGGCCGTGCCGATCATGCTGGAGATCGGCAAGGAATTGGTGAATGGCGGCGCCAACGAGTCCCTGCTCATGGAAGCCGCCGATCTGGTCGAGGAGGCTATGGGCCAAAGATGAGACTGATTTCGAGATGAATTTTTCGCTGGCGCGCACGTCGCTGATCGCCGAGGCCGACCTTGTCGGCATCGCCGGCGAACGTGCGGTCTGCGACCGGCGCGGCGTGCTTTATTTTCCGGATCTGCGGCTTCTGGCCGTTTCCGACCTGCATCTCGAAAAGGGTTCGTCGCTGGCGCGGCGCGGCGCGCTGATCCCGCCATATGACACCGGCGCAACCTTGCTGAGACTGCAGGCCGTGATCGCCGACTACCAGCCATCCATCGTCATCAGCCTGGGCGACAGCTTCCACGATGGCGGCGGCGCCGAACGCATGCATGCGAGCTTCCGCGAACGGCTGGAAGCGCTGATAGCAGGCCGCGACTGGTTCTGGGTTGCCGGCAATCACGATCCGGAAGCGCCCGCCGACCTGCCCGGCGAGACGGTGCGCGAACTTGCCATAGGCTCGCTGTTGTTCCGGCATGAGCCATCGAAGGAACGTGTCGAAGGCGAGATAGCGGGTCATCTGCATCCGTGCGCGCGCATCGTGCAGCGTGGGCGTTCGGTGCGGCGGCGCTGCTTTGCCGGCGATGGCGGCCGCATGATCATGCCGGCCTTCGGCGCCTATACCGGTTCGCTCAACGTGCTCGATCGCGCCTATACCGGGCTGTTCCGGCTGGACACGCTGATGGCCTACATGCTCGGCGCCGAGCGCATCTTTGCCATCTCCCGCTCGATGCTGCGGCCTGGCTGAAGCCGCCCTTTCGTCAATAGTACCTACCGCCCGTAATAGAGCGTCACGGTGTGCTTAGCCTCGGCGAAAAACAGCCATCGTTCGACCAGCATGCCGGCGAACTGGACGATCGCGGCGAACACTGACAGCAGCGCCGCGAAGGGCCACGGCGAGGCAAATACGGCGGCAAGCAACAGGATGGGCAAAGCGAAGGCCAGAACCTGGGTGATCTGGCGCAGGCGCGCGCTGTGCTTGCGCGCGATGCGGAACCCCATCTCCTTGAGCAGATAATTCTCTTCGGTATGCGGCCATTCCAGCGATCGTACCGTGCCGCCGGCGAGCCCGGTCGCGGTGTTGGCATTGGTCGCGATCTCCAGCCGGTCGTTGTAGCGCCAGGTTGCCAGCTTCCAACCCCAGCCGAGCAGACTTAGCAGGATCGACGCCACTAGAAGCGTCTTCGAGCCGAGAGCAAATCCCTGCAGCAGCGCGTTCAACAGCACGCTGCCGGTCATCGCCGAAAAAATGAGGTAGCCGGGCAGAGTGAAGCGGCTGTGCCACTGGGCGATCGGCTTCAGCGACGCATAGATCATGCCGGTGGTACAGACGGTGACGACCGCACCGATGGCCGCCAGCAACCCGGCCACAGTCACCCAGCCACCGGAGCGGCCGAAAAACACCCAGCCGATCCCGAACAGTCCCGCCGGGACGAAGGTGATGACGGAGGCAACGCCCTCGCGCGACAGCCATGAGCTGCGCCATTGCGAGAACGCTCGCCAGGCGCGTTCGGGTCTGCCGAGATGGCCCGTCGAGGACAACAGGCCGGCCCCGATCAGGCCGAGCGCCAGGCCCATGCCGATGAGGCCCAGCCAGAAATCGGGCGGGATGATCTGGAAGCCTCCGAGCACCCCAAGCAGCGCCAGCAGCCCATAGCCGGCGCCGGTCGCGGTGGTGAAGAAGACGACGGAGAAGGCTGGATGCATGGATGTCAGTTCGAAAGCATGCGGTCGACCCAGCCCAGGAAGCCCCCTTCGGCCCGCACCGCTTCGAGTGCCGGCGCGGCCACCGATGCGGCGCGCTTGGTGTGGGCGCGTGGCGGCAAATATTTGTTGGTCGGGTGATAGCCGAGTTCCGGCATCAGGTCGACGCCGCCGCGCTCCGCCACCAGCTGCGAGACGGCCGATGCGGGATCGCCGAGATCGCCGAAATGCCGGGCGCTGGTCGGGCAAGCCGCGACGCAGGCCGGCACGCGGTCTTCCTCGGCCAGATTGTCATTGTAGATGCGGTCGACGCACAGCGTGCACTTCTTCATCACGCCGACATCACGATCGAATTCGCGCGCCCCATAAGGGCAGGCCCAACTGCACAATTTGCAGCCGATGCACTTGTCCTCGTCGATCAGCACGATGCCGTCCGAGGCCCGCTTGTAGGAGGCGCCGGTCGGGCAGACCGTGACGCAGGCCGGCGTCTCGCAATGCAGGCAGGAGCGCGGGAAGTTCACGGTCCGCCCGCCCATGTCGGTGGTGTGTTCGTAGCTGTGGACGCGGTTGAACCAGACGCCGTCGACATGGCCGCCATAGGGGTCGATGTCGGTCAGCGGCGCCATGTGGCCGCCGGTGTTCCATTCCTTGCAGGCGGTGACGCAGGCCTGGCAGCCGACGCAGGTGTCGAGATCGATGACGAGGCCGAGCTTCTTGCCGCTTTGACTTGGCAGACAGGTCATTCGGCCGCCTCCCTTGCCCGGCGGAACTCAGCGCCGAAGGTCAGTCTGTCGGGTGAGGGTTCGAAGCCAGGCGGTTGCTGGAAACGTTCGAATTGCGGCTCGGTGAAGCCGGCCTCCTCGGCCTGGCATTCGACGATGCGCACGCGCAGGTCGAACCACGCCGCCTGACCGGTCACCGGATCGGAGTTCGAATAGCGTTTGCCGTTGGCGTCGGCCGAAGTCTGGTCGCCGATGATGTGGTTGATCAGGAAGCCGCGATTGGATTCGGCCGCATCGTCCTTCAGCCCCCAGCTGCCTCGCCGCTTGCCGATCGCGTTCCAGGTCCAGACCGTGCTTTCGTTCACCCCGTCGACCAGCTTGATCTGCCCCTTGACCTTGCCGTTGATGCTTTCGATCCACACCCAGTCGTCATCGACAAGACCGAGACCAGCGGCGGTCCGGTGATGCACGAACAGCCGGTTCTGGCTGGTGATCTGTCTCAGCCACGCATTCTGCGAGCCCCAGGAATGATACATATGCATCGGCCGCTGCGTCAGCGCGTGCAGCGGATAGTCTTGCAAATCGACGGCCGCTTCCTCGAACGGCACGTACCAGAACGGCAGCGGGTCCATATAGGTCTCGATGCGCTGGCGGTCGCCCTCTGGCGGCACCACGCGGCCATGGCCGCGTGCGGCCAGCCTGAAGCGCTGCAGAGGCTCGCAATAGAGCTGGAAGACGACCGGCTCAGCCTTGGGGATGAAACCCATCTGCACCGCGAAGTCGAGATAGGAGCGGTTGGCCATCTTGTAGTAGCGCTGGTCCTCGGCGAAATCGTGGTGCCAGAAGCCGCCATTGTCGATGTAGCGCTGCAATTGGTCCGGATTGGCCTCGCCCTTGCCGATCGCACTCCCGTCCTTGCCACGCCAGCCGGCAAGCGGGCCGATGCCGGGCGTCCGCTCATGGTTGACGATGTAATCGGCATAGTCGCGGTATCTGGCCGAGCCGTCGTCATTGACGAAGCACGGCAGGCCAAGCCGCGCGCCGAGTTCGATCAGCACCGACTGGAACGGCCTGACGTCGCGATCCGGCTCGACGACGGGATGGCGGATGGCGTCCCCTGGTCCGTCGGCATGGCTGATCGGCCGGTCGAGCAGGCTGATGCAATCATGGCGTTCGAGATAGGTTGTGTCCGGCAGCACGAGATCGGCGAACGGTACCGTCTCGGAATAGTAGGCGTCGGAATAGATGATGAAGGGAATCCTGTAGTTGCCCGCTTCGTCATGGTCGGTCAGCATCGCCATGGTCTCGACGGTGTTCATCGAGGAATTCCAGGCCATGTTCGACATGTACATCATCAACGTGTCGATCGGGTACGGATCGCCGGCCCATGCGTTGCGGATGACGGTGTGCATGAGGCCATGTGCCGCCAGCGGTGCATCCCAGGAATAGGCCTTGTCGATGCGAACAGGCATGCCGGCCTCGTCGACCAAAAGGTCGTCCGGCCCGCAGACGAAGCCGAGCGGCATGCCGTCGAGCGGCGTCATCGGCTTGACGGTCTTGCCTGAAGGCTTTGGGCCCGGCGGCGCCGATCTCGGGTAGGGCGGCTTGAAGCGGAAGCCGCCGGGGACATCCACGGTGCCGAGCAGCACCTGCAAGAGATGGATGGCGCGGCAGGTGTGAAAGCCGTTCGAATGGGCGGAGATGCCGCGCATGGCATGCATCGACACTGGCCGCCCCTTGATCGTCTCGTGCCGGCGCCCGGCCCAGTCGGTCCAGGCGACCGGCAATTCGATCGTCTGTTCGAAGGCGACATGCGCGAGTTCGGCGGCGATCCTGCGGATCGTGTCGGCGCGAATGCCGCAGCGCTCCGCCACCGCATCGGGTGCGTAGCTCTCATCGAGATAGCGGTCGGCGATGAGCTGGAACACCGGCACGCAACGGTGGCCGTCGACGATGAAGCTGCCCGTCAGCGCAGGTTTCGCGCCGGCATCGGTGGCGTTGACAGGCGTCTTCGCAACCCTGTCCCAGGCCAGTGGATTGCCGCCGGCGTCACGCACGAACAGGCCGTCATCCGCCGCACCCGGCTCCTGGATGACGAGCAAATGCGCATTGGTGTAGCGCAGGAGATAGTCGAGATCGACGCGCCCGGCCTTCAGCAGTTCGTGTATGAGGGCGAACACGAACAGGCCATCGGTGCCGGGCCGGATGCCGATCCAGTCGTCTGCAATGGCGTTGTAGCCGGTCCGGCACGGATTGATCGAAACCACCTTGGCACCGCGCGCCTTGAGCTTGCCGAGGCCGATCTTGATCGGGTTGGAATCGTGGTCCTCGGCGACGCCGAACAGCATGAAGTATCTGGTGTTGTCCCAGTCGGGTTCGCCGAACTCCCAGAACGAGCCGCCGATCGTATAAAGGCCTCCGGCCGCCATGTTGACCGAACAGAAGCCGCCATGGGCGGCGAAGTTCGGCGTGCCGAATTGGCTGGCCCACCAGCCGGTGAGCGACTGCGACTGGTCGCGACCGGTGAAGAAGGCAAGTTTCTTCGGATCGGTCCGGCGGATGGCCGAGAGCCGCTCGGTCGCGATCGAGAACGCTTCTTCCCACTCGATCTCGCGGAATTCTCCCGAGCCGCGCAGGCCTGTGCGCAGCAATGGTTTTTTCAGCCGGGCCGGGCTGTAGTGCTGCATGATGCCGGAACTGCCCTTGCCGCAGATCACGCCGCGATTGACCGGATGGTCCTTGTTGCCGTTGATGTAGCGGACCTTGCCGTCCTTGATGTGCACGTCGATGCCGCAGCGGCAGGCGCACATGTAGCAGGTCGTCTTGGCGATGCTGTCGGAAATGTCCGGCGAGGTGTCGACGCCGTCGCCTTCATCGGGCGCGCGCGTGTCAGCAAGCGGGCGTTGCGATGGTGCCGAATTTGCGCCGCGCGGCGGTCGGTGCATCATGATCCGCTGGTGCCCGCACGGCCGGCGGACTTGGCTCGAGTCTTCGGCCCGGGGCCGCGCATATAGTGCTCTTCCGGGTGGTATCGGTCACCGGCCAACCGCCGCCGGATGCCGCGGGTCCAATGGGCAAGCAGGGATCTGAACCGCCCGATCATTTTGTTCCCTGCGATTCGGTGGCGAATTTTTTCTAACTTCACTCGAAAACGTAGAATAAAGCTATCGATCTGTCTAATCAGTTGTTCTTGTAAATTCGATCGATATTGGTTCTTAATTCACGCATGACCCTGGACCAATTGCGGATTTTCGTCGCCGTTGCCGAGCGTGGCCACATGACCAAGGCGGCCGAGCTGCTTGGCATTTCCCAATCGGCCGCGTCTGCCGCTATTCGCGCGCTTGAAGAGCAGCACGGCGTCCATCTGTTCAACCGGGTCGGCCGCAACATCGAGCTCGCCCAGACCGGGCACCGCTTCCTGCCGGAAGCCAAGGCCGTGCTGGAGCGGGCGGCCACTGCACGCAACGTGCTGGAGCATGTCTCGCAGACGGTCACCGGCAGCCTCTCGATCGCCGCCAGCCAGACCATCGCCAGCTATTGGCTGCCGCGCCGGCTGGCTTCTTTCCACGAGGCCTATCCCGCCGTCAGGTTGAGCGTCACCATCGGCAACACCAGGCAGGTCGAGGCCAATGTCCTCGATGGTGCCGCGGATCTCGGTCTGGTCGAGGGGCGGACGGAATCCGACATCCTGCGCCGTGCCAAGGTCGACGTAGACAAGTTGATGCTGGTCGTCGCCAGCACCCACCCCGAGATCGCCGAAGTCTCGCAAGGCCGGCCCGACATCAAGGGCCTCCGCTGGATCATCCGCGAGGGTGGTTCGGGCACGCGCGAAGTGCTGGAGGATCTGGCCCGCCGCGAAGGAATTTCGCTCGCCGACCTGCAGATATTCCTGGTGCTGCCGAGCAACGAGGCCATCCGCCAGGCGGTCGAGGCGGGTGCCGGCGCCACCATCATTTCCGAACTCGTCGTCGGCGGCGCGATTGCCGAAGGCAGTTTGCGCGCGGTGCCTATTGACCTGCCGAAGCGCGACTTCGCCATCATCACCCACCGCGACCGGCAGGCGAGCCTTGCCCAGATGGCGCTCAAGGCGCATCTCAGCGCCAGTGCCGATGAAGCGGCGCCCGCCCGCCCGTGAGTGGGCCGTGTCAGCCAAACTTTCGCTGGGCGTCGAGCGCCAGGCCAAGCCCGACCGAGCCGAACATGTCGCCTTCGATGACGGTTGCCTGCGGTACCAAGGAGAGAATCTCTCGTCTTGCCAGCGGGATTGCGGTCGACCCGCCGGTCAGGAACACCGCGGTGATGTCGGATGGCTTGACCTGGGCGTCGCGGATGGTCTGCCCGACCGTTGCGGTGACCCGCTCGATGTCCCTGGCAATCGTGGCGTCCAACCCGGTGCGCGTGATTTCGGCGGCGAACGCCGCCCCCGGCAGCTTCACCGCCACCTGAGCCGATGATCTGTCGGTCAGCTCGATTTTGGCCTTTTCGACAAGGGCCGCCAGCGCATGTCCATAGCGATGCTCGACAATGTGGATGAAGCGGTCGACCAGGTCGGCGCGCTCGGCCTCGTAGCGGATCTGGCGCAAATGCGTCATTGCCTTGGCGGTGTAGACCAGGTTGATGCGCTGCCATGTCGCGAGATCGATGAAGTAGCTGGCCGGCAGATTGCGCTTGCCGTCCTTGGTCGGGGTCAGATAGCCGAGCTGCGGCATCACATGGGCGATGCTCAACAGTCGGTCGAAATCCGTGCCGCCGATATGGATGCCGCGGCTGGCCAGGATGTCGTCCTTGCGGTCGAGCGAGCGCGAGCGCTGCGGTGAGACCCGCACGATCGAGAAGTCCGAGGTGCCGCCGCCCATGTCGACGATCAGCGCTAGTTCCTCGCGCGTCACCTTCTGCTCATAGTCGAGCGCCGCCGCGATCGGCTCGAACTGGAAAGCGATGTGTTTGAAGCCCTGGGCGCGCGCGGCCTTCTCAAGTTCGCCCTGGGCGTTTGTATCGGCCTCGGGATCGTCGTCGACGAATTGCACCGGGCGGCCGAGCACCACTGTTTCGACCGCGCCGCCGGCATCTTCCTCCAGTTTTTTGCGGAGGTGGCCGAGGAACAGGCCGACGATCTCCATGAAGCCGATCGAGCGGGACTTGATGCGGGTCTTCTCGTGGGCAAGCGAACTGCCGAGCACGCTCTTCAGCGAGCGCATCAGCCGGCCTTCGATGCTGTCGGTGTAGTTGGCAATGGCGTGGCGTCCGAAACAGGTGCGGTTGTCCTCGAAGTTGAAGAACACGGCACTGGGCAGCGTGACCTGCCCATCTTCAAGTGCGACGAGGCGCGGCTGCCCGTTGCGGACCACGCCAACGGTGGAGTTTGAAGTGCCAAAGTCGATACCGCCGAATGCTGGTCGCATGGCAAGTTTCCTGATTTTGTCTTTGGGGAGCGGCAACTCGTGTCCGGTCGGGCCGGGGGCGTGCTCTCTAACGCAAGACGCCGGAAAGGGAAACCCTTTTTGGAAATCCGGCGCCTAATCCTTTCGGAAGATCACCCTACCGAGCCAGCCCGTCAGCATGGCCAGCGATATCGCGAAGACGCCATAGAGGAAGGAATAATTGTGCGCGACACGGAAGATCGACTGCTCGAAGCCGGATTTGCGGATTTCGAGCTGGGCCGAGCTTTCCTTGATGAACACGCCGCTCTTGAACAGGAAGGCGCGTGCCTTGTGGGTGCCGACCGGAACATTCGGTGCCAGCCTGACGGTGGCGCGGAACAGGTTCTGCGACAGGAATTGCACGCCGCCGACATTCTCGCTGTAGAGGCCGGTCGCTGTTTTGCGGCTGCGCAGCGCCGCAGTGAATTCCTCGATGGTCGCCGGGTTGTCGCCAGCGTCGGCCGGCTGCATGTAGAGGTTGGAGGCACCGAGCGACAGCTGCTTGTAGCTGTTCGGTTCGGTGATGTCCTGCAGCGGTCGCGTCGTCGCCACCGAATACGACATCGGCACATTCTCGAAGGTTTCGGACTCCAGGTTGACCCAGACGCCGAGCACCCGGTCCTTGCGGCGCACCACGACCGGGCGCGGCGGACCCTCGAGCACGACGATGACATCGTATCTGCCTTGACGGGCAACCAGCGGGTCGGGATTTTCCAGCGAGCCGAAAATGGTCAGGTCGGCGCCGGAAAAGCCGGCGGTGATCGAAACATTGTCGGTGGAGAGGCCGATCTGGATGCCTTCTACCGGTGGTGTCTGTGCCTTGACCGGCACGGCGACCGCAAGCAACGACAGGACAATGGCGGTTGCGAACGCTTTGGGCCCCCTCATCAGTTGAGGCCCGTGGCGGTCAGCGAATAGAGATTGGGCGGTGTGACGAAGAGGTCGATGGCGAGGCGGATCGCCACCGCCAGCACCAGCAGTGCCAGCAAGGCCCTGAGCTGCTCGCCGCGCAGCCTCTGGCCGGCCTTGGCGCCGTATTGGGCGCCGGCAACGCCGCCCGCCATCAACAGGAAGGCCAGCACGACGTCGACCGTCTGGTTGGTGGTGGCATGGACCAGAGTCGTGTAGGCGGAGGTGAAGATGATCTGGAACAGCGAAGTGCCGATGACGACATTGGTCGGCACTTTCAGCAGATAGATCAGCGCCGGCACCATGATGAAGCCGCCGCCGACGCCCATGATCGACGACAGGAAGCCGATGCCGGCGCCAAGACCCAGCACGGGGATGACGCTGACGAACAGTTTCGAGGCCCTGAACCGCATCTTCAGCGGCAAGCGGTGGATCCAATTGTGCTGGCCGGATTTCTTCAGCACCGGTGCCGCGCCGCTGCGCGTGGCGCGGAGCGCATTGACGCTTTCGACCAGCATCAGCCCGCCGACCGTGCCGAGCARCACGACATAAAGCAGCGAGATGAACAGGTCGAGCTGGCCGAGCCTGCGCAGGAAGGCGAAGACGAAGATGCCACCGGTGGAGCCAACGATGCCGCCGGCCAGCAGCACGCCGCCGAGCTTGAAGTCGAGCGTACCTCGCTTCATGTGCGAAAGGACGCCGGAGAAGGAGGAGGCGATGACCTGGTTGGCGCCGGTGGCGACGGCGATCGCCGGGGGGATGTTGTAGAAGATCAGCAGCGGCGTGATGAGGAAGCCACCGCCGACGCCAAACATGCCCGACAGGAAGCCCACTGCCGCACCCATGGCCAGCAGTACGAAGACGTTGACGGAAATTTCCGCGATCGGGAGATAGATGCCCACCCGTCAGTCTCGATCAGTTTTGCCTGTCGGTGAATGCAACCGTTGCGGGCATCTTGACCCGACAAGCCATTTTGTTCTTGCGCCGGAGGTGCTACGAAGTCAAACCACGCAGCATTGCCGAAACAAAAAACATCTCAATCAGTTAACAGGCAAATGTGTGGCAAGGGCGTCGTGGAAGCGACGCATCTGCCGTTATTTGCGCGCCAGCAGCGCCTTGACCAGTTTTTCGTCGACCGTGCCGGTCGCCGGCAGCTTGTTGTCGGTCTGGAAAGCCATGATCGCGGTCTTCGTCTTCTGGCCCATCCTGCCGTCGGCGTCGCCTGCATCGTAGCCATTCTTGTTGAGAATGCGCTGGATGTTCTCGACGGCCTTCTTCATGTCGACGCTGGCGGTCGTCTGCGGCGCGCCGTCCTGCCACGATTCGGGAATGTCGACCGAATTGGCTGCCGCATCCAGCGGCTTGGCCTTCCACAGTTCGGCCGCGGCACGGGCGCGTTCGAGTTGCTCGGGCCGCATCGCATTCGCGATCTCGTCACGCTTGGCCGCCGCATCCTTGTCGCCGGTCTTGGCGACGAGCGCGAACCATTTGTAGGATTCCTCGAGGTTCTGCTTCATCCCGACGCCCTTGGCGGCGAGGATGCCGAGGTTGAACTGGCTGTCCTTGACGCCGACGTCTGCCGCCGCCTGGAACCAGTGCGCGGCCGACTCATTGTCGGTGACGCCATCCGCGGCCATGGCGAACAGCACGGCCAGGTTGTGCATGGCGCTGGCGTTGCCCTGCTCGGCGGCGAGCTGGTACCAGGTCTTCGCCTTCTTGATATCGCGCGCGACGCCAATGCCCTTCTCGAAGAAATTGCCGATACGGTATTCGGCCGGCGCGAAGCCGAGTTCGGCCGACTTCTCATACCATTTGGCGGCTGCCGCCATGTCTTCCTTGACGCCACGCGACTCGGCGTAGCGCGAACCGACCTCGAACAATGCCTTGGCGTCGCCGCCGGCAGCGGCATCGCGCAAGCCGAGCGGGCCGACGTCGGTGGGAATGTCGAACTTGGCGGTGGCCGCCGCCGGCGAAGCGTCCGCCGGTGGAACCGCGCCCGTGGTGTCCTTGGCGGTGTTCGGCTCGGCCATCACAGGCCCGGTATCGGCATCGGTCGCTTCCGCGGCGACCGGGGCCGGACCAGCCGGGAGCGCAGCAGCCGAAGCTGTCATGTCGGGCGCCGCTGCGCTCGCATCTGCGGGCGTCGCCGAAGCAACAGGCGCAGGAACCGGCTGGGCTGTCGGTGCCGCATCCATCGAAGGCTCGATGCTTGGCGGCGTGGCCATCGTGCTTTGCGCGGCCATGTCATCCTTGGCTGCCGGTTCGGACTGCTCGGCCTGTCTGACGGAACGGGCCGGCGCGCTTTCCACGGACTGCGGCTGAACGTCCGCCTTCGGCTGGCTAGCCGCATCGACCGAGGCGGTTTGCACCGGTTGCGAGGCGACGATCGGCGCGGCGTCGTTGCTTGCCACCTGCGCCGGATCGGCGAAGAAGGCCTTGCCCAGTTGCAGGCCGGCGAGCGCCAGCATGATCGCGGCGGCCGCCATCAGGATCGGCTTGCGCCGCGCCTTGAGCAGGTCGCCGATCCGCAATGCCTTCACGGGTCCGGTCATCGTCGACTGGCGCTTCAGCGCATCGGCCTCGGCGGCGGCGGCCTGCGCCGCGCGCCGCGCTGCGGCGATGAAATCCGATTTGGCGGCATCGGTGTCGCTGGGCTTGGCCGGCTGGCCGCGCTCGTCGCGCACCCGCTTCATGATGGCATTGAGGTCGGGCGCGCCGGAGCCGGGCTCCAGCGGCCGATTGGCCAATTTTGGGTCGAGCGGTTCGTCGAGGTCGACGCTCGGTGTTGGGGCAATCGGCGCCGAGCCGGCCAGCGGCGGAATGTCGGCCTCCTTCTTGCCCCTGAATGCACGTGCCAACCCGCCGAACAACGATTTGCGGCCGCCTGCCTGTTCGCTTTTCTCGGCGATGGTGTCGGAACTGAGGGCAGCCAGGGCCGCGGCAGCGGCGGCTTCGGCTGGTGAGCGCGTGCCCACGTCGCCACGCATATCCAGGTCGCCACGCATATCCAGGTCGCCACGCGTATCCAGGTCGCCACGCATGCCCGGATCATTGCGCAGGATAGCGGCGGCGCGGCCATCGAGATCGGCCATGTCCCCGGTAAGCGGTACAGGCTGATCGATATCCATTGACGGTGCCTCGACGGCCATCTTGGACCGCCGCGCACCGCGCCGGCTGTTGGGTCCGACCGCAGCCGCATCCAGGAGTTCGCTCACCGCCTCGACCGGTTCGCCGGGTTCCAGCGAACCCAACCGGTCGACGATCTTCAGCAGCGTGTCGTGGATGGCTTCGAATGTTCTCGAATTGCGCTCGTCCGAGCGCCGCGTCAGCGTTTCGAGGGTCTTCAGGTCCTGGGCGAGGCCGGAAACGGCTGTCGTGTTGGCGCTCGAACCGGCCAGCGAACGCACCGCGTTCTCGGCCGCTTCGCGCGCCGCGCCGAGGATGGAATCGCGCGTTCCGGACAGCGACTTTTCGATCTCGTCGAGACGCGGGCTGATGTCCTCGAATTCCGGCAGGGGCGTGCTGGGCCTTGAAAGGTGGGCGGACAGGCCGGCGACCTGCGCCTCCAGGCTGCGGATCAGTGCCGGATCGATGCCGGCCACCTGCGCGGCCGATGCGTCCAGCCGGCTTGAAATGTCTTCGAGCCGGCTTTCCAGGCCGCGGATCGCGGCTTCGCCTGCGGGATCGGGAACACGCGTTTCGATGCGCTTGGCCAGCGCGGTGAAGCGGGCGTCGATGGCTTCCATGATGCCGGCGCTGTCGACATGCGGCATGCGCTGGTCCAGCCTGTCGGCCACCTCGTCCAGCCGCCGCTCGAGATCGCGGAATAGCATGTTGCCCTGTTCGATGGCGTCGCCCTGGCGACGTTCCATCATGCTCGACAGCACGTCGAAGCGTTGCTCCAGGCCATGGAAGATATAGTCGGCGTCGGGCATCGCAGGCGCCTGGTCGATCTTGTCGGCAATGAGCGCGATCTGCTTGGCCAGGCGCTCCATTGCCTGCTCGGGCAGGTTGGCGCGGCCGGCGAGCTCGTCGACACGGCTCGACAGGGTGCTCAGCCGGTCCATGACAGCGTTGCCCGGGCGGTCCTGCGCGACTTCCTCGATCTGTTGGGCAAGCGAGTCGATCCGCTTCTCGATGCGCTCGAAAGCCTCGTGGTCGAAAGAATTGGCTTGCGCGGCGACCGTCGAGGCGACGATGGCGCGGGAGATCTCGTCCAGCCGCTCGTCGATCATGCCAAGCGTGTCGCTGCCACGATTGTCCTGCTGGCTGGCGAAATGATCGACGGCGCCGGCAAGCGTGCGGACCTTTTCCTCGAGCGAGCGCAGCGACAGCGATTCCGGCAGATTGTTGACGGCGTTGCTGATCTGCTCCAGCCGGTCGGTCAGCATTGATAGGCCGGGGTCGTCGGAGCGCTTGCGCTGATCGGCGTCGACGCGGTCCTCGAAGGCCGTCCAGCGGCGATCGAAATCGTCCCAGCGGCGGTCGACCTTCTGCACGCTCTCCTCGCGCGCCAGCGTGTCGAGCGCGGCCTTGACCTGTTCGAGCTCGAGCCGCAGCATGTTGACGCTTCTGTCGTCGCTCTTCTCGGCCAGTGTCTGGATGGCGCCGGAGAGCCGTTCGAATTCAAGGCCGAGTTCGGCGCTGCCCTTGGCCGAGGTGCCCGGCCTGGCGCCCGACTGGAAAGCCCGCTCGATGTCCTTGCGCAGCGCTTCGAATTCCCGCTGCAGCCCAGCCGTCATCTGGTGGCGCAGTTCCTCGCGCATGCCGCGCAACTCGCCGGCGATCTTGCCGACCATGGCAACGCCGTCCTCCTGGCCACGCACGCGATCGATGTCGCGGGCGATGGCCTGGTAATTCTGCCCGAAAGCGGCGGCGGGCGGCGGCGGGCTCGTCGGGCGCGGCGCCGGCTGCGGATCCTCGTACCAGCGCTGCTGGCTGGAGGGTTGGCCAGAGGGTTGGGCTGCTGGATAGCGCGCATCGGCCCCGTATTGGCGGGGCTCGGGCCGTGCCATCGGGTCCTCGCGCGTACGCTCCAGCCGCTGCTCCAGCGTTTCGAGGGAACGGTTCAACTGCTCGAGCGTGGTCTGCGGCCTGCGCTGCCTGCCGGCGTTGAGTGTATCGAGGTAGGACCGCTTGCTGTTCATCGGTGCGTCCGTCTTTCAGATTGGCTGGCTCGCGGCCAGTTCCCCCAAGTCCCTGTCGGAACGAGGCGACAGCGGCTATGCCGCAGTGGAAGACGAGCTTCCCGGGCTCTCACCCGCGCTCCGAAAAACCGTGAAAAATTCGATACAGGATAACCACGGGTAGCCGACGCGCCCACATTTCGCCCAACGTGGTAAACAACGCGTTAACCAAACTTAAGAAGTTGCAAGGATGTCGGATGCCGACAGCACGGTGCGGCATAACGCTCGCCGCGCAGAACGCCCTTGCGTCATGAGGCGGCTATCGGTATAGAATTGACGTAAACGTAAAAGGCGCCCTGAGCGTGCTGTTTGCGATTTGTTTGTTGAAACCACGACCGGAAGCAAGCCCCCGCTTCCAGTCAGGCGACGCACGGTCCAGGACCGCGACGCCACCAGATGGGGAAAGCCAGTGACCATGAAGCTTATCTCGGCCAGCGAGACCGCGGCCAATACCAACAATATGTCTGTCGAAACCGGCGAGGACCTTGTCCGCATCGGTGAGATGGCCAAGAAATATGGAGTGACGCTGCGCACGCTGCGTTTCTATGAAGACAAGGGCCTGCTCAACCCGCAGCGCGACGGTTCGACCCGTCTCTATACGCGCCGCGATAAGGCCCGGCTGAAGCTGATCCTGCTTGGCCGCAAGGTTGGGTTCTCGCTGCGCGACGTCAAGCAGATGATGGACCTCTACGATCCGACCGGCTCCAACACCAAGCAACTGCGGCTGGCGCTGGACAAGTCGGAAAAGCAGCTTGCCCGGCTACAGAAGCAGCGGGCGCTGATCGATGACGCCATCAACGAGCTGAGTGGCTCGATGTCGGCGGTGCGCCAGATGCTGGCCGAGCGTTCGGCGCCGCAGGCGAGCGTCGCGGGCTAACTCATCCGCTGACTGTCTGACTTTCAAAGCCGCGTGGCCCTGCCGCGCGGCTTTTCGTCGTCTTGGCCGCGGCCCAATGCAGCCTCTCGCCGCTAGCTTGTGCAACGCCTCGCCGCTACGTTCACCGCGCGGTGGGCGGGAAATCTTGTCGCATCGAAAAAATTGACGTTTACGCAAACGTCAATTTTTGCTATCCCGCTCGCAACATGGGTCCGCATGCCACCTTGGTAGACTTCGGGGGCATTCGGACAGGTCTGCAGGGTGGAGGAAAGCATGCCGACATACAGGGCTCCGGTCCAGGATACGCTGTTCGTGCTCAACGAGGTACTGGGCTATCAGCGCTATTCGAACCTTCCCGGATTTGCCGACGCCACGCCCGATGTACTGGAGGCTATTCTCGCCGAAGGCGCCAAGCTCGCCGAAAACGTCATGCATCCGCTGAACCGTGTCGGCGACATCGAAGGCTGTGTCCGCCATGACGACGGTTCGGTGACGACGCCGAAAGGTTTCAAGGAGGCCTTCGACCAGTATCGCGAGGGCGGCTGGATGGGACTGGCCGCACCCGTCGAGTTCGGCGGCCAGGGGCTGCCCTACGCGGTGCACACCGCCGTTGCCGAATATATGGTGTCGGCCAACATGTCGCTGATGATGTATCCGGGCCTGACGCAGGGCGCGATCGCGGCGATCATCACCCACGGCACCGACGACCAGAAATCCAAATGGCTGCCGAAGATGGTTGAGGGTGCCTGGACCGGCACCATGAATCTGACCGAGCCGCATTGCGGTACCGATCTTGGCCTGCTGCGAACCAAGGCGGTGCCGAATGGCGATGGCACCTACAAGATTTCAGGCCAGAAGATATTCATCTCGGCCGGCGAGCACGACATGTCGGACAACATCGTCCATCTGGTGCTGGCCCGCATCGAGGGCGCGCCGGAAGGCGTCAAAGGCATCTCGCTGTTCATCGTGCCAAAGCTCAAGCTCGACGCATCGGGCAATCCCGGCAACAGGAACACCGTCTCCTGCGGTTCGATCGAGGAGAAGATGGGCATCCACGGCAACTCGACCTGCGTCATGAACTATGACGAGGCCGAAGGCACGTTGCTCGGCGAGGCCAATGGTGGTTTGAAGGCAATGTTCACGATGATGAACGAGGCGCGCCTTGGCGTTGGCCTGCAAGGGCTGTCGCTGTCGGAGATCGCCTACCAGAACGCCGCCGCTTACGCCAAGGACCGCTTGCAGGGCCGCTCCCTGTCGGGGCCGAAGGCACCGGACAAGAAGGCCGACCCGATCATCGTCCATCCCGACATCCGCCGCAGCCTGATGACCATGAAGGCCTTCAACGAGGCCGGCCGCGCCCTGGCGCTTTGGACGGCGATCAAGTCCGACGTCGCCCACCGCTCTGGCGACGACAAGGACCGCCAGGCCGCCGACGACTACACCGGCCTGTTGACGCCAGTGGTCAAGGGCGTGCTCACCGACAAGGGGTTCGACCACGCCGTGATGGCGCAGCAGGTGTTCGGCGGTCACGGGTACATCGAAGAGCACGGCATGAGCCAGTTCGTGCGCGATGCCCGCATCGCCATGATCTATGAAGGCGCCAACGGCATCCAGGCGCTCGACCTTGTCGGCCGCAAGCTGGGTTTGAATGGCGGCCGCGCCGTGCAGGCCTTCTTCAAGGACGTCGGCGAATTCTGCGAGGAAAACCGTTCCGACGAGAAGATGGCGCCGTTCACGAAGGCGCTGAAGAAGGGCCTCAACGACCTTCAGGCCGCCACCATGTGGCTGCTGCAGAACGGCATGGCCAAGCCCGACAATGCGGGCGCCGCCTCGACCGATTTTATGCATCTCTTCGGCCTTGTGGCGTTGGGCTATATGTGGGCGCAGATGGCCAAGGCGGCGCTCGGCAAGACGGGGGCCAACGGTTCGCAGTCCTTCTACGACAACAAGGTTGTGACTGCGCGCTTCTTCATGGAGCGGATCATGCCGGAAACCGGCGCTCACCTCGCCCGCATTTCGAGCGGTGCCGACACGCTGATGGCTCTGCCGGCGGAAGCGTTCTAAGCTCGAACGCCGGCACCGCCGGCCCTGTCCTGTCGATACGCGGAGGAAATCGTGGCGACAAATCCCGCCGAAGTGCTCACTTTGCCGAAGCCCGCCTGGGCCGCGGACGAGGTCGGCATGCTCTACGACATGGCGCACCGCTTCATGTCGGAGGAAATCGCTCCGCGCTACGACGAATTCGAGAAGAACGAGATGGTCGACCGCGAGAGCTGGTTGAAGGCCGGCGCTGCCGGTCTGCTCTGCGCCTCGATGCCGGAGGAATATGGCGGCTCCGGCGGCACCTTCGCGCATGAGAGCACCATCATCGAGGCCATAGGCCATGTCGGTGTCGACGGTTTCGGTATCGGCCTGCACAACTCGATCGTCGCCCCCTACATCCTCCACTACGGCTCTGAAGAGCAGAAGAAGAAATGGCTGCCGAAGCTGGCGACCGGCGAGCTGATCGGTGCCATCGCCATTACTGAGCCAGGTGCCGGCTCCGATCTGCAAGGCGTCAAGACGCGGGCCGAGAAGGATGGCAACCAGTACAAGATCAACGGTTCCAAGACCTTCATCACCAATGGCCAGCTTGCCAACTTCGTCATCGTCGTCACCAAGACCAATCCGGAGAAGGGCGCCAAGGGCACCTCGCTGATCGTCGTCGAGACCGATGAGGTCGAAGGCTTCCAGCGCGGCCGCAACCTCGACAAGATCGGGCTGAAGGCCAACGACACGTCGGAGCTGTTCTTCAACGATATGCGCGTGCCGACGTCCAACCTGCTCGGCCACGAGGAAGGGCAGGGCTTTGTCCAGCTGATGCAGCAATTGCCGCAGGAGCGGCTACAAATCGGCACCAGCGCCATTGCCATGATCGAGCGGGCACTGGCGCTGACCATCGATTACGTGAAGGAACGCAAGGCGTTCGGCAAGGCGATCATCGATTTCCAGAACACCCAGTTCAAGCTGGCCGAACTCAAGACCGAGGCAACCATCGGCCGGGTCTTCTACAATGACTGCGTCGCCCGCCACATCGCCGGTGGCCTCGACCCGGTGACGGCGTCGATGGCCAAATACTGGCTCAGCGACCTGCAGGGAAAAGTCGTCGACGAATGCCTTCAATTGCATGGCGGCTATGGCTACATGAATGAATACCCGATCGCCCGCATGTTCCGCGACGCTCGCGTCCAGCGCATCTACGGCGGCACCAACGAGATCATGAAATTGCTGATCGGACGCTCGCTCTAATGCATGTCGCCCAAAGGTCCCATTTTTGGGAGATCGACATGCATCAGTCCAAAGCCGTTCGATAAACCCAAGGAGCAAAAAAGATGGCCGAAGCTTATGTCTATGATGCTGTGCGCACCCCGCGCGGCAGGGGCAAGAAGGACGGATCGCTGCACGAGGTGCCGGCGGTGCGGCTTGCCGCCAGGACGCTCGAGGCATTGCGCGATCGCAACGGGCTCGACACCGGCAATGTCGACGACATCATCTTCGGCTGCGTCGATCCGGTCGGCGAGGCGGGCTCGGTCATTCCGCGCGCCGCCGCCTTCGAGGCTGGCTACGACACCAAGGCGCCTGGCATGCAGATCTCGCGCTTCTGCGCTTCGGGCCTCGACGCCATCAATTTCGGCGCCGCCAAGATCGCGCAGGGCGCCGATGACATCGTCATCGCTGGCGGCGTTGAATCGATGTCGCGGGTCGGCATGGGCGCCTCTGGCGGCGCCTGGTTTATGGATCCTTCGGTTGGCCTGCCCGGCTGGTTCGTGCCGCAAGGCATCTCGGCCGACCTGATCGCCACCAAATACGGCTTCTCGCGCGACGACGTCGACGCCTATGCGGTCGAGAGCCAGAAGCGCGCGGCCAAATCCTGGGCCGACGGCCGCTTCAAGAAGTCCGTCATTCCGATCAAGGACCAGAACGGCCTGACCATCCTCGACCATGACGAACACATGCGTCCGTCGACCGACATGCAGTCGCTGGCCTCGCTCAACCCGTCCTTCGTCATGCCCGGCGAAATGGGTGGTTTCGATGCCGTCGCCGTGCAGAAGCACCCCGAGGTGGAAGAGGTCAACCACGTCCACCATGCCGGCAATTCGTCCGGCATCGTCGATGGCGCCGCCGCCGTGCTGCTCGGCTCGAAGAAGGCCGGTAAGGCGATGGGGCTGAAGCCGCGCGCTCGCATCCGCACCTTCGCCAACATCGGCTCCGAACCGGTGCTGATGCTGACCGGTCCGGTCGACGTCACCGAGAAACTGTTGAAGCGTGCCAAGATGAAGCTGTCGGATATCGACCTGTTCGAGCTCAACGAGGCCTTCGCCTCGGTGGTGCTGCGCTACATGCAGGCCTTCGATATCGAGCACGACAAGATCAACGTCAATGGYGGCGCCATCGCCATGGGCCATCCGCTCGGCGCCACCGGCGCGATGATCTTCGGCACGGTGCTGGACGAACTCGAGCGCCGCGATCTCAACACCGCGCTTGTGACGCTGTGCATCGGTGCCGGCATGGGCACCGCAACGATCATCGAACGCGTCTGACAGGGGAGAGAAATCATGAGCTACACCAATTTCACCCTCGACATCGACGCCGACGGCATTGCGCTGGTCACCTGGGACATGCCGGGCCGCTCGATGAACGTCTTCACCGAAGAGGCGATGCTGGAACTGAACGCCATCGTCGACATGGTGGCGGGTGATGCCGCCATCAAGGGCGCGGTGATCACCTCCGGCAAGGACACTTTCTCCGGCGGCGCCGACATCACCTTGCTGCAGAAGATGCTGGCCACTTTCGCCGCTGAAAAGGACAAGGATGTCGAAAAGGCCACCAAGGCGCTGTTCGACCAGGCCGGCACTATGACCGGCCTGTTCCGCAAACTTGAAACGTCGGGCAAGCCGTGGGTGTCGGCGATCAACGGTACCTGCATGGGCGGCGCCTTCGAATTGTCGCTCGCTTGCCACGGCCGTGTCGCCGCCGATAGCGACAAGGTCAGGATGGCGCTTCCCGAAGTGAAGATCGGCATCTTCCCGGGCGCCGGCGGCACCCAGCGCGTGSCGCGGCTGACCGATCAGCAACAGGCGCTGCAGATGCTGACGTCCGGCCAGACACTGTCGCCGCAGAAGGCCAAGTCGATGGGCCTGATCCATGAGATCGCCGAACCGGCCAAGCTGGTCGACACCGCCAAGGCGATGATCAGGAACGGCCTGAAGCCGGTGGCGCCGTGGGACGAGAAGGGGTTCAAGCTGCCCGGTGGGCAGATCTATTCGCCCGCCGGCTTCAATCTGTGGCCGCCGGCCATCGCCATCCTGCGCCGCGAGACCTATGGCAATTATCCAGCTGCCGCCGCGATCTTGAAATGCGTCTATGAAGGCCTGCTGGTGCCGTTCGACACGGCCCTGCGCATCGAGCAGCGCTATTTCACCGAGATCATGCAGACCCAGGAAGCGGCGGCGATGATCCGCTCGCTTTTCGTGTCGCTGCAGGAACTGAACAAGGGCGCGCGTCGCCCGGCCGGCGTGCCGGAAACCAAGTTCAAGAAGATCGGCATTCTCGGCGCCGGCTTCATGGGCGCCGGCATTGCTTATGTCACCGCCAAGGCGGGCATTCCGGTGGTTCTGCTCGACCGCGACATGGAGTCGGCCGCCAAGGGCAAGGCGCATTCCGACAGCCTGGTCTCGGATCAGGTGAAGAAGGGCCGTGCAAAGCCCGAGGAGAAGGACAAACTTCTGTCGCTGATCACGCCGACGGCTGACTATGCCGACCTTGCCGGCTGCGACCTGGTGGTCGAAGCGGTGTTCGAGGATTCCGCCGTCAAGAAGAGCGCCACCGAGCAGGCGGAAGCGGTGCTTAAAGCCTCGGCCATCTTCGCCTCCAACACCTCGACCATCCCGATCTCGTCGCTGGCCAAGAACTCGGCGCGGCCGAAGAACTTCATCGGCATCCATTTCTTCTCGCCGGTCGACAGGATGATGCTGGTCGAGATCATTTTAGGCAAGAAGACCGGCGACAAGGCGCTCGCGACAGCCATCGATTTCGTCCGCGCCATCAAGAAGACGCCGATCGTCGTCAACGACACGCGCGGCTTCTATGTCAACCGCTGCGTGCTGCGCTACATGTCGGAAGCCTACAAGATGCTGATCGAAGGGGTGCCTGCACCCATGATCGAGAATGCGGCGAAAGCCGCCGGCATGCCGGTCGGCCCGCTGGCCCTGACCGACGAGACGGCCATCGACCTCGCGCAGAAAATCATGAAGCAGACCATGCGCGATCTCGGCGACACCGCAGTCGACCAGAAGCAAATGGCGTTGATCAACACAATGGTCGACGACCATGGCCGCTTCGGCCGCAAGAATGGCAAGGGTTTTTACGACTATCCCGCCAAGCCGGCCAAGAAGAAGCTGTGGCCGGGCCTCAAGGACCTCTATCCGCAGCTTGCTGCCGAGAAGCTCGATTATGAAGAGCTGCAGCAGCGGCTGCTGGTCACCATCGCGCTGGAAGCGGCCCGGGTGATGGAAGAGGGCATCGTCACCGACCCGCGCGAGGCCGATGTCGGCTCGATCCTGGCCTTCGGCTTCGCGCCCTACACCGGCGGTGCGCTGTCCTATATCGACGGCATCGGCGCCAAGGCATTCGTCAAGATCGCCAAGAAACTGCAGAAGAAATACGGCGCCGAATTCAAGGCGCCCAAGCTGTTGCTCGATATGGCCGAGAAGGGCGAAACCTTTTATGAGCGCTTCAATCCTTACGCCGGTGACGTGAAGCAGGCAGCCTGACGCGGGCCGATCTATGTCTGGGTGCGGCGGCAGCGCTGGGCGTCCTTCGGAGACGCAAAGGACGCTTGTCACCCTTTAGTCTGCGTATGATGGCCACGGCACGTAGCCGTGGCCGGCGCGCTTCAGCTTTCCCCTGCGGTCCGTCGGTGATAAATTAGCTTTTGCTAACCTAAAGTTGGCAGAAGGACGTAATCGTCATGCGTATGATGCTGAGAGTTTCCATCCCGGCCGAGGAAGGCAACAAGGCGATCAAGAACGGCAGCATGGCCAAGTTCATCGAGCACACCTTGTCCGACCTCAACCCGGAGGCCGCCTATTTCACCGCCGACGGTGGCCGGCGAACGGCCTATCTCGTGGTGGAGGTAAAGGACAGTTCGGATATGCCCTATGTCGCCGAGCGGTTCTTCTTCGCCTTCAATGCCAGCGTCGAGATGATCCCGGTGATGAACGCTGAGGAACTCAGGAAGGGCTTGCCGAGAGCGATGGCGGCGATGGCCGGATAGGTTCATCGGCGATCATTGATGTCCGATCACTGAACCGCGCGTCGTTGTCGCGGCGGCACACAGTTTTGTCGGCAATCCGCCTGCTGCGCCCGGTGGACATGGCGGCGGTTGCGCGTTAGACAGGAAGAGGCATTTTTTCCTGTTTCGAGGAGAGCGAGCTTGCTCTCGCATGACCGTGTCTGGGCTGCCATAGATGCTCTCGCCGAGCGCTATTCGCTGTCGGCTTCGGGGCTGGCCCGGCGCGCGGGGCTCGATTCGACGGCCTTCAACAAGTCGAAACGTCTGTCGTCGGATGGCCGGCCGCGCTGGCCGTCGACCGAATCGCTTGCCAAGATCATCGAGGCGACAGGGGCTACGCTCGACGAATTCACCGGCCTGATTGAGGGCAGGGCCGCGTCAGCCCAGGAAGCACGGGTAGCCCACAGGCGCTCGGTGCCGTTGCTCGGCTTTGCCCAAGCCGGCGCCGGCGGCTTCTTCGATGATGCCGGCTTTCCGGCCGGGCAGGGCTGGGACCTGGTCGAACTGCCGGCGCAATCGACGGAGAGCTCCTATGCGCTGCAGGTGCAAGGTGATTCCATGCTGCCGCTCTACCGCGATGGCGACGTCCTCATCGTCGAGCCGGGCGCCATCACCCGCAAGGGCGATCGTGTCGTCGTCAAGACCACCGCCGGCGAAGTGATGGCCAAGGTGCTCGAGCGCCAGACCGTCAGGTCGATTGCACTGGTCTCGCTCAATCCCGATCATCCGGACCGCGACATTCCCATGCGCGATGTCGAATGGGTGGCGCGGATTGTCTGGGCAAGCCAGTAGGTCCGGCTGGTGCGGCTCCCTCATCTTGTCCTGGCGGTTCTGATGGTCCCGGCGATGGCGGCAATGGTCGTCGCTGGCGGTCGCACGCTGAAGGGAAGTGCAGGCGTAGTCACGGTGGATCAGGTCGATCCGGGCGCCGACACGATCTCGCAGGAGGGCGCCGAGACCGTGCTCGCAGAGCCGGCGACATCCGCCATAACCGCTCCGCAGCCGCCAAAGCCGGCGTCACATTCGAGGGCGATCGATCCTGAAATTATCGTACCACCGGAACTGCCCGCCGAGGGGCTTGAGCGTGTCGAGCCGCGCGAGCCGTTGAGCAAGCTGGCGCTGGCCGTGCCGCCCAGGCCGAAAATGCCCGACGACTGGAACGGGACAAAGCTGTTCCAGCCGGTCGCGCAGGCCGCCGGCCTGATCGAGGCCAAGGGCTATTCGGTCGCGGTGTCGGGCATCGACATCGTCAGGCATGACGAGACCTGCAGCGATGACGGCAAAGCCTGGCCGTGCGGTATCCGGGCGCGAACGGCGTTCCGCGCCTTCCTGCGCGGCCGCGCGGTGGTCTGCACCGTGCCGCCCGAGGGCGGTCGCGACCTGATCGCCGCCGAATGCCGGATCGGCAAGCAGGATGTCGGTCAATGGCTGGTCGAAAACGGCTGGGCTCGGGCCGCCAAAGGTGGACCCTATGTYGAGGCCGGCGACAAGGCGCGCACGGCCAAGAAGGGCATTTTCGGATCGGCGCCGAACCTTTCCGACATGCCGGCGATGCCGGCCGCACCAAGCCCTGCGCCTCAGGCGCCGAGCTCGATCCTGGAAGAGGTCGACGGCGTTCTCAAGCCAGCTGACCAGCCAGCGCCCGCTCAATGAGCGCCCGCGTCTCGGCAATGCCATAGAGCGCGGCGAACGAGCCGAAGCGCGGGCCGCGCTCCTGGCCGATCAGCACCTGGTAGATCATCTGGAAGAAGGCGCCCGACACGCCGGGGCCACCTTCCGGGCTCTGCTTGGAGTGATCCTGATAGCGTTCGATCCTACGTGCGACATTGAGCGAAGCGTTCTGGATCGCTTCGCCGTTGGCGTCCGTCGGCAGCGCGCCAAGCGCCGTGTCGAGGGCTGCCAGCGCCGCGCGCTCGACCTCGTCGGCGGGGCGGAAGGTCTTCGTCGGCTTCACGAAATCGTCGAAATAGCGGATCGCATGGCCGACCAGCTGGTCGAGCTCGGGATGCGTCTTAGGCGTCACCCCCGCGGTATGACGCGAAATGAAGCCCCACAGCACATCCTTGTTCTGCGCGTTGGAAGCGCTGACCAGGTTGAGCAGCAGCGAGAACGGCACCGGCATGTCGATGGCCGGCGGGTTGCCGTCATGCATATGCCAGACCGGGTTGCCCAGCCGCTCCTTCCAGTCCTGCCGCGGGTAAGCCGCAAGGAAGGTGTAATACTCGTCCACTGCTCTCGGGATGACATCGAAATACAGCTTCTTGGCCTGCCGCGGCCGCTGGTACATATAGAGCCCGAGGCTCTCGGCCGGCGCATAGGTCAGCCACTCGTCGATGGTCAGCCCGTTGCCTTTCGACTTCGAGATCTTCTGGCCGTTTTCGTCGAGGAACAGCTCATAGACGAAATGCTCTGGAGCACGCCCACCCAGGATGTTGCAGATGCGGTCATAGACCACCGCATTGGTCTGGTGGTCCTTGCCGAACATTTCGAAATCGACGCCGAGCGCTGCCCAGCGCATGCCGAAATCCGGCTTCCATTGCAGCTTCACCCTGCCGCCGGTGATCGAAAGAGTGGTCTCGGTGCCTTCATCGTCGAAGGTAATGGTGCCGGCCTTGGCGTCTACATGCTTCATCGGCACGTAAAGCACGCGGCCACTTTTCGGCGAAATCGGCAGGAACGGGCTGTAGGTGGCCTGCCGTTCGGAGCCGAGCGTCGGCAGCATCACCGCCATGATCTGGTCATAGCGTTCTGCGGCGCGCAGCAGCATCGCGTCGAAGCGGCCCGACTTGTAATATTGCGTCGCGCTGGCGAACTCGTAGTCGAAGCCGAACGTGTCCAGGAAGCGGCAAAGCATCGCGTTGTTGTGATCGGCAAAGCTCGCATAATCGTCGCCGAACGGATTGGGCACCGACGACAGCGGCTTGTGCAAATGTGGCTCCAGCGCTGCGCGATCCGGCACGTTGTCGGGGATTTTGCGCATGCCGTCCATGTCGTCGGAAAAGCACAGCAGCTTGGTCGCAACCTTGTCCTGCGTCAGGACGCGGAAGGCGTGCCGCACCATCGTCGTGCGCGCCACCTCGCCGAACGTGCCGATATGCGGCAGGCCGGAGGGTCCGTACCCGGTCTCGAACAGGATGGTTTCAGGAAAGTCGGTGCCTTTGTAGCGTTCGATGATCTTCTTGGCTTCCTCGAACGGCCATGCCTTGCTCTCGGTCGCGGCCGCCAGCAGCTCGGGATTGAGATCGAAGATGTTTGATCCCGCCATGTCACAGTTTTCCAAATAAATCGCCGGTGTTGCCCGAAGCAGGGGTTTTCAACCGGTCTCTAGGCGTGCGTGGCCGGAGCGTCAACGCGTGCAGCGCTTTTTCCTTGCGGTGCCGATACCGCTTTCCTACCTTCGGAGCCCATTCAAGGAGCACAGAATGCCGTTGCCGACGCCGCATGAAGCGCTGATCTACCTGATGGTCATCACCTCGGCTTCCGATCGCGACATGACCGATGTCGAGCTGGCCCGGATCGGCGACGTCGTCCGTTCGTGGCCGGTGTTTGAGGATTTCAACCACGACCGGCTGGTCGGCGTCGCCCAGGCTTGCCAGAAGATGCTGAATGAAAAGGACGGCCTAGAAGGCGTTCTTGCGCGGGTTGCCGAGGCGCTGCCCGAGCGCTTGCGCGACACCGCCTATGCCGCCGCCTTCGAGGTGGCCGCCGTCGATCTCGAAATGCGCATGGAGGAAGTCCGGGTGCTGCAGCTCATCCGGCGTCAGCTTGACCTCGACACCTTGACGGTCGCCGCCATCGGTCGTGCCGCCAAGGCGAGGCTGCGCACCCTGACTTAGGGCGCTGCCTTTCGGGGCCTAGAAAAAGCTGACCGGGAAATAGCGCAGATAGAATTCGGCGAACGTGCTTTTCATCGAGATCTCCTGCAGCGCATAGTCGAACGCGGCGGCCAGTGCTGGATCGTCCGCCCTGGTGGCGATGGCCATGCCAGAACCCAGATATTCGGGCGCCAGATAGGGACCGCCGACAAAGCGGCAGCAGCCGGCCGCATCCGATCCGCCCAGCCAGAAGGCCAGGCGCATGCCGTCGCCGAAGGCGGCGTCGAGCTTGCCGGCCTTGAGATCGGCATAGAGTTCTTCCGGCCTGTCGAAGGGGACGATCTGAACGGTGTTGAAATAGTCGCGCAGCATGCGCTCATGCGCCGAGCCGGCGAGCACGCCGACACGCTTGCCGCGCAATTTGTCGAAGACCGGTTCGGTCAGATCCTTGCTCTTCTGCGTGACGAAGCGGGCCGGGAACTGCAGGTAGGAGCGTGAGAAGGCATAGGTCGAGCGCGATTCGGCCGTTGCGGCGATGCCGGCGATGATCGCTTCGCCCTCGCCTTTCTGCAGCGCGCCTTCGAGCTCCGCCCAGGGCAGGGCCTGGATCTGGCATTTGTCGACAATACCAAGCTCGGCGCAGATGGCGCGTGCCAGATCGATATGGAAACCGGACAGTTTTCCCGAGCCGTCGAGGAAATTGAAGGGCGGAAAATCCGTGGTCGTCAGGAAGCGCAGCCGGGGCAGTGCCGAAAGGTCCGGCTTTGGCAGCCGCTCCTTGGCATCCCACAGCACCGGCACCTGCGGCTCGGCGGCGCGCGCGGTACCGGCGACCGACAGCGCTGCGATCAGCAGCGACGCAAGAGCCAAAAACCTCCACTGGAACGCCACGATAAGACTCCGCCGCAGTCGTGTTGGCAGGTTTTGGTACGAAAATGACAAAGGTACAATGCTTTTTGATTTCAACGCGTCAATTTCAGGATATGCTTTAGGGAGTTTGCAAATAGCAGTGGCTGCCTTGGTTGGGGGACCAAGGTGAGAACCACGACCGAAAACATGCGGTTTGCAATCCGTGGTCGGTGGTGAAGTGCAAACGAAGCACGCATCATTGGTCGCAATGCATGAGGCAACATAGGGTTGATGTTGCGATGGGTCAGTTCGATCGCACGTTGGAATTCATAGACCAACTGCAGCACGCCGGAACGGCGGCGGCAGTCTGCGAAACGTTGCTGGGTGTAACGTCGGATTTCGGGCTCACCGCACTGATGGCGGGAACCGTGCCGCAGCCGGGCACGCCAAGCGGCCAGCAAAAGCAGCATGTGCTTCTGTGCGACTGGCCTGTTGAATGGCTGGAGCGCTATGTGGCGCGCAACTATGTCGATCACGACCCGGTCGTCAGCCACATGAAACAGCTGCAGGCGCCGTTCCAGTGGCGCGAAGCCTCACAGGGCTCCCGCATCGACAAAAGCAGCGGCGAAGTGATGGGCGATGCCGGCGCGTTCAAGTTGCGCGACGGACTGGCTTTCCCGCTGATTACGCTCGACGGCCAGATCGTCATGGTGTCGCTGGGCGGCGAGGCCGTCGAATTGTCGGCGGCCGATTTCGGCCTGGTGTCGCTGGTGTCGACCTATGCGGTCGGCCGCGCCATGCAGCTCCACACGATGGCGAGCAACACCATCGATCACATCGTACTGACGCCGCGCGAACGCGAATGCCTGCAATGGGCCGCCGTCGGCAAGTCCGAGTGGGAGATATCGCAAATCCTCGGCATCTCCGAACATACCTCGGAGAAACATCTTCTTAACGCCAAAAGCAAACTTGGTGCCGTCAACCGGGTTCAGGCGGTCGCCGAAGCGATAAGGCGGGGCTACATTAGTTAGGTCGGCCGTGCCGGCCTAGCAATTCTAGCCTACGCGATCACGCAATTTTCTCATCGAAGCACGGCCGTATCTTCCTCTGAAACCAGGAGATGACGGAATGCTTTTTTCTCTCACAACCCAAGAATTGATGGAACGCCCGGACCTTTGGGAGGCGGTCCATCGCTTGCGCTACAAGATATTCGTCGAGGAGATGGGATGGGAGGACCTCAGGCGCCCCGACGGGCTCGAATGCGACCAGTTCGATCATGACGAGGCCGTCCATCAAATCGTCATCAGGGGCAGTGAAGTCGCAGGCTACCAGAGGCTTTTGCCGACGACGCGGGGACATCTGCTGACCGAGGTGCTGACCGACCTCTTTGAAGGAACGCCGCCCTCCGGACCCAACATTTACGAGTTGACCCGCTATGCGGTCGCTCCAGGTTACCGCGATGGCCGTCGCGGCGTGTCAACCGTCGGCACCGAGCTGATCGCTGGCTTCGTCGAGTGGGGACTGAAGCGCAACGTCAACCAGGTGATCATCGAGTTCGAGCCGATGTGGGTGCTGCGTGCATTGCAACTGCATTTCCTGGCGACCCCGCTGGGTTATCAGCGCACCTACGGCAACCAGCAGGTCGTAGCCACCTTGCTTACCTTCAACGAGCACACGCTCGATGTGGTGCGTTCGCGCCGCAATCATTTTGCTCCCGTGCTGACCAGGGGATACCCCGACATGCTCGGCCAAAGGCGTGCGTCGTGAAATCGGAGACAGTCATGAGCCCCCATCCGCAACCAGAACTCCGCAACCACACGCTAATTGTCACCGTATCGTCGAATGACGGCCGGCCGGTGCTGGACAGAAGAGCCTATGAAAGCCTGGCAAAGACCTTCCATGAAGCCGCCGACAATGAGGAGGTGCGCGTCGTCGTGCTGCGCGGCCTGTCAGGCTGCTTCTGCCTCGGCGGCGATTTCTCCGAATTCCTTGACGCCACCAAGCACCAGAAACTGATCGCCGCCGTCACCGATCTGTTTCGCACGCTGGCGACGTTTCCCAAGCCCATCCTAGCCKGCGTCGATGGCGATGCCGTCGGCGTCGGCTGCACGATCCTGTTCCATTGCGACATGGTGATCGCGTCCGATCAAAGCACCTTCCGGGTGCCGTTCGTCGATTTTGGCCTGGTCCCGGATGCCGCGACCAGCATCCTGGCGCCGCAGAAACTCGGCTATGCCGGTGCTTTCCGCTTCTTCTGCCTCGGCGACACACTTCGGGCCGAGGATGCCAGGGCGCTCGGCCTCGTCGCCGAGATCGTGCCGGGCGGCAGCGTCGAGGACGCGGCCCTCGGCCGGGCGAGACAGCTTGTCAAGAAGCCGGTCGCGGCCTTGCTGCAGACGCGGGGCCTGCTCAAGGGCAACACCGGCGCGCTGTGCGACCGTATCGATCAGGAGATTTCGCTCTTCCAGCAGGCGCTGCAGGACGACACCACGCTGCGGCGATTGCAGCGCATAGCCCGGCTGGTGGCTTGAACGGTCCGATCGAAAGACATCGATGACGAAAGCGCCGCGCGGCCTCTGGCTGCGCGGCGCAAAAGACGTCAGTCTTGCTTTCCCAGAAACGACGGCCCTTCGCCGATGATCTTCTTGTCTTCCTTGCCGATGATGTCGAGATCGCGCCCGTCATAGGGTAGCGACAGGAGGATGCGCCGAATGACCCCGAGCCGCGCGCGCCGCTTGTCATTGGCCCGTATGATGATCCACGGCGCGAATTCCTTGTGGGTGCGCTCGAACATGGTGTCGCGGACCTTGGTGTAGTCGTCCCACTTGGTGATGCCGGCAACGTCGATCGGCGAAAACTTCCAGCTTTTCAGCGGGCTGAAGCGGCGATCGTGAAAGCGCTCTAGCTGCGTCTCCTGGCCGATGTTCAGCCAGAATTTGAAGAAGTGGATGCCCTCATTGGCGATCATCCGTTCGAAATGCGGTGTCTCGTCGAGAAACTGCTCGTGCTGCTGCGGCGAGCAAAAACCCATCACCGGCTCGACGCCCGCGCGGTTGTACCAGGAGCGGTCGAAGGTGAGGAACTCACCCGATGTCGGGAAATGGTCGACATAGCGCTGGAAGTACCACTGCCCCTGCTCTGTCGGGGTCGGCTTGGTCAGCGCCACGTTGCGCGCGGTACGAGGGTTCAGGTACTGGCGCAGCACGAAGATCGTGCCGCCCTTGCCGGCGGCGTCGCGGCCCTCGAACAGCGCCATCACCCGTTTTCCGGTCGACTGCAGCCACGCCTGCGCCTTGACTAGCTCGATCTGCAATTTCTCAAGCGTCTCGTCATACTCCTCGCTTTTCATCTTCTTGTCGTAGGGGTAGCCGCCGGCGGTCAGCTTGTTGTCCTCGACCCAGTCGGGAAGCACGGGATTTTCAATATCGAACTCCCGCTCCTTGCCGCCGATCCTGATCTTCAGCGGACCCGAAGTTGGCGCGGCGGGAGTTTCCTTGGCTTTTTTCATCGAGACGAACCCTTTTCTGCTTCCGGACTCATGCTATTGGGAGCCACTACAGCACTTTTGATTTTGCGCATGATCCTTTCAGAAAATCGATTCCGATTTTCTGGGTCATGCGTTAGACCGGTCGCGCGGAGGTTTCCGTCGCCGGTCGAACGGGTGCGAGGCAAGGGTGCGAGCGCGCGAGCGAATGGCTGACCTGGACGCAGAGCAGAGTGGCATGGCGCGAGGCCTGGCGGTCCGGCTGTGGATCAGCCGCTGGCTGCTGATCGCCGGTGTCGTTGCGGTTCTCGCTGTATATGCCTTGGCCGCGATATCCGGCTTTGTCGTCCTTGCGGCGCTGGCACTGCTGCTTGCAGCGGCAATGCTGCCGGTCACAGGCACGCGCCAATCGGCCGAGAGTGCCGCGGCGATCGAGGCAATCGGCCTGCAACGGCTCTCCGGCGAATATCTTGCGGCCGCCGTCGCCGACCCGCTGATCATCTTCGACCGGACCGCCACTATCGTCCACGCCAATGCCGCCGCCTTCGCCGCCTTCGGCGGGATCGCGCCCGGTCTGTCGCTGTCGCTGAAATTCCGGGCGCCGGAAATGCAGGCTCTGCTGGACGGCGTCCTGTCGGGCGATGTCGCCTCTGACGTCGTCGACTATACGGAGAAGCTGCCGGTCGAACGGGCTTACCGGGTGAGTGCCTCCTCGGTCGGCCACGGCACCGATCTCTATGTGCTGGTGTTCAAGGACCAGAGCGAAGCGCGCAGGATCGACCGCATGCGCGCCGATTTCATAGCCAATGCCAGCCACGAACTGCGCACGCCGCTCGCCTCGATCTCCGGCTTTATCGAAACGCTGCGCGGACCGGCCCGCAACGACCCGGCGGCGCGCGACCAGTTCCTGCAGATCATGCAGAGCCAGACCGGGCGCATGGCGCGCCTGATCGATGATTTGTTGTCGCTGTCGCGGCTCGAGATGAAGCCCTATCTGAAGCCGGGAACCGAGGTCGACCTGCGTGAGACGGTCGATAGCGTTATAGATTCGCTCGGACCGCTGGCCAGGGAAAACAGCGTTGTCATTGAACGGGATTACGCCGACGGCCCGCTTGACGTACCGGGGGATCGAGACGAGCTCTTCCAGGTTTTCGAGAACCTCCTGGAAAACGCCTGCAAGTACGGGCAGTCGGGCGGCCGCGTGGTGGTGTCGATCGCGCGCGGCGATCCCGGCTCGGAGCCAGGCATCGACGTGACCATCAGGGACTTTGGCCCCGGCATTCCCGAGGAACACATTCCGCGCATCACCGAGCGCTTCTATCGCGTCGATGTCGAGACCAGCCGCACCCAGAAGGGAACCGGCCTCGGTCTGTCGATCGTCAAGCATATCCTGACACGCCACAATGGCCGGCTTTCGATCAAGTCCGAGTTCGGCAAGGGCGCTGCCTTCTCGGTTCATTTGCCGACGCACTGATACTGCCCTAGTTTTCCACGGGACCGTTTCTTTTTTCTGTCATCCGGCTAGCGTATCAGCGGGGATTCGAGGAAACGACTCAAAACAAGACACCCGTGGGAAGGCATTTCGCCATGCAGTCCGTGCATATCATGAGCGCCTATGACGAGGAGCTGAAATATCTGTCGAAGCGCATCGCGGCGATGGGCGGCCATGCCGAGCGTATGGTCGAACAGGCGGTTGCCGCCCTCGTCAATGCCGACCCCGGCCTCGCCCAGAAGGTCATCCGGGACGATGCAGTGCTCGATGAAGGGCAACGCGAAATCGACGACAAGGCGATCATCATCATCGCCAAGCGCCAGCCGATGGCGACGGACCTGCGCGAGATCGTCGGCGCCATCCGCATTTCCGCCGACCTCGAACGGGTCGGCGACCTCGGCAAGAACGTTGCCAAGCGTGTGGGCGCCGTTACCGACGGACGCCAGCCGACCAGCCTGTTCCGTGGCCTCGAGGCCCTGGCCAACCTGGCGCTGACCCAGCTCAAGGAAGTGCTCGACGTCTACGCATCGCGCTCGGTCGACAAGATCGGCTTCGTGCGCGACCGCGACGACCAGATCGACGCCATGTACACGTCGCTGTTCCGCGAATTGCTGACCTACATGATGGAAGATCCGCGCAACATCACGCCGTGCACGCATCTGCTGTTTTGCGCCAAGAACATCGAGCGCATCGGCGATCACGCCACCAACATCGCCGAGACCATCTACTACATCGTCACCGGCGAGCAGATGCCGGCCGAGCGGCCGAAGGGCGACAAGACCGACAAGATCAGCCTTTCCGCGACGCCTCCGGTTAATTGAACGGTCGCACTCTCGAACCATCATCCGAATTGCGCTAGACTTTCCGGGCTTTCCTGTATCCTCGTCCGTGGATTTGCTTCGGGAGGTTGTGATGGAAAATGTTCGGAACCTGACTCCGGCGCCTGCGCCGACCTCCGGCATTATCGCTTGCGGCGTCTACACGGCTGGGCGTCGCATCGCCGACATTCCCATCGAGGAAGCCGGCGAATGGGCAAAAAAAACCGGTCATGTCGTCTGGATTGGCCTGCTCGAGCCCGACCGCAACCTGCTGCTTCGCGTCCAGGCGCAGTTTCACCTGCATGAACTGGCGATCGAGGACGCCGAGCACCCGCACCAGCGACCGAAGATCGAGCAATACGGCGACGCCTTGTTCATCGTCGCCCGCACCGCGCAGCTGATCGACGGCCGGGTCACCTTCGGCGAGACCCATTTGTTCGTCGGCAGCGGCTACATCGTCAGCGTCAGGCATGGCCCGTCCACATCCTATGCCGCCGTGCGTCAGCATTGGGAAAGCTGCCCGCATTCGCTGGCCAAGGGCGAGGATTTCGTCCTCTACGCCATTCTCGATTTCATCGTCGACAACTACATGCCCGTGCTCGAGCAGATCGAGGACGAGGTCGAACTGATCGAGGACAGGGTCCTGCTGAAGCCGATGACAGGTCCCGACATCGAGCGGCTCTATATGCTGCGCCGCGATCTTTTGCGCTTGCGCAATGCGGCACTTCCGCTTGTCGAAGTCTGCCGCCGACTAACCAGTGCCGACCTGCCACAGATCCACACGGCCATGCATCCGCTGTTTCGTGACGTGACCGACCATATCCGAACCGTGCAGGAAAAGATCGACAGTCTGCGCGAGGTGCTGGCGTTTGCTTTCGAGGCCAGCCTTCTGGTCGGCCAGAGCCAGGAAACGGCGATCTCCAAGAAGCTAGCCTCCTGGGCCGCCATCCTGGCGGTGCCGACGGCATTCGCCGGCATTTACGGCATGAATTTCAGCGACATGCCGGAACTGAAGATGGAATATGGCTACCCCGTGGTGCTGGCCACGATCGCGCTGATCTGCTCGTTTCTCTACTGGCGCTTTCGCAAGAATGGCTGGCTGTGAAAGAAAGCGAATAGCGAACAGGGAGTAGCGAATAGGGGAAAAACTGGATTGCCTCCTCGCGGACGCTCAATCAGTTCCTATTCGCTATTCGCTATTCGCTATTCGCTATTCGCTCAGCGACTCCGCCGCCGCTCCGATGCGGGCTGGAACGCCACGCGGGCGTGGTACTTGCAGTAGGGGCCAGTTTCGGCGGCTTCGTTGCCGCAGAAATTGAAGTCCTCCGAAAGTGGATCGCCGTTCGGCCATTTGCAGGTCCGCTCGGTCAGCTCGACGAGCTGCAGATGCCGTGAGATCGGCACCACGACATTCTCGACCGGGCGGATATAGTGGCGTGCCACAGGTTCGGCGTCGAACTGCGTCTGCAATGCCGTTGCGCCGATCGATGTCGTGACATGACGGACCGTGCTTGCGGCGCGCGACACCGATTTCTGAACGGTCGATCCCTGCGCCGCCTTCTTCTGGCGTGCCGGCGTGGCGGTCGACCGCCCGCGGCCCGACAGTTTCAGCCGGTGCACCTTACCGATGACCGCATTGCGGCTGACCCCCCCAAGCTGCGCAGCAATCTGGCTTGCGCTCAGACCCTCGGACCACAGTTTTCTGAGAAGTTCTACCCGCTCGTCAGTCCAGTTCATGAGACCGCTCCTGCTAAGCGTGCGGCAATCGGAATCCACTCCCGGCCCGGCAACATTTGCCGGGGCAGACACCACATATATCTGGTGATTAGGTCCGCCGCACGAAATCTAGTTATTTCTTGACTACAACTACTCTATGCGCTGACTCGGTGACAAGAGTCCCAAGTGCAACACGAATCGGTTTTTTAGGTTTTCCCCAACTTGCCCGGTCGCTCGTGAGCCGGCGTTGCGTCGGAGGGCTTGCCGCGGGGCACTACGCGACGTTTTCGTTGACTTCATGGCCGAAAAACACGATAAGCCGAACAGGCCGCCGCTTTGGCGGCTTTTTTGATTTTCCGGTACCGGAGACGCATATAATGAGCGGTTCGGCGCTTTACGAGACCTTTGCTCGCGCACCCCTGGCCTTCGACCATGGGGAAGGCACCTGGCTGGTTACCGACAAGGGCGAGCGATATCTCGATTTCGCCGGCGGCATCGCCGTCAATTCGCTGGGTCACAGCCATCCGCACCTGGTCTCAGCACTGACCGAGCAAGCCGCGAAGCTCTGGCATGTTTCCAATCTCTACGAGATTCCGGGGCAAAGCCGGCTCGGCGAGCGGCTGGTGGACGCCACCTTCGCCGACAAGGTGTTCTTCACCAATTCCGGCGCCGAGGCGCTGGAATGCGCGATCAAGACGGCGCGGCGCTACCATTTCGTCAAGGGACATCCCGAACGCTTCCGCGTCATCACCTTCGAGGGGGCCTTCCATGGCCGCACGCTGGCGACCATCGCGGCGGGCGGTCAGTACAAGTACCTTGAAGGGTTTGGACCCAAGGTCGAGGGCTTCGACCAGGTCGGCTTCGATGACATCGATGCGGCCGAAAAGGCGATCACGCCGGAGACCGCGGCGATCCTGATCGAGCCGGTACAGGGCGAGGGCGGCATCCGCCCGGTGCCGACGCAGTCGCTGAAGCGGCTCAGGCAGTTGTGCGAACAGCACGGCCTGCTGCTGATCTACGACGAGGTCCAGTGCGGCATCGGCCGGACCGGCAAGCTGTTCGCGCATGAATGGTCCGGCGTCACCCCCGACATCATGGCTATCGCCAAGGGCATTGGCGGCGGCTTCCCGATGGGCGCCTGCCTTGCCACCGATGAAGCGGCCATTGGCATGACGTCCGGCGTGCATGGCACCACTTTCGGCGGCAACCCGCTGGCCATGGCGGTCGGCAACGCGGTGCTCGACGTGGTGCTGGAAGACGGCTTCCTCGAAGATGTCCAGCGCAAGGCGCTGCTGATGAAGCAGGGGCTGGCTGCGGTCGCCGACGAGTTTCCCGAGGTCATCGAGGACATCAGGGGCACCGGGCTGATGCTCGGCCTCAAATGCGCCATGCCCAACACCAAGGTGAACATGGCATTGCGCGACCAGCACCTGCTGGCGGTTCCGGCCGGCGACAACGTCATTCGCCTGTTGCCGCCGCTCACTGTCACAGATGCCGAGATCCACGACGCGCTCAACCGCATCCGCGCCGCCTCCAAGGGCCTGGCGGAGGCGATCGCAGCCGCCGCCGCGAAGTAATCCCGGAACCATTGCTAATGTCAGTTCGCCATTTCACCGATCTTTCCGCCGTTTCCGAAGGCGATCTGCGCTTCATGCTTGACGATGCGGTGGTGCGAAAGGCCCGTCTCAAGGCTGGCGAGCGCACAAGGCCGCTCGAAGGCAAGGTGCTGGCGATGATCTTCGACAAGCCCTCGACGCGCACCCGCGTGTCCTTCGACGTCGGCATGCGCCAGCTTGGCGGCGAAACCATCATGCTGACCGGCACCGAGATGCAGCTCGGCCGCTCCGAGACCATTGCCGACACCGCCAAGGTGCTGTCGCGCTACGTCGACGCGATCATGATCCGCACCACCTCGCATGAGCGGCTGCTCGAACTGACCGAGAATGCCACCGTTCCGGTCATCAATGGACTGACCGACGACACCCATCCCTGCCAGCTGATGGCCGATATCATGACCTTCGAGGAGCATCGCGGTCCGGTTGCCGGCAAGACCATCGCCTGGACCGGCGACGGCAACAATGTGCTGCATTCGCTGCTCGAGGCCTCGGCGCGGTTCCGCTTCAACCTCAACGTCGCCGTGCCCGAAGGCAGCGAGCCGGAGCAGAAGCACATCGACTGGTCGCAGGCGCATGGTGGCAAGCTGCACTTCACCCGCTCGCCCGAGGAAGCCGTCGACCAGGCCGACTGCGTCGTCACCGATTGCTGGGTGTCGATGGGCCAGGAGCATCGTGCCCGCGGCCACAACGTGTTCTCGCCCTACCAGGTCAATGCCAAGCTGATGGCGAAGGCCAAGCCGGAGGCGCTGTTCATGCACTGCCTGCCGGCGCACCGCGGCGAGGAAGTGACCGACGAGGTCATTGACGGGCCGCATTCGGTGGTCTTCGACGAGGCCGAGAACCGGCTCCATGCCCAGAAGGCCGTGCTCGCCTGGTGTCTCGGCGCTTGATCTCTGGGGGTGTGATGCCTATCTGCGCCGCATCACGCAAATCAAGCGCGTTTCGAAGCATGCGCCCTCCAGGGCGGCATGGCCGCGCCCTGGAGCATTGTCATGTTGGAAACCTATCAAGTGACTGAACATCACCCCAAACTCGGCGAATTCGGCTACGCCGGCGACGATCACGTCGTGCCCTTCGAGGTCGGCCCGCTCGACGTGCGCGGCCGCACCGTCCAGCTCGGGCCGATGCTCGACGCCATCCTCAGCCGTCACGACTATCCCGAGCCGGTCGCCCGCCTGCTGGCGGAAGCCTGCGTGCTGACTGTGCTGCTCGGCACCTCGCTGAAGTTCGAGGGCAAGTTCATCCTGCAGACCCGCACCGACGGGCCGGTCGACATGCTGGTGGCGGATTTTTCCACGCCCTCGGCACTGCGCGCCTATGCCCGCTTCGATGCAGACCGGCTGGAGGCGCTGGTCGCGGCCGGCGAAACGTCTCAGCAGACGCTGCTCGGCCGCGGCGTGCTGGCGCTGACCATCGACCAGGGTGCTCACACGCAGCGCTATCAGGGTATCGTCCAGCTCGATGGCGAAACGCTGGAAGACGCGGCCCGCACGTATTTCCGCCAGTCGGAGCAGATTCCGACCGATATCAGGCTTTCGGTGGCCAAGCTGCTGACGCCTGGCGTCGGCGGCGCTCGCGAGCAGTGGCGTGCCGGTGGCATCCTGGCGCAGTTCCTGCCGCAGTCGCCCGAGCGCATGCGTGTTCCGGACCTGCCGGGCGGCGATGGCGATCCGCGTGAGGAGATCCATGATCCGGCCGACAATTCCTGGCAGGAGCTGCTGGCACTGCTCGGCACCATCGAGCCGACCGAACTGATCGACCCGACGATCGGCGCCGAGCGGCTGCTGTACAGGCTGTTCCACGAGCATGGCGTGCGCGTCTTCGGCGGCGTACCGGTTGCCGACCAGTGCTCATGCTCGAGGGACAAGATCCGTGGCATCCTCGAGGGATTCTCGGCGCAGGAGATCAAGGACAGCACCGAAGACGGCGGCATCCACGTCGCCTGCGAATTCTGCTCGAAGCAATATGACTTCGATCCGGCGGAATTTGCGGCGGCCCAGTAGAGAACGCGCCYCACCGGCTGCTTGGCGGCCGGTGAGGCGAAGCTAATTCACCGTCCGCCGCGTCCCCGGCAGATCGAGCGAGAAGGCGGGGATGGCGATGTCGAACGTCTCGCCCCGCTTGTTGCGCATCGTGTAGTGCCCGACCATGATGCCGGACGGTGTCGAAAGCGGGCACCCGGACGTGTATTGATAGCTGTCGCCGGGATTGAGTTCGGGCTGGTCGCCGACGACGCCGGGACCGCGCACCTCCTCGACCCGTCCGGTGCCGTCGGTGATGTGCCAATAGCGCGACAACAGCTGCACGAACTCATCCGACTGGTTGTCGATCGTTATCTGATAGCCCCAGACATAGCGGTTCTCCGAGGGGTCTGAGCGGTCCTCCAGATAGAACGGCCTGACCTGCACTTCGATGTTGCGCGTCACGGCGCGGTACATAAGCGGCTCCAAAACAATCCAGGTCGAACTGTCCTCGCTCCGGGCGAGCAGGTCAACGTGCGCGTCTTGTCGCGCCCGGCCTGAAAGGCAGGTGCCGACAAAGAATGTCATTTAAGTGACACATGACAATGGTGGTGTGCACGAAGCGGGCGACTCGGCGCTCTGTCGAACTGTTGAAAACGGCCATCACGCGGGCCGTCTTTTCTGGAGTGGCCAGGTCTCGATGGAACTCACCCTCATAGCCGCCTCGCTTTCGGTCGCTCTCATCCTTTCAAACCTCGCCAGCATCCTGCTCGCCGCTTCGCGTCTGAAGCGCCACCGCACCATCGCGCCGCCGGCCGGCAAGCCGCTGCCGGTGTCGATTATCGTGCCATCGCGTGGCGTCGAGCCGTTCACGCAGGAGACGCTGGAGCGCGCCCTCTCGCTCGACTGGCCGCGCTATGAACTGGTCTTCTGCGTCGCCCATGCCGACGATCCGGTGGTCAGGCTGATCCGTGCCGCCATCGCCCGTTCTCCCAAGGTGCCGGCGCGGCTGCTGATCGGCGACGACCGCATCAGCGCCAACCCAAAACTCAACAATTGCGTCAAGGGTTGGGAGGCGGCGCGCCACGATTGGGTTGTCCTGGCCGATTCCAACGTGTTGATGCCGAGAGACTACGTCCAGCACCTGATGGCTGCATGGCGGCCCGACACCGGCCTTGTTTGCTCGACGCCGATAGGCTCGCGCCCGGCCGGCTTCTGGGCCGAGGTCGAATGCGCTTTCCTCAACACGCTGCAGGCACGCTGGCAATATGCCGGCGAGGCGCTTGGCCTCGGCTTTGCCCAGGGCAAGAGCATGCTCTGGAACAAGCCGATGCTCGACGCCATTGGCGGCATCCGTGCGCTCGCCGCCGAGATCGCCGAGGACGCTGCCGCGACCAAGCTGGTCAATGGCCTTGGCCTGCGCGTCAATCTCGTCGCCGCGCCCTTCGAGCAACCGCTCGGCCGGCGCACCTTTGACGAGATCTGGTCGCGTCAGGCCCGTTGGGCGCGCCTGCGCCGCGTCACCTTCCCATGGTTTTTCGCACCCGAAATCCTGACCGGGGCAGTGGTGCCGCTGGCACTCGCGCTGTTGGCGGCGGCAAGCGCGGGCGTCAGCCTCTGGGCAACCGCCATTGCCGTGCTGGCGGCCTTCTACCTTCCGGAATGCGCCCTGGCCTGGTCCAAGGGCTGGTACCTGTCGCCGCGCATGGTCGCGGCGATCATGATGCGCGACCTGATCCTGCCGGCGATGTGGGCGCGCGGCTGGCTGGGTGGCGCCGTCGACTGGCGCGGCAACGCGATGACCATCGGCACCAAGGCGGCCGAGCTGGAAGAGACGCCGTCCGGCGCCTGATGGCCAAAGGCCTTTTACTTGGCCGCCTTCAGCGCCTGTTCGATGTCTTCCAGAAGATCGTCGGTATCCTCCAGGCCGACCGACAGCCTGAGCGTGCCCGGCCCGATGCCGAGTTCGGCACGGGCCTCGTCGCTCAGATTCTTGTGCGTCGTCGTCGCCGGATGGGTGATCAGGCTCTTGGCATCGCCGAGATTGTTGGAGATAAGCACGATGTCGAGCGCGTTCTGCAAGGCGAAGGCCGCCTGCTTGCCGCCCTTGACGTCCAGGCAGATCAGCGTCGAGCCGCCCGACATCTGCTTCTTGACGATGGCCGCCTGCGGGTGGTCGGCACGGCCGGGATAGATGACGCGGGCGATTTCGGGCCGCTCGGCAAGGAAATCCGCGATCCTGCCGGCGCTTTCCGTTTGCTGGCGCACGCGCAGCGGCAGCGTCTCCAGCCCCTTCAGCAGCGTCCAGGCATTGAACGGCGACAGGCTGGGGCCGGTGTGGCGGAAATAGTCGTGCAGGTTCTCGTCGATCCACTTCTTGTCCGACAGGATGACGCCGCCGAGACAGCGGCCCTGGCCGTCAATATGCTTGGTCGCCGAGTAGACGACGATGTGCGCACCGAGCTGCAGCGGCTTCTGCTGCAGGGGCGTGGCAAAGACATTGTCGACGATCAGCCGCGCACCGATCGAATTGGCAAGCGCGGCAACCGCGGCGATGTCGACCACTTCCAGCGTCGGGTTGGTCGGGCTTTCCAGGAAGAACAGCTTGGTGTTCGGCTTGACCGCTTTTTCCCAGTTGGCGATGTCGGTGCCGTCGACCAGCGTCGCCTCGATGCCATATTTCGGCGCCAGCGTCTCGACCACCCAGCGGCAGGAGCCGAACAGCGCGCGCGCCGCCACGATATGATCGCCGGCCTTGGCGCTGCACAACAGCGCGGCCGTCACCGCGGCCATGCCGGACGCGGTGGCGCGCGCGTCCTCGGCGCATTCGAGCGCGCACATGCGCTTTTCGAACATGTCGACGGTCGGGTTGGCGTAGCGCGAGTAGATGAATCCCGGCTCCTCGCCCTTGAAGCGGGCTTCGGCGGCCTGCGCCGTTTCGTAGACATAGCCCTGGGTGAGGTACATCGCCTCGGAGGTTTCGCCGAAACCGGAACGCAGGGTTCCGCTATGCACGAGTGTCGTTTGAGGCTTCCAGTTACGCTTCTTGGTGCTCATCGCTTTTGTTCCAGACACAAAAAAACCGGCCGCGAAAGTCGCAACCGGTCCATACGGCCTTGCGGCCCGACGGTCCTTTAGCGACTTGTTTAACGTGGCTGCAAGCCGACCGGCCAAATCACCACGGGATAACGACCCTTTAGACCCGCGCCACGCTTGCGTCAATTGCCGGCTTGATTAAGAGGTTTGTACCAAGCAGGTTCTGCAGCAGTGTTCCACGGTTTTGCGGCAAGAACCTGCGAACAGAAAATCGCCTGGCCTAGGAGTGGAGCCTTGCGGCAAACAGGCATTCTTCCCGATCAGGACATTTCGGCGCTGTTCCAGTCTGGTGCGCTGAAGTCGGCGCGCGCGTTCGATGCCGATCAGATCCAGCCGGCGAGCCTGGATCTGCGGCTCGGCGACAAGGCCTGGCGGGTGCGGGCCTCGTTCCTGCCGGGCCCCAACCACAAGGTTTCGGAAAAGCTCGACCGGCTGCAGCTGCACGAGATCAATCTTGCCGAGGGCGCGGTGCTGGAGACCGGCTGCGTCTATATCGTGCCCTTGCTTGAAAGCCTGGCATTGCCGGTGGACATTTCGGCCTCGGCCAACCCGAAGAGTTCGACCGGGCGGCTCGACATCTTCACCCGCGTCATGACCGATCGCGGACACGAGTTCGACAAGATCGCCGCCGGCTATCACGGCCCGCTCTATCTCGAGGTCAGCCCGCGCACCTTTCCCATCGTCGTACGCACCGGTTCGCGTCTGTCCCAGATCCGTTTCCGCACCGGCAATGCATTGCTCTCGGAAGCCGAGCTGCATGACCTGCATCGCGCCGAGATGCTGGTCGCAACCGAGCCGCCGAACATTTCCGGCGGCGGCATCGCACTGTCGATCGATCTCAACGGCGATCAGAACGGCCTGGTCGGCTATCGCGGCAAGCATCACACCGGTCTCGTCGATGTCGACAAGCGCGCGGCACAAGAGGTCGTCGACTTCTGGGAGCCGATCCACAAGAGCGGCGCCGGCGAACTGGTGCTCGATCCCGACGAATTCTACATCCTCGTCAGCCAGGAAGCGGTGCATGTGCCGCCGCTCTACGCCGCCGAGATGACACCGTTCGATCCGCTGGTCGGCGAGTTCCGCGTCCACTATGCCGGCTTCTTCGATCCGGGTTTCGGCCATTCGGCGTCCGGCGGCACCGGCAGTCGCGCAGTGCTCGAAGTGCGCAGCCACGAAGTGCCGTTCATCCTCGACCATGGCCAGATCGTCGGCCGGCTGGTCTACGAGCATATGCTGAAGCGGCCGCAGGCGCTCTACGGCACCGATCTCGGCTCCAACTACCAGGCGCAAGGCCTGAAGCTGTCCAAGCATTTCCGCCCAGCGCGCTGAACCCAATTCCCGTCGGGCAATACACTTGCCTGCGCTGGCTCGTCATGCTTGGCTGGCTTTCTGGCCGCCAAGCTGGCGGCGTTCAAGGGGAACCAAGAAAATGCGGATTTCAAAATGGATCATATCGGCAGCAGGTGCTGCCGTGTTGCTGATGGCGGCCGGCTCTCTGTCGGCGCAGGCTGCTGAGAAACTGAAGATCGGCACCGAGGGTGCCTATCCGCCGTTCAACACCATCACCCCGGACGGCAAGGTCGTCGGCTTCGATATCGACATCGCCAATGCGCTGTGTGCGCAGATGAAGGTCGAGTGCGAGATCGTCACCCAGGACTGGGACGGCATCATCCCCGCCCTGCAGGCCAAGAAATTCGATGCCATCATCGCCTCGATGAGCATCACCGAGGAACGCAAGAAGCAGGTCTCCTTCACCAACAAATACTATACGACTCCGCTCGCGCTGGTGGCGCCGAAGGATACCGAACTCACCTCGACCGAACCGGCAGCGCTTGCCGGCAAGACGGTCGGCGCCCAGGCTTCGACGACGCAGGCCGACTATGCCCAGAATGTCTACGGCAAGGCTGGCGCGGAGGCGAAACTCTACCCGACCCAGGAAGAGGCCATCACCGACCTGACGAACGGCCGCCTCGATGCCGTCATCTCTGACAAATTCGTGCTGGTGGACTGGTTGAAAAAGGCAAGCGAAGGCTGCTGCAAGCTGGTCGGCGACGTCAAGGGCACGGAGACCCAGGCCGGTATTGCCGTTCGCCTGGAAGACACCGCGCTGCGCGACAAGCTTAACGCGGCGATAGACGCCATCGTCGCCGACGGCACCTACAAGAAGATCCAGGCCAAGTACTTCGACTTCGATATTTATTGAGCTTCGAACTGCCGATCTCCCCCGCTCGTGGGGGAGGTCGTGCTGTCAAAGCGCCTTCACCGCCACCTTCACCGGCTGCTCGATCTCGAGTGGGTTGCGCAGCGGCAGGCCAAAATCCTTGGCCTCGATTTCGAACACATCGCCAGCCTCGGTCTTGATGCCGTCGGCAAAGGACAGCGTCGCCGTTCCGAACATGTGCACATGCACGTCGCCTGGCTGGCGGAAAGCCGCATATTTGAAGTGGTGGTGTTCGAGATTGGCGATGGTGTGCGACATGTTCGCTTCGCCTGACAGGAACGGCTTTTCCCACAGCACCTCGTTGTCACGATAGATGCGCGAGCTGCCGCGGATGTCGGACGGCAGGTCGCCGATCAGGATTTCCGGCCCGAACGAGGCGTTGCGCAGCTTGGAGTGGGCCAGGAACAGATAGTTCACGCGCTCGGTGACGTGGTCGGAAAACTCGTTCGACAACGTGAAGCCGACACGGAACGGTGCGCCATCGTCGCCGATGACATAGATGCCGGCCACTTCCGGCTCTTCGCCGGCGTCCTTGGCGAAAGCCGGCGACAGCAGTGCGGCACCTGGCGCCACAGCCATCGTGCCGTTGCCCTTGTAGAACCATTCCGGCTGCACACCGATCTGGCCTTTCGCCGGCTTGCCGCCCTCCAGCCCCATGCGGAACATCTTCATGGAATCGGTCAGCTGTTCCTCGCCCTCGGCGCCGAGCTTCTTGTGCATGGAATCGCGCGTCGCGGCCGAGCCGAGATGCGTCAGTCCGGTGCCGGTCAGATGCAGGTGCGCCGGATCGGGGTGGTTGATCGGCGACAGCAGCCGCCCCTTCTTGTAGGCGGCATCGAGATCGATTGTCTCGCCAAGCCCCTTGCGCTCGATCAGCGCGACGAGCCCGACGCCGGTGCGGGCGGCCTCCATCGCCAGCGAATAGACGCTGCGCGCACCATTGATGATCCGGGTCTTGCCGCCGTTGCGGGCAACGACGCGGATGGTCTCGGCGTCATCGAGAATCTGGGAGATCAGCATGATGAATCCTCTCTCATTTGCCTTGGCAGGGGCTGCCGGGACGGCAAACCTTGCCCAGCGCGGCCAGGACCTCGTCCATGCCACGGGTGAAATTCTCCATTCGGATTGCGCTCGCGAGCCTGGTCCCTCAGGGACTTCTTTTCGTGCCGCCGGGCAGCGCCGCGATGTGACCCGTATGCCTTCCTGGTTCCCTCAGCCCTTGTTCTTGTTGTAGACGTCGAACACCACCGCGCCGAGCAGCACCAGGCCTTTCACCACCTGCTGCCAGTCGACATTGACGCCCATGATCGACATGCCGTTGTTCATCACGCCCATGATGAAGCCGCCGACCACCGCGCCGATGACCTGGCCGACACCACCCATCGCCGAGGCGCCGCCGATGAACACCGCGGCGATGACGTCGAGCTCGCTGCCAAGGCCTGCCGCCGGCACTGCCTGCCCAAGGCGGGCCGCGATGATCAGGCCGCCAAGCGCTGACAGCACGCCCATATTGACGAACACCATCAGGGTCAGTCGCTCGGTCTTGATGCCCGATAGCTGTGCCGCCTTGGCATTGCCGCCCATTGCGTAGATGCGCCGGCCGATCGTCATGCGTTTGGTGACGAACACGAACAGTGCGATCAGCACGCCCATCACCATGAGAACGATTGGCAGGCCCCTGTAGCTGGCGAACTGGTAGACTAGGAACAGCGCCAGCGCGCTGGTCACCAGGGTCTTGATGACAAACAGCGTGAAAGGCTCGGCTTCGTAGCCGTGCTGCTCGCGCGTGCGCCGTGCCTTGAGCCCGAAATACGCATAGGCGAGCACGGCGACGACGCCAATCAGGATCGTCGTCATGTGCAGTGTCAGGCCGCTGCCGATGATGGTCTTGCCGGCGGCGTTCACCGTCGGCGGGATCAGCGTCAAGGGGCCGATCACGTCCGGAATGAAGCCGGAACTGAGCGCCTTGAAGCCATCTGGAAGCGGTCCCACGGAAGACCCGCCACCCAGCAGCGCCTGGCAGATGCCGCGGAAGATGAGCATTCCGGCCAGCGTCACGATGAAGCTCGGTATTCGGTGATAGGCAATCCAGTAGCCTTGGGCCGCGCCGATGCCGCCGCCGATGATGAGGCAGATGATCGACACAACCAGCGGATTGCTGAGGGGGCCAAGCGGCCAGATGACCATCATCATTGCCGCCAGCGCGCCGATGAAACCGGCGACGGAGCCGACGCTGAGGTCGATATGGCCCGAAACGATCACCAGAAGCATACCCAGCGCCATCACGATGATGAAGCTGTTCTGCTGCACCAAATTGCTCAGGTTCACCGGCTTGAAGAGCGTGCCGGACGTGGTGAACTGGAAGAACACCATGATGGCGATCAGCGCCAGGATCAGGCCGTATTCGCGCAGATTCGTGATCAGCGCCGAGACGGCCACACGCGGCCCCTGCTGCACATCTTCGGCGACGCCGCTTTTCGGCGCGGGAGCGCTTTCGGTGGTCATGATGCTTTTCCTTCTCCCCGAACGATGGCGCGCATGATCTTTTCCTGACTGGCTTCGCTCGCCGCCATTTCGCCGACGATGCGGCCTTCGTTCATGACGTAGATGCGGTCGGTGATGCCGAGCAGTTCTGGCATCTCCGACGAGATGACGATGATCGCCTTACCCTCGGAGGCGAGGCGGGCGATGATGGTGTAGATTTCATACTTGGCGCCGACGTCGATGCCGCGCGTCGGCTCGTCGAGGATCAGCACTTCCGGATTGGCGAACAGCCATTTCGACAGCACCACCTTCTGTTGATTGCCGCCCGACAGATTGCCGGTCATTTGATAGACGCTTGACGAGCGGATGTTGGTCTTGGCCTTGTAGTCATTGGCGACGGCAAGTTCGCGCAGGTCGTCGATCACGGCGTGGCGCGACACGCCGGGCAGGTTGGCCAGCGTGATGTTGTGCTTGATGTGATCGATGAGATTGAGACCGTAGGTCTTGCGGTCCTCGGTGACGTAGGCAATGCCGTGTTCCACAGCCTTGCTCACCGACGAAACATCGATCGGCTTGCCCTTGAGCAGCACGTCGCCAGTGATGCGGCGGCCATAGGAGCGGCCAAACAGGCTCATGGCGAATTCGGTGCGTCCGGCGCCCATCAGCCCGGCAATGCCGACCACCTCACCCTTGCGGACATCGATATCGATGCCCTTGATCACCTGCCGCTCGGCATGGATTGGGTGATAGACCGACCAGTTCTTCACCTGGAGCACGACCTCGCCGATCTTGGGCTCGCGCGGCGGATAACGGTCGTCGAGCGAACGGCCGACCATCGAGGTGATGATGCGGTCCTCCGAAATGTCTTTCTTGGCAAGTGTTTCGATGGTCCGTCCGTCGCGGATGATGGTGACCTTGTCGGCGACCCGGTTCACCTCGTTGAGCTTGTGCGAGATCAGGATCGAGGTGATGCCTTGCCGCTTGAATTCGAGCAGCAGGTCCAGCAGTGCCTGGCTGTCCTTTTCGGACAGGCTCGCCGTCGGCTCGTCGAGGATCAGCAGCTGCACTTCCTTGCTGAGCGCCTTGGCGATCTCGACCAGCTGCTGCTTGCCGACGCCAATATTGGTGATCAGCGTCTTGGGGTCCTCCTTGAGGCCCACCTTCTTCAGCAAGGCGCTGGTACGTGTCTCGTTGGCATTCCAGTCGATGATGCCAAATCTGGCGTGTTCGTTGCCAAGGAAAATGTTTTCGGCGATCGACAGCATCGGCACCAGTGCAAGCTCCTGGTGAATGATGACGATGCCCTTGTGCTCGCTGTCGTGAATGCCCTTGAAATGGCATTCCTCGCCACGGTAGACGATCGCGCCATCATAGGTGCCGGACGCATAGACGCCCGAGAGCACCTTCATCAGCGTCGACTTGCCGGCGCCGTTCTCGCCGACCACGGCATGAATCTCGCCTTCCTCGACGCTGAGGTTGACGTTCGACAGCGCCTTCACGCCGGGGAACGTCTTGGTGATGTCGCGCATCTCCAAAATCGTCGAGGCCATTGGGACTACCGCTCCCTGAGAGGTCGGCAAACACTGCCGGCGAGGTCGGTAACAATACCGGGCCTGCTGGTGAACGAAAAGGGGCCCTGCGTTGCGCAGGACCCCTGGATTTGAAACCGAATTACTTCAGCTCGTCGGCCTTGATGTAGCCGGAGTCGACGACCAGCGCCTGGTAGTTCGACTTGTCGACTTCATGCGGCGTCAAGAGGATCGAGGGAACGACCTTGACGTCGTTGTTGTAGGTCTTGGTGTCGAGGGCATCCGGCTTGCCACCCGACAGCACCTTGTCGACGAGCTCAACGGTCGACTTGGCCAGTTCGCGGGTGTCCTTGAACACGGTCGAGTACTGCTCGCCCGAGATGATCAGCTTGACCGAGGCGGTCTCGGCGTCCTGACCGGTCACGATCGGCCAGGGCTGAGCGTCCGTGCCGTAGCCGACAGCGCGCAGCGATGCGGTGATACCACGCGACAGGCCGTCATAGGGCGACAGAACGCCATCGACGCGGCTGCCGTCCGAGTAGTTGGCCGAGAGCAGATTGTCCATGCGAGCCTGGGCGGTGGCCGCCAGCCAGCGCAGCGTGCCGACCTTGTCCATGCCGGTCTGGCCGGACTTGATCTTGATCGAGCCGTCGTCGATCAGTGGCTGCAGGACGGAAATCGCGCCATTGTAGAAGAAAAAGGCGTTGTTGTCGTCGGGCGAGCCGCCGAACAGTTCAACGTTCCACGGCTTGGTGTTCGGGAAACGCTCCTTGAGGCCCTTGACCAGGGAATTCGCCTGGATGACGCCGACGCCGAAATTGTCGAAGGTCGTGTAGTAGTCGACATTGGCGGTCTTTTTGATCAGGCGGTCATAGGCGACGACGACGACGCCGGCGTCAGCGGCCTTCTGCAGCGCGTCCGACAGGGTGGTGCCGTCGATCGAGGCGATGATCAGCGCCTTCGGGCCCTTGGTGATTTCATTTTCCAGCTGGCTGAGCTGGTTTGGAATGTCGTCCTGCGCATATTGCAGGTCGACGGTGTAGCCCAGAGCCTCAAGCTGGGACTTGACGGCGTCGCCGTCATTGATCCAGCGCTGCGAGGTCTTGGTGGGCATCAGCACGCCGACGAGGCCTTTGTCGGCTGCGTAGGCGGTGGCCGACATGGCCGCGATGCTGACCGCCAAGGCGGCGACTAACGTCTTGATGATTTTCACTTAACTCTCCCTGGTTGATGGACGCGGCACCCCGGGGGTCGCGGGCCGCGCAATCGTGCAGAAGCGCCAAGGCACTGCTGCCGTCATATCGATCTCCGGTATCCTCCCATGGCCCCGAGGCGCTGATTTCAATCGATACGATTTTTCTCGTCTGCGACCGTCGCGTCTCGGAACGCGCGAAGGTTGTGATCCTTTGCCATAACTGTCAAATGCGATCTTTGATGATTGCTATATCAATATTGGTATATGATATCGAGGCGAGACGGCTGGCGCGACCGCTGGCCGCCTGCGAGCAGAAGCAAGGAGAGGCTATGGCGGCGCTAAGGAATCCGAATGCGATTTCAAATGGTTACAGAGAGATGCCGGGCGACGGCGAAACCTTGCTGCGCAGTGGCCTCAGCTTGCGCCACATGCGTATGATCGTCGCGCTCGACGACCATGGCCGGGTGAGCGCGGCAGCCCAAGTTATGAACATTTCTCAGCCGGCGGCTTCGCGCATGATCAGCGAAATGGAGGCCGTGCTGGAGGTCAAGCTGTGCGAAAGGCTGCCGCGCGGCATCACCTTGACGCCTTTCGGCAAGGCATTGTCCAGGCGCGCGCGCTCGATCCTCCTGGAAATGCGCGAGGTCGACCGCGAGATTTCCGAACTCAAGGCGGGCAAAGGCGGCTCGGTGTTTCTCGGCGCTGTGACGGCACCGGCAATCGAGCTGGCGGTGCCGGCGATTCGCGAAATCCGCCGCATCTATCCGCGCATCGAGATCACCATGCAGGTCGAGACCTCCAACGTGCTGGCACGCGAATTGATCGCCACGCGCCATGATTTCATCATCGCGCGCATCCCTGACGATCTCAATCCGCGGCTGTTCGAGTCGCGCGTGATCGGCGTCGAGAAGGCCTGCCTGATCGTGCGCCGGGGCCATCCGCTCACCAAGGGCGAGGCGGTGCGGCTGGAGGACACCGCCGCCTACGACTGGGTTTTCCAGTCGGGCGGGTCGCCTTTGCGCCAGGCGATGGAAAGCAATTTCCTCAACCGCAACATCGCTTTGCCGGACCGTATCCTCAACACCAGCTCGCTGCTCTTGACCCTGGTCATGGTCGCACATTCCGATGCGATTGCACCGGTATCGGTCCAGGTGGCGAAATTCATCCAGAATCCCGACGGGCTGGCCGGCGCCATCGACGTCGTCCAGACCGAATTCGACATCGAGGTCAGGCCCTACAGCCTGATCACGGTGAAGAACCGTGTGCTGTCGCCGGCCGCCAAGATGCTGCACGACTTCATCCTGCGAGAGGTGGGATGACGGCTCGGCCAGGCGTCGAGTTCGGGGCTGGCGAACAGCAAGGCGGGAACATTATTTCCTGCTGATGCGTTCATATCCCTGCAAGGGACGATTTCTTCAGGAGACCGAACATGCGCAGCTTCGAAATGATCGACCTGCTTTGCGTGGTCGAGGCCTGCAAGCACGAACGATCGGTCGGGAATTTCGTGTCGATGGCTGAAGGCGTGGAAGAATTGCGGGTACTGACCGGCGATTTCGTCTCATCGGATGACGTAGTGGCAAACGCGCTTGCAACGGTCGCGCTTGCACGAGGCTGCTCGGTTGTGTTCGACGAACAGGCGGGTGCTGAAATTGTTTCCGGCGCCATGGGCTGGAGCGGGTAGAGGGAATCGAACCCTCGCATTCAGCTTGGGAAGCTGACAAGCTACCATTACATCATACCCGCGCGATCCCTCGTTACCATGCGGGTTGGCCTTCGGGCAATCGCAAAGCGGCTTTTACACCACAGGCTGCGGCGACGCGTATCGACCTGCGATTGCTATCTTGCCCTGGCGAGCTTGTTGCCGGCGGCAAAGCTTGGCCAGTACTTCGAGATGGCTAATGTCGCGCCGGCGGAAGAGAAGTGGCCATAGTCGAAATAGAGAAACTGCTTGCTGTCCGCATCGGCGTACGAACAGCCGGCCGGATCGCACAGATATGCCAGCGGATCTATGAATGTCGCCCCTTTGGCGAACGGCAGCACCCGCTTGTTGATGCCCGGATCCATGGCCGTCGGCCAGGACGTATTCCCGATATGCTCCCGTCTTGCGAAGAAGGCGATCTTCTGGACGTCGGCGATGAATTCCGGCGACTGGCCGATGACATAGACCTTGACGCCCATGTCGCGAAGCCGATCGATCGTTTTTTGCAGGCCATCGAAGCCCCTGACCTGGTAGTCGGTCCATCGGCCGCTCAGGATTACCGCCCGGATGTTGGCGTCGCGGATAATCGACAGAGCCCGTTCGTTGAAAAGCGTACAGCTTGGCCGGGCATAGGAAAAATAGGTAAGGTCGGGCGGGCAGCCAGCATAGGTGTACTGGATAACATTGGCCTGGATTTTCTGGGCGTTGGCGTCTAGTCCCGAAACATAGTGGGCGGCGAAGGAATCGCCCCACAAAAGCACATTGGTGGCAAAGCCCTGCGTGCGGGTGCAGTCGGCGAGGTTCCAGGTGTCGATGCCGGCCCCTTCGTTGAAGCAGACGCCGTTGCGCCAGTCGCCGACCCGGATCGGCTCGGTCGAGAAGTCTGGGAACCGTTGCGGAAAACCACCACCCAGCACGCCGGCCAAGCCGCCGACACAGAGCAGGACGATCGCCGCCGCCGAAAAGGCGAATATCGGCAGTGGGGCGGTGAACGCTCGTTTCCGGCGAAAAGGCTGCTCGACATACTTCCAGGAAAATGTCGCCAGGGCGAAACTCGCCACCATCATCGCGATGACCGTCGGCACGCCGATGGCCTTCAACGAAAGATAGTGGACGAAGGAATTGATCGGCCAGTGAACGAGGTAGAGCGAATAGGAAATGAGGCCAACCCAGACCAGCGGCGCGAACCGAAGGACGCGGGTCGCAACAGGTGCCGGCCTGTCGGCGCCGGGATGATCATGACCCGCATAGATGAGCAGGGCGGTTCCGATGCAGGGGAACAAGGCATTGTAGCCCGGAAACGGGTCGCTCTGCGAAATCGTTAGAAAACCGAAGGCGATCAAGGCAAAGCCGGCGAGGCCGATCAGTTCCATCGCCGGCCGGCTGGCAAGTGCCGGTGGCTTTTTCAGCATCAGCATGGCGCCAAGCGCCAGTTCCCAGAGGCGCGTCGGCAACAGATAGAAGCCGGCGGTCGGCGCCAGCGACGTTGCCATGACCGCCACGGCAAAGCTGCCGATGGCGATCGGCAGCAGTACCGTCAGCCAGCGCTTCGAGACATATCGGTAGATCAAATAGAGCAGGATCGGCGCGAAGATATAATACTGCTCTTCGACAGAAAGCGACCAGGTGTGAAGCAGTGGCCGCAGTTCGGCGTCGATGGAGAAATAGTTCGTCGTCTTCCAGAAATAGATGTTCGACCAGAAGGTCGAGGCGGCGATCACGCTCAAGCTGAATTCGTGCAGGTCCGACGGCAGCAGGATGAACCAGGCGGCAATGCTGGCGAGCAGGATGACGAAGATCAGCGCCGGCAGGATGCGCCGTGCACGGCGCCAATAGAAGCGACCGATCGAAAACTCGCCGCGCTCGAGATCGTCGAGCAGGCTGCCGCTGATCAGATAGCCCGATATGACGAAGAAGATGTCGACGCCGGTGAAGCCGCCAGGAATGGCGGAGACGCCGAAGTGGAAGAGCAGGACGGGCAGCACCGCCACGGCCCGAAGGCCATCGATGTCGCGCCTGTAATTCATCCGGGCAGGCTCGCGCGCCGCGGCCGGAGGCTTTGGTTCCGCGAGTACAAGACGCCGCTCATACGGCGATGTCCCGCTCGTGCAAAAAATTCCGGCTCGTCGGTCTCACATGCCTATCCTCTGCGGTGCAACTTTGCTGCACCGCAACATGAGTGTCAAGGCATATGCCAGTTCGAATGCCGGCGAAGCTGGTGCGCGCCGGCGCCGCGGTTCAAGCGCCGGGCAGGTAGATCACCGCATGATCGTCCGAATAGGCCCGCTTCCAGCCCAGTTGGTCGAAGAAGGGAATGCGATTGTCGTCGGCTGCAACCAGCGCCCAGCCTATCGCGTATTTCTTCAACTGGGCTTCGAGGAGCGGCTTGCCGTTGCTGTGTCCCGTCTCGTCATCGGCTTTTGTGAAACCGCCCAGGAACAGCTGGTCCGTCCGACCGTCGATATAGGTCTTGATCCCGTGGAAGATCAGCGTGCCGCCGAAATTGTAGGAATTCAGCACGTTGCCGGACAGATGATGGCTTTCGGCGAATGCCAGCGCCCCACTGGCCGACGTCTTCGGGCTCGGCGCGACCTGGTAGACGCTGCCGAACATGGCGACCGCGCCGATGACCAAAACAGCTGCCGCGCCGCAGATCGCGTAAAACCGCCTGGCGAAGAATTGTTCCAGTCCGTCGCGCTTTTCAGCCAGCCATGCGGTAGCCGAAAGCGAGGGATATTGCTGTGCGACCTCCATCGCGATCACCACCGGAACCAGGAGGAAGAACAGATACATGAAACGCAGATGGGCGAGAAAGGCATGCAAGGTGAAGACGATGAACAACGCCTTGGCCCAGCCAATTCGCAACCGTGACACCAGCAGCCCGAACAGCCCCACCAGCATCGCAACTTCCTGGACAACGAGATCCTGCGCATTGAACGGTCGCCATTCCGCGATCAGCGACACCGCCTCGTTGCCATAGGCCACGGCGAAGGTCGCCAGGATGGCCTGGACGCCATAGGGGTGGATCAGGCTGACCAGCGGACAAAGCAGACCAAATGCGATCCATTTCGCCACGAGGGCCGGTTTTGTGAGACCTGTACGCGTCAGCAGATCGAGACCGGCGAAAGCTGCTATGACGAAGCTCAAGGTAAAGGTGGCGTGCAGGTTCGCCCACAACACAACCAGCAGAAGCAGCCACCAGGGTGGCGCCCGTTCTTCCCATGCCGCACGAAAGAGCATCGCCGTCCAGACGACGATGATCGGGAAAGTGAAGATATGTGGACGCCCCGTAAAGATCGGGGTGATCAGGGCCATTGCAATGAAGGCCAGCGCAATCGACAGGATCGGCTTCAGCCATCTGCTGAGAAACCACCCCATCAGGAAAACCGTCAGGGAAATCATGGCGATGATCAGCGTGACCACGCCGTTCCAGCCTCCCGCCCGGTAGGCAAGAGCCAAAAGGACCTGCCCCAGCCATTCCTTGGCGATCCATGGCTGGCCGGCAAACGTGTAGGAATAAGGGTCGACTGTCGGAAATGTCCGGCTTGCCAGGAGATCCAGTCCTACCTTTACTTGCCACCAACTGTCGGGATCCTGCAGGATGGAAGGGGCAAAGGCGGCCAGCACCGCCGCCATGATACAGGCGGTGAACAGGCAGAATATCAGTTGGATACGCTGATCGTACGTTGCCGCGCCCGCACTGGCCTGAGCGTTGTTCATGGCGCCGCCTCTAATCGCTTCCGATGACAGTTGGTTCAAGGATTTCGACTGGTCGGCATCCGCCGAGACCCACCGGCCATCGGAAGGTTCCGGTCGGCTTCATCGTCTTCGCGACCTCCGCGCCCGACAAACACGAAGTGAGCCGAACCGAGGTAGAAAACAACCGAATAGACGCAGATTCCCGCGAGGTGAACCAGGGGGCTTTCTGTGATGCCTGCTGACCGGGCGGCGATCACGACTGCCAGATTGATGCTGTAGGCGACCAGGAAGACGCCCCCATATCGCAAAAGGGTTCCTGACCGGAAGCCATCGGCGCTGGTGAAGGTCCATTGGCGGTTGAGGAAGAAGCCGAGGACAAGGCCGGCGCCAAAGCCCGTGGCATTGGCGACGATGTCGCCAAAACCCAACGCAAGTCCGGCCAGAATGACGGCGTAGCCCAGCGCCGTGTTCAACAGACCGACGACGCCAAATCGCAGCATCCTCGGATAGTCAAACGGCAGGTTTGACCGCATGCGCAAAATATTGGGCTCCGACAGGAATCTTGGTGAGGAAACGCTCGAACGGCCTCAGCCGCGCAAGCAGCCGAGGAAAGAAGATCCGGTAGATGATCCGGGTGTTGGCAAGACCCGCCTCGGCCATGCGCCTGCGCATCTCGTGCGAATTGATCAAAACCGCGTTCTCGTCGAAAGCGCAATTTCTCACCGCGTGCGTGGTCAGCGGGTTCCACGGATTGTGCTCGAAAACAAAGAAGCTGCCGCCACCGGCCAGCACCCTGCCAATCTCCGCGAGCAGTCCGACCTGGAGGTCCTCGGGAATGTGGTGGAAGACGCAGGCCGCGAAAGCCAGGTCGAAGCTGCCGTCGGCAAAGGGAATTGTCTCGCCGTCGAAATGCGTGAAGGCGGCCTGGCCGGGGAAGCGCTTGCTGGCGATGTCGAGCGATTCCCGCGAAGGATCGAGCAAGGTGATCTCGCTGTCCGGAAAAGCGTTGCGCATATGGCCGAGCGAGTTGCCGACACCGGCGCCGAAGTCGAGTATCCGTCGCGGTTTTACGCCGGCCCGCCGCAGCGTCGCGGCGATGTCGTCGATCTTGTACTTGGCGAAGAAGTCCGGGGTTTCGCCGCTCAGCCTTATGCTGGCGGCATGCTGTTCCTGGTACTCTCGTGCAAACTGGTCGAACTCCGCCTCAAGCACGTGCGGCCCTCTTTGCCATCTCCTGCAGGCGGCGGACGGGCAGATCCTTGTCCTCGACTGCCTGGCTGCGCGAAACGATCTCGTTGACGAAGTAAAGCGGCCGCCGCTTTGTCTCCATGTACATGCGCCCGAGATACTCGCCGAAGATACCAAGCACCATCAGCTGGACGCTGCCAAGAATCAGCACGATCGCGGCAAGGCTGGTCCAGCCGGGCAACACGTTTCCGACCGACCATTCGACCAGGGTGTAGCCGAGCACGACCAGGCCCAGAAGCCCGAACAACATTCCAAGTAGCGAGGCGAACCGCAAGGGTGCGATGGAGAAGCTGGTCATCGCGTCGACCGCCAGAAGAACCATCTTCTTCAGGGGATAGTGGGTGGTGCCGGCAAAGCGCCGATGCCGTTCATAGGGGAAGGCCACCTGCTTCAGCCCGATCCAGCTCACCATGCCGCGAATGAACCTGTAGCGTTCGGGCATCGCGTTCAGATGGTCGAGCGCGCGGCGGCTCATCAGCCGGAAATCCCCTGAATTCGAAGCGATCTCGACATCGACCATGCGGCGCAGCAAGCGATAGAACATCGAGGCGGAGGCGAGCTTGAACCAGCTTTCCCCGTCGCGGCTCTGCCGTTGGCCGTAAACGACATCGAAGCCTTCATTCATCTTCGCCATCATCGCGCCGAGCAGTTCAGGCGGATCCTGCAGGTCGGCATCGAGAATGAGAATGCGCTGGCCGCGACAGAATTCGAGCCCCGCGCTCAACGCGATCTGGTGGCCGTAGTTGCGGGCAAGGTCGATGGCGACGACATGGTCGTCCTTTTCCGCCAATTGGAAAATGGCCTCGCGTGTACCGTCGGTCGCGCCGTCGATTACAAGCACGATCTCATAGGAGGCTCCCTGTTCCAGGCATGCGGCCGTCACCCGTCGATGAAGTTCGGCCACCCCGTCCAGTTCATTGTAGCATGGGACGACCACCGACAGCATGACGGCGCGTCGCGCGGTGTTTTTCTCCATTTCCACCAAAAGCCTTGCTCCCGCTATTCGATTGGGAATAGCGGCAATTGGTTAGAAAACAGATAAGCCAGCGGGTCGGTCGCGGCCATTGGCCGGTCGCCTTTTTCCGCCGCCGGCGGCCACGGTCACGACCGAACCGGCAGTTCCATGCGGATGCGCGCGCCGCGCCAGGACCCGGCCAATATCCGGATTGTGCCGTCATGCAGAAGCGCGATCTGGCAGGCAAGGTTCGACCTTGGTCGAGAGGCCACCGGCTAAACCCTGCTCGATACCGACGCCGAAGAGATAGCCGAGTTTCCATCCGTCGCTGCTGCTGACCTTGTCGCCCTTGTCGAATTTGGTCAGCGCAACGCTCCCGGTTCCGAACAGCAGCGTCTGGTCGATGCTCACGCCGGCTTTGGCCTTGGCGGCACCGCGCCACTTTTCCTTGACCTTGCCGCCCTCGACGTCGTGCTCGGCGCCGCCCAGGTAGGAGCCTTCGATCTCGGCCCCCAGGACTCCCGAGCCTAGCTGCTGATTGTAGCCGGCCTGGATACCGCCGCTGAGGCCGTTTCTGCCGGCAAACGGGTTCGGCATCCCAGTGAATGCCGTGTCGCCATGTACGCCGACATAGGCGCCGCTCCACTGAAAGGCGGGAGGATCGTTGTAGGTAGGCGCGAGATCGGCAGCCATTGCCGAGCCGTTCGGGCACATGGCAAGCGCACTTGCCGTCAGCAGCATCATTGCTTGGGGGGACATTGCATTACTCCAACACGCACGCGCATCCGAAGATACGCAGGTTGATCTCTTGGGAGCCTGACCATTGGGGCGGTCGCGCTCCCGCTCACTTGTCTCGCCGGGAACGGTCGCGCTGGTCACGGAAACTGACACAAGGCAGTCGTGGTGGGTGACCGGATCTTTTCGCGCAACCTCTGCCTGAAAGACGTGGGTTATCTCGCAGTCGAAAATTGCACGCACATTGCGAGAAATCGAAAAATGAAGATTTTTCGCTTTATTTTCAACAAATTAGATAGGTGCTGTTTACCGATTCTTAGCAAATCGGCATGGGCTCGATCAGTATCATTCGCACGACAGGGCCGCGCTCTGTCTCGCCCAAGGCCTAGGCTATCCAGGCAAACCTGTCGGCTTGAAGCCAGGAAGCCAAGTGCGTATGTCTGGGCCGACGCCCTCGAGTCTGGGCACCTCAATCGGGAGACGGGCCTTGTCCGCATTGACGCGCTTTCTCGGCGACTCGCCGCTCAGGGTGATCCTGAAGCTGCTGGTGGTGTCGTTCCTCGTCGGCCTGGTCATGAATGCCTTCGGCTGGTCGCCGATGGACGTGTTCTATGGCATCCGGAAGTTCTTCACCGATCTCTGGAATCTCGGCTTCCACGCCATCGATCGCTTTCTCGGCTACATCTTGCTGGGTGCGGCGATCGTCGTCCCGGCCTTCATCCTGATCAGGATCGCCAGCTACCGGAAGTAGAGCATGATCCCGAAAAGTGGGAACCGGTTTTCGGGCAAGATCATGCGTAAAAGGATTATCTGATATAGCTTGACGCCACCTCGAACAGGATGGCGTGGCGAGCGGCGAGCGTTGCCACATCGGTTGAATAACCGCCACCGATGACGCCGCAGACGGGAATGCCCAGCGTGCGAAAATGGCGGATCACCATGTCGTCGCGAGCGCGCAAGCCGTCATCCGATAGCGACAGCCGTCCAAGCCTGTCCTCGGCATGGACGTCGACGCCGGCATTGTAGAAGACGATGTCCCAATGCGCTTGGGCCGACAGTTCCGGCAGAATGGCGGCGAGCCTTTCGATATAGGCAGCGTCACCTGTGCCGTCGGGCAGCGCGACATCGAGGTCGGAGGCGATCTTGCGCGCGGGGTAGTTGCGGTCGCCATGCATGGAAAAGCTGAACACGCGCGGATCGCCCGCGAGAATGTCGGCCGTCCCGTCGCCCTGATGTACGTCGAGGTCGACGACCAGGATGTTTTGTGCGGCGCCCTCGGCAAGCAGGACCAGCGCGGCGACAGCGACATCGTTGAAGGTGCAGAAGCCGGCGCCTTGCGCGCGCCGCGCATGATGGCTGCCGCCGGCGGTGTTGCAGGCGATGCCGTGGCGCAAGGCGAGCCGCGCCGCCAGCACCGTGCCGCCGGTTGCAAGCTGTGCGCGCAAGGAGACGCGTGGGCCAACCGGAAAACCGATTTCGCGCTCGATTTTTTCAGGCACCGAGCAGCTGATGACCTGGTCGACATACTCCGCCCCATGGGCAAGTTTCAGCCATGATGCCGGCGCCGGTTCGGCGATGTTGAGCGCGTCGGGCCCGGCCAGACCGCGTGCGCGCAAGGCGTCCATCAGCAGCGGATATTTGCTCATCGGAAAGCGATGGTTGACGGCGAAGCCGGCGTCGTAGTCGGGATGGTGGACGATCTGCAGGGGCATGAACTGGGTCCGGCGGGCTCGCGCCAGACCGGGGATTCGGTTGGCCGTCACGGGTTGGGTGATTGCGCGATGCCGGCAAAATGGGGCACACCGGCTGTTCGATCAAGCCGCAATCAGCAAGGCAGCAATCCTTTGGACAAGGGTGCAACCTCAGCCGACGCCAGATACTTTGTCGTCACCAATCGTTCCGTGCTTGCCATCGCGGTGCCGATGACGCTTGCCTATCTGACGACACCGATGCTTGGCCTGGTCGACACGGCTGTCGTCGGCCAGTTCGGCGACGCCGCCTTGCTCGGCGGCCTGGCGGCGGGCGCGCTTGTTTTCGACGTCGTCTTCACCACCTTCAATTTCCTGCGTTCGGGCACCACCGGCCTCGTCGCACAGGCCTTCGGGCGCGGCGACGAATTGGAGGAACAGGCGGTGTTCTGGCGCGCCGTGCTGATCGCGGTTGTAGCCGGCATCGTGCTCGCCGCACTTGCGCCGCTGGTTGCCATCGCCGGGCAAAAGTTCATGGGCGCCGAACCGCGCGTCAGCGAGGCAATGGCCGTCTATATCCACATCAGGATGCTCGCAGCCCCCTTCTCGCTGATCAACTACGCCATCCTCGGCTATGTCCTGGGGCGCGGCGAGGGCGGGCTTGGGCTGATGCTGCAATTGGTGCTGAACGGCATCAACATCGCGCTCTGCTTCCTGCTTGGATTGAAGCTTGGCTGGGGCGTGGCAGGCGTCGCCTGGGCTACCGTCGCCGGTGAGTTCCTCGCCATGCTGCTCGGCCTGGCGATCGTGGTCCGCCGGTTCCGGGCGGCGCCGTCCTTGCCACGCCACCGCCTGCTCGACATGGCCGCCTTCCTGCGCATGCTGTCGCTCAACCGCGACATCATGATCCGTTCGTTCTCGCTGCTGGCCGCCTTCGCACTGTTCACCCGCCAGGGTGCGCAGTTCGGCACGGTGACGCTGGCCGCCAACGCCGTCCTGATGAATTTCTTTCTCGTTGCCGGCTATTTCCTCGATGGCTTTGCCACCGCCGCCGAACAACTGGCCGGCCGTGCCGTCGGCGCGCGTGCGGCAACACCGTTCCGGCAGGCCGTGCGGCTCACCTTGTTTTGGGGATTCGGGCTGGCGGGTGCGGCGACCCTGGTGCTGTTACTGGCCGGCGCCAATCTGGTTGCTCTCGTGACGACGTCGGTGGAGGTCCGTTCAGCGGCCGATATCTTCCTGCCATGGGCAGCGTTCACCGCGTTGAGCGGCGTGCTGGCATTCCAGATGGATGGCGTCTTCATCGGCGCGACCTGGTCGCGTGACATGCGCAACATGATGCTGCTGTCGTTCCTGGTTTTTGTAGTCGCATTGCTCACCTTGGCGCCTGCCTTCGGCAACCATGGTCTGTGGGCGGCGCTGCACGTCTTCCTGCTCGCACGGGGCTTCAGCCTGCTGACGATTTTGCGGCTGCGACTGCGGACGGCGTTCAGCTGAGCGGTTTCGACGCCCATTGATCGAGATGGCTGTCGCGCAAATCGCGAATGGATCTGAGGCGCCCCGTTTCGGCAAAGCGTGCCATCCCGGCGACGATCCGGCCCGGCAGTGCGGGGCCGGCATAGATCATGCTGGTATAGAGCTGGACGAGATCGGCGCCGGCTCGGATCTTTTCCAGCGCCGTGTCGGTCGAATCGACGCCGCCGACGCCGATGATGGCAAGCTCTGGCCCGAGCAGTTTGCGCATTCTGGCCAACACGATGGTCGAGCGTTCGAACAGCGGTCTGCCGGAGAGCCCGCCGGTCTCGCGCGCGGCGTCGCCGCTGCGCAGCCCTGGCCGGGAGATGGTGGTGTTGGAGACGATGACACCGTCGATCCGCTTCTCGGTGACCTCGGCGGCGATGTCTTCCAGCTCGGCCTCGACCAGGTCCGGCGCGATCTTGAGGAAGGCCGGCGGCTGCGCCGTTGCGGCGGCGCGCGCCGCCATGACGCGTGACAAAAGCTCGCCGAGCTGCTCGCGCGCCTGCATGT
>NZ_JBFUDZ010000004.1:0-222571 GCF_056404455.1 Mesorhizobium sp. P2_D1
GCGCTGGCCGCCCATCCCTTGCCTCTCGCTGCCTGCCACTGCGATCCGCTGTGCGAGAACTTTCTCGATACAGGCGAGCGGATGTGGATCGTCGACTGGGAATATTCGGGCATGAACGATCCGCTCTGGGATCTCGGCGACCTCAGCGTGGAAGGAAAATTCGATACGGCGCAGGACGAAGAGATGATGCGCGCCTATTTCGGCGGCGAGGCGAGGGCGGCCGAGCGCGGCCGCATCGTCATCTACAAGGCGATGTGCGACCTGTTGTGGACATTGTGGGGGCTGATCCAGCTCGCCAACAACAATCCGGTCGACGATTTCCGCGCCTATGCCGACGGGCGGTTCGTGCGCTGCAAGGCGTTGATGGAGACGCCGGAGTTTTCACGGCACCTGGCGGCGATACGCCTGGGTTAGGAGAACCTAATTGACGCCCTTGGGCACGTTTTCGGGCGGCACCGTGGTGTCGACCACTTTCTGGCGGTGGAAGATGAACAGGCCGGCGAGAACGACGATGCCTGAGCCTATCAGGATGCGCGGACCGGGAACGTCACCAAAGAACACCAGCCCGAACACCACCGCCCACAGGAGCAGCGTGTAATGCAGCGGCGCCAGCGTCGAGGCCGGCGCCAGCTTGAGCGCCCTGGTGATCATCAGATGCGCGCCGCATGAAACGATACCGAGCAGCAGCATGGCGCCGAAATCAAGCGCCGACGGGGTCTGCCAGGCGCCGATGGTCAACACGCCGCCGACCACCATCGTGCCGATGGTCTGCCATGTCACCAGATTGGTGTCACTGGTGCCGCGCAGGCGCCGGTTGAGGATGATGGCGAAGGCGAAGGCAATGCTGCCGGCGAGCGCGAAGCTCGATGACAACGAGAATGCCGCCGAGGACGGTTTCAGCATGATCAGCACGCCGCAGAAGCCGAGCAGAATCGCCATCCAGCGGCGCCAGCCGACCTTCTCGCCAAGCAACAAATGCGAGAGTGCCGCAACATAGATCGGTCCGGCCATGTAGAAGCTCATCACGTCGGCAAGCGGCAGGTAGACGACGGCGGCATAGAACAGTGCCGTGTCGAGCGTTGTCATCACCACGCGCAGCAGCTGCAGCTCCAGGCGCTCCATATGAAACAGCTTGGCCGTGCCCTGGTGGGCGATCATCGGGCCAAGCACGAAGAACGCGCCGATGGAACGGATCAGCACCACCTGGCCGACGGAGAAGCTGGCGACCAGCCACTTGCCCATGGCATCGTTCAGCGCAAACAGGAAATCGCCGGCCAGCATTAAAAGGATGCCGGCCAGGAGCACGTTCCTGATTGTGGAATTCTGCGCCACGGGCTGCGTCATGCCGATCCCGATTCCTCCCTAGAGCATGATGCCGAAAAGTGTGAAGCGGTTTTCTGACGACATCATGCTCTATCCCTTTGATTTAGAGCCGCGTCGTAGACTGAAGCGCCTGCTTTGACGAGGAGAAATCCGGGAATCCGCAAGGCCAGAACCGGGAATCAGCTGGGTCTGGCCTGTTCTATTGGGTCTGATGCGGCGTCCGGTGCCTGCGGTTCACCAGAGCTGGTCTGCCAGGGATGGACAGCCTGGTGTCCTGCTTCGTCCGCTGCGCCACCACCTTGCCCCTGGCGATGACGCACAGGCGTTCGGCGCGCAGGCGCAGGGCTTCGATCGGATTGCCGGCATCCAGGATGACCAGGCTGGCGCGCTTGCCTACCGCCAGGCCGAGATGACCGAGCCCCATGATCGACGCGTTGACATTGGTGACCATGTCGAAGCAGCGGGCCATGTCGGCCGGACTCGACATCTGGGCGACGTGCAGGCCCATGAAGGCGACGTCGAGCATGTCGGCGGTGCCGAGCGAGTACCAGGGATCGAGCACGCAATCCTGGCCCCAGCCGACACGGATGCCCAGCGCCTGCATCTCCTTGACCCGGGTCATACCGCGGCGCTTGGGGAAGGTGTCGTGGCGGCCCTGCAGCATGATGTTGATCAGCGGATTGGGGATCGCCGAAACGCCCGCCTCGGCGATCAGCGGCAGCAATTTCGAGACATAGTAATTGTCCATCGAATGCATCGAGGTGAGATGCGAGCCGGCAACCTTGCCCTGCAGGCCAAGACGCTGGGTCTCATAGGCAAGCTGTTCGATATGGCGCGACAGCGGATCATCGGTCTCGTCGCAGTGCAGGTCGACCATCAGGCCGCGCCCGGCCGCGATCTCGCACAGCTCTGTCACCGAGCGCGTGCCATCGGCCATGGTGCGCTCGAAATGCGGGATGCCGCCGACGATGTCGACGCCCTTGTCGAGTGCGCGGATGGTGTTTTCACGTGCCGTCGGCGAGCGATAAAACCCGTCCTGCGGAAAGGCGACCAATTGCAGGTCGATATACGGGGCGATCGTCTTCTTGACCTCGAGCAGGGCCTCGACCGCCAGCAGCCTGTCGTCGCAGACATCGACGTGGGTGCGGATGGCAAGCAGACCCATCGACACCGCCCAGTCGCAGTAGGCAAGCGCGCGGTCGCGCACGGCTTCATGGGTCAACAGAGGCTTCAGCTCGCCCCACAACGAGATGCCTTCGAGCAGGGTACCCGACGCGTTGATGCGCGGGATGCCGTAGGAGAGCGTTGCATCCATGTGGAAATGCGGGTCGACGAAGGGCGGCGAGACCAGATTGCCGCTGGCATCGATCGCCGTGCCGGCGGTGACATCGAGCTTCGGCTCGATCGCCGCGATCGTCTCGCCGACGATGCCGATGTCGGCGACCCTGCCATCAGACAGCTTGCCGCCGCGAACGATAAGGTCGAAATCCATCCGTCGTCATCCCGCTTGAAGAATCAGCATCCTATCGTGGCGGCAAAAAATCTGCAGCGCTTGTGCTGCCCCTCATCCGCCTGCCGGCACCTTCTCCCCGTATAGACACGGGGACCAAGGGAGATGCTGCGACCTCGCCGCTCTTCAGCCCTACTCCGGCACGAACCTGACCGCGCCCTTGGCAGCGCTGGTCGCCATCGCGGCGTAGGCGCGCAAGGCTGTGGTGACCTTGCGCTTGCGCTTTTCCTCGGGCTTCCAGGCAGCAATCCCCTTGGCCTCCATCGCTGCCCGGCGGCTGGCGAGTTCAGCATCGCTGACGGCGAGTCGTATGATGCGGTTCGGGATGTCGATCTCGACCGTATCGCCCTCCTGCACCAGGCCGATCAAACCGCCCTCGGCGGCTTCCGGCGAGACATGGCCGATCGACAGGCCGGAGGTGCCACCGGAGAAGCGGCCGTCGGTGACCAGCGCGCAAGCCTTGCCCAGGCCCTTCGACTTCAGATAGCTGGTCGGGTAGAGCATTTCCTGCATGCCGGGACCGCCGCGCGGCCCCTCATAGCGGATGACGACGACATCACCGGCCTTGATCTCGTTGRCCAGGATCGCCTTGACGCTGGCGTCCTGGCTTTCGAACACGCGGGCCGGGCCGGTGAACTTCAGGATCGATTCGTCGACGCCGGCGGTCTTCACGATGCAGCCGTCGAGCGCCAGATTGCCCTTCAACACGGCAAGGCCGCCATCCTTGGAGAAGGGGTGCTGGACTGAGCGGATGACGCCTTTCTCGCGGTCGAGGTCGAGGTCGTCCCAGCGGCGGTCCTGGCTGAAGGCAACCTGCGTCGGCACGCCGCCAGGCGCGGCGAGGAAGAAATCGCGCACGCTTTGGCTGGTCGAGCGCGAAATATCCCAATGGTCGAGCGCTTCACCCAGCGTGCGCGTGTGCACGGTCGGCAGATCGCGGTTGATCAAGCCGGCATTGTCGAGCTGGCCGAGGATCGCCATGATGCCGCCGGCGCGGTGGACGTCTTCCATGTGCACATCCGCCTTGGCAGGAGCCACCTTGCACAGCACCGGCACCTTGCGTGACAGCGCGTCGATGTCATCCTGATCGAAGTTGATCTCGCCTTCATGCGCGGCGGCCAGGATGTGCAACACGGTATTGGTCGAGCCGCCCATAGCGATATCGAGCGTCATGGCGTTTTCGAAGGCACCCTTCGAGGCGATGTTGCGCGGCAACGCGGTTTCGTCGTCCTGCTCGTAATAGCGCTGGGCGAGATCGACGATCAGGTGGCCGGCTTCGACGAACAGGCGCTTGCGGTCGGCATGCGTGGCCAGCGTCGAGCCGTTGCCCGGCAGTGACAGGCCAAGCGCCTCGGTCAAACAATTCATCGAATTGGCGGTGAACATGCCCGAGCAGGAACCGCAGGTCGGGCAGGCCGAACGTTCGATGACCTTGACGTCCTCGTCGGAGATCTTGTCGTCGGCGGCCGCCACCATGGCGTCGACCAGGTCGAGCGCCTGCGTCTTGCCGGCCAGCACCACCTTGCCGGCTTCCATCGGTCCGCCGGAGACGAAGACGGTCGGGATGTTGAGGCGTAAGCTGGCCATCAGCATGCCGGGCGTGATCTTGTCGCAATTGGAGATGCAGACCATGGCGTCGGCGCAGTGCGCGTTGACCATGTATTCGACGGAATCGGCGATCAGCTCGCGCGACGGCAACGAATAGAGCATGCCGTCATGACCCATGGCGATGCCATCATCGACGGCGATGGTGTTGAATTCCTTGGCGACGCCACCGGCCTTCTCGATCTCGCGCGCGACCAGTTGGCCGAGGTCCTTCAGGTGGACATGGCCCGGCACGAACTGGGTGAAGGAGTTGACCACCGCGATGATCGGTTTGCCGAAATCGGAATCCTTCATGCCGGTGGCGCGCCAGAGGCCGCGAGCGCCGGCCATGTTGCGGCCATGGGTGGTGGTGCGGGAACGATAGGCAGGCATGAATTTTCCTTGGCTGGCTTGCTGCGCTCCATGCGGAGCGTGGCGGCGCTGAATTCGGACCGCAGGCGTTATAGACGGGCAAGCCTGGTCTGGCCACAATTTTGCAATGCGCCACGAAATCCGGATGGGCGGTTGACGAGCGGTGTTCGCCTGTATATAGCCAATCAGGTATATACCCTTTTGGCTATGGACATCCGATGAACCAACTGGACGCCACGTTTGCCGCACTCGCCGATCCGACGCGCCGCGCCATTCTTGCCCGGCTCATCCAGGGCGAAGCATCCGTGATGGAACTCGCCGAGCCTTTCGCGATGAGCCAGCCCTCGATTTCCAAGCACCTCAAGGTGCTGGAAAACGCCGGACTGATTTCACGCGGCCGCGACGCACAGCGCCGGCCGTGCCGGCTCGAAGCAAAACCGCTGGCAGAGGCCAATGACTGGCTGGAGCGTTATCGAAAGATCTGGGAGGGCAACTTCCAGCGCCTCGACGCGTTGCTCGGCGCGATGAAGGCCGAGAAAGCCCCCGACAGCACCGACCAATAGCGCGAAAACATCGCGGCCTGTGTCGGATCACCGGCCTGCCGCACGTCCTTTGGCAAACATGAGGAGGATCATCATGAGCACCACAACCTTGCCCGGTTCGACCGTCGCCACACTGACGGTGACCACGCCCAGCGACCGCGAGGTCCAGATCACCCGCATCTTCGATGCGTCGCGGCCGATGGTCTTCGACTGCTGGACGATACCCGAGTTGCTGAAGGGCTGGCTGCACGGCCCCGATGGCTGGCGGCTGGCGGTCTGCGAAATCGACCTCAGGGTTGGCGGCGCCACACGCTACGTCTGGCAGCACCGCGATGGCCGCAGCATGGGCATGAGCGGCGCCTATCGCGAAATCGTGCGTCCAGCCAGGATCGTCGCCACCGAATTGTTCGACGAGGACTGGACCGGTGGCGAAACCATCGGGACGGTGATCTTCACCGAACAGAGCGGGAAGACGCTTCTGACGCAGACGGTGCTCTACGCTTCGCAAGCGGCCCGCGACGGCGCGCTCGGCACCGGCATGACCCGCGGCATGGCCGAGAGCTATGCCCAGCTCGACGCTTATCTCGCTTCGCTTCAAGACGCTGCCAAAGGCGCCGCCTGACGCGTCCTTCATCCCCCAACAGAAAACGAGGAGAAGACCATGCAAAAGATCACCACCTTCCTTTGGTTCGACGGACAGGCCGAGGAGGCCATGAACCATTACATGTCCATCTTCAAGAATTCGAAGGAGCTGAGCGTGACGCGTTGGCCCAAGGGTCACGCTGATGAGGGCAAGGTGCTGGTGGCCTCGTTCGAACTCGACGGCGTCCCGTTCCTGGCGCTCAACGGCGGACCACAATACAAGTTCACCGAGGCGATCTCACTATCGATCGACTGCAAGACGCAGGAAGAAGTCGATCATTTCTGGACCAGGCTCACAGAGGGTGGCGGCGAACCAGGACCCTGTGGCTGGCTGAAGGACAAGTTCGGTGTTTCCTGGCAGGTCGTGCCGGAACAACTGCCGCGCCTGCTGCAGGATCCGGACAGGGCCAAGGCCGGCCGGGCGATGAATGCGATGATGCAGATGGGCAAGATCGACATCGCCAAGATCGAAGAAGCAGCCAGAGGGTGAGCGGACTTCCCCTTCTCCCCCTTGTGGGAGAAGGTGGATCGGCGCGCAGCGCCGAGACGGATGAGGGGTGTTCCAGCGGAGTGAGACCTTGGCGTTCCCTGGAACCATCCGTCGCCTTCGGCGACACCTTCTCCACAGGGGAGAAGGCAAGATGGCGCTTCAAGCCGCCTTGTCGCGAACCTGATAGTCCTTGATCGTGGCGAAGCGGATCGCCTTCCAGCGTTCCGCTTCGTAGTTCAGCGAGAAGGCGTGTTGGGCGAGGAACACGGGATCATTGTCGAGGTCGCGGGCGATGTCGCCGCGATGTGCCTCGATGAAACGCAAAACCTCGGCCTTGTCCTCGGCCGATATCCAGCGGCAGACCGAAAAGCGTGACATCTCGAACTCGACCGGGAGCGTGTATTCGAAGTTCAACCGCTCCTTCAGGACGTCGAGCTGCAGCGCGCCGACGACGCCGACGATGGCCGGCGAGCCATCCTCGKGCGAGAACAATTGCACGACGCCCTCCTCGGCCATCTGGTGCAGCGCTTCCTTGAGCTTCTTGGCCTTCATCGCGTCACCCAAGCGGACGCGGCGCAGGATTTCCGGGGCGAAGTTGGGCACGCCTCGGAACAGAATTTCCTCGCCCTCGGTCAGCGTATCGCCGATGCGCAGCGTGCCGTGGTTGGGGATGCCGACGACGTCGCCGGCAAACGCCTCGTCGGCGGTGACGCGGGTGCGGGCAAAGAAGAACTGCGGCGCCGACAGGCTCATCGGCTTTCCGGTACGCACCAGCTTGGCCTTCATGCCGCGCTCGAGCTTGCCCGAGCAGACGCGGACGAAGGCGATGCGGTCGCGGTGGTTGGGATCCATGTTGGCCTGGATCTTGAAGACGAAGGACGTCATCTTGTCCTCGGTCGCCTCGACCTTGCGGGCATCGGCCTCCTGCGCGCGCGGCGGCGGCCCAAAGGCGCCAAGCGCCTCGATCAGGTCGCGGACGCCATAATTGCGCAGCGCCGAGCCGAAATAGACTGGAGTCAGATGGCCCTCGCGAAAGGCGTCGATGTCGAGCGGACGGCAGGCTTCGCGCGCCAGTTCCAGCTCCTCGATGAAGGCCTCGCGCTCGTTCTCCGGCAACAGGCCGGCGACGCGGTTGGAATCGGGACCGTTGACCGGCGTGCGTTCCTTCTCGTCGTCACCCTTGCGCACCGCATTCAGCGCCAGGTGATAGGTGCCGGAAAACGTCTTGCCGCGACCGATCGGCCAGGTGATCGGTGCGGTATCCAGCGCCAGCTTCTGTTCGATCTCGTCCAAAATCTCAAACGGATCGCGGCTTTCGCGGTCCATCTTGTTGACGAAGGTGATGATCGGAATGTCGCGCAGCCGGCAAACCTCGAACAGTTTCAGCGTGCGCGGCTCGATGCCCTTGGCGGCGTCGATGACCATGACCGCGCTGTCGACGGCCGACAGCGTACGATAGGTGTCGTCGGCGAAATCCTCGTGGCCGGGTGTGTCGAGCAGGTTGAAGACATTGTCCTCATATTCGAACGTCATCACCGAAGTAACGACCGAAATGCCGCGCTCGCGCTCGATCTTCATCCAGTCGGAGCGGGTCTGGATCCTATCCTTCTTGGCCTTGACCTCGCCGGCAAGCTGAATGGCGCCGCCGAACAGCAGCAGCTTTTCGGTGAGCGTTGTCTTGCCGGCGTCCGGGTGAGCGATGATCGCGAAGGTGCGGCGGCGCGCCACTTCTTCTTCTATTGCTTCAGGCATTCTTCAGGATTTCCGTGTGACAGGCCGGGCTTCTAGCAGCGCAGTGCCGGGCTGTCGACCGGTCCGGCGGCGCTGACGCCGCCGGCTGGCGTGGCGCGCTCAGGCCAACTCGGCCATGTGGCTCGCCGGAACGATCTCTGGAAGCCAGCCGGCAATGGCCTCGCCTATCGCGTCGGCATGGTCTTCCTGCAGATAGTGCGCGCCGGGTCCGAGATTGATGAACCGGCAGTTCTTCAGCCCGGCGGCGAATTCGCCTGCGGCTTGCGGCGAAACAAGCGCACCTGGATCGCCGGCGAACAGCAGTTTCGGATAGGTGGAAAGCCGCAGCGCCCGATGGTCGTGCTCGCTGATGGCGGCGACGTCGGCAGGCTGACCCTCGATCGGCAATTCCCTGGGCAGGCGCAGCACCGGCTTGCGCGATCGCGGTGTCGGGAACGGCGCCCGGTAAGCCGTCATCTCCTCGTCGCTCATTGTGCGCAACACCGAGGCCGGCAGCACTTTCTCGACGAAGACATTATCTTCCAGAACCAGCTTTTCGCCGACATCCGGCGTGCGCAGCGCCTTGAACAGTTCGCGCGCCTGCGGACGCTGGTGAAAATCCTCCCAACACTCGAAGGGCCGGATGAATTCCATGAAGGCGAGGCCGAGAATGTTGCGCGGCCGCCGCGCCGCGAGATGGAAGGCAAGTGCCGTGCCCCAGTCCTGCGCAACAATCACCATTTCCCTGATGTCGAGCGCATCGAGGAAGGCGTCGAGATAGCGCACATGATCGAAGAAGCGATAATCGATATCGGGCTTGCCGGACTGGCCGTAACCGATCAGGTCCGGTGCGATGCAGCGCCCTAGCGGCGCGACTTGCGGGATGATGTTGCGCCAGATGTGGGATGAGGTCGGATTGCCATGCAGGAACAGCACGGTCGGACCGGCCGCACCGGCCTCGACATAGGACATGGTCGAATCAAGCACGGCGATTTCCTCGCGCCGCAGCGCGGTGGAGCCGGATTGCGGCTTGTCGGCATTCAAACTCATTGGGTCGGCTCCTTTGCAAAGACTGTGCTGAAGATGATTTTCTTGAAGCGCTCGAGCGGCGCCGGGCTGCGCTCGACCTTCATGCGCAGCATGGCGCCTTGCCAGGACGACAGCAGGAAGTCGGCGAGGTCGTCGGCATCGAAAGCCCGGGGGATGTCGCCGGCCGCCTGGCCCTCGGCGATGCAGGCCGCGAATGGCTGGCGCCAGCGCTCGAAGATGGCGACAAGCCGCAGGCGCAGCGGTTCGCTGTGCACTGCGGTTTCGAGGCTGAGATTGCCGATCATGCAGCCGCGCGCCCAGTCATGCGCTTCGAGCTTCGAGGTGATGACATCGAGGTAGCGACGCAGCCTGCCGACGGGCGGCGTCCCGTCCTGCGCAAGGGCTGCTTGGACCAGGCCGCTGACATAGGTGAAATAGCGGTCGAGCACCTCCCCGACAAACTCCTCCTTGGAGGCGAAATGGTTGGTGAACGAACCCGGCCGGGCATCGGCCGCGGCAACAATGTCGCGCACGCCGGCGGCGGCATAGCCTGAATTCCATATGGTCCGGAAACCAGCGTCGAGGAGTTTTTCGCGGAGTGATTGTCTAGCCATGATGAAATCATACGTACGTACGTATTTATGTCAAGTGACGTATTTGGTGTTGGCAAGCGACCATGGGGATGGCACTGGAATCAGTGCCCTCATGGGTCACGAGGCAGAGGAGCAAGCATGACTGCGGCGAAACAAGTAATCGTTATCGGCGCCGGCATCATCGGTGCCTCCATCGCCTGGCATCTGAGCAGAGCGGGGGCGCAGGTGACGGTTATTGCCGACGGCGGCCCCGGCGGCGTAGCGACGCCGAACTCGTTTGCCTGGATCAATGCCAGCTGGGGCAATCCGCAGCCATATTTCCGGCTGCGCACCCGCGCCATGGCCGAATGGACGCGGCTGGCGCGGGACCTGCCCGAAATTCCGCTCAGCTGGTGCGGCGGCCTGTGCTGGGATTTGTCGGCGGCCGCAATGGAAACCTACGCGGCCCAGCACTCCGCCTGGGGCTACGGTATCAAGCGCGTTGACCGCGCCGGCGTCGCGCGCCTCGAGCCCAATCTCGCCGAGCTGCCGGATGTCGCCTTGCATGTCGCCGAAGAGGGTGTCGCCGAACCGGTGGCAGCCACCAAGGCGCTGCTGGCGGACGCCGAACGGCGCGGCGCGCGGATCATATCCAGCACGGTGACGGCGCTGGTCCAGACCGGCGGCCAGATCACCGGCGTGGACACATCGCATGGCCTGATAGCCGCCGACGAGGTGGTGATCGCGGCGGGCGTCGGGTCACCGCCAATCGCCGCGACGGCCGGGATCAACCTGCCGATCGAGACACCGCCCGGGCTGATCGTCCATTCGCGGCCTTATGCAAAACTGCTCAACGGGCTGGTGCTGGCCGAGCGGCTACACATGCGCCAGACGGCGGAGGGCCGCATCATCGCCGGCTCGGATTTTGGCGGTGCCGACCCTGGCATGGATGCCGAAATCACCGCCCGCGACCTGTTTGCGGCCCTGAAAGCCATGCTGCACGGCGGCGACGAACTGGAGCTGGATTTCCATACCGTCGGTTATCGGCCGACGCCGATCGACGGTTTTCCGATCATCGGCCGCGCCGAGGGCATGGACGGCCTCTACGTCGCGGTCATGCATTCGGGCATCACGCTGGCGCCGGCTGTCGGCCTGTTCGCCGCCCGCGAAATCCTCGACGGCGAGCGCGACCCGCTGCTGGCGCCCTACGGGCTGTCGCGCTTCGCTCAATAGCCGGGCGGTCGACTGAAGCCGCCGGTCAACGGTTCGATTGCCTTGGCGATGCCGAGCAACCGCGATTCCGACCAGCGTTTGCCGACCAGTTGCAGGCCGATCGGCAGACCGTAGCGGTCCAGTCCGCACGGCAGCGAAAGTGCCGGATGGCCGCTGTAGTTGAATACGGCGCCATAGGCCGGCAGCATCCAGTAGCTCTGCTCTTTGCCGTCGACCTGGATCGGCGCGCCCGGCTCGCAATGCGGGAAGGCCGTCGTCATGGCGACCGGGCAAAGCAGCGCATCCCAGGTTTCGAAGAACTGGTCCCAGGCGAGAATGGATTTGTCGCGGCGGGCGAGCGCCTCGAACCAGCGCGAGACCGGTGTCGGCTCCTCCGGCGGCTCCGGCTGCGCGGCCTCCATCATCATGCCGATCAGCGCGCCGCCTTGCTTGAGATCGTCGTGCAGGTCGAGTTTTGGAAGTTTCGCTTCCTCGACGGTCGCCCCTCCCGATTGCAGCCGCCTTGCCAGACTTTCGACCGCGGCGCTGATCTCGCTGGCCACTGGCAACCCTGGAAAGGTCGGTGCGAAGGCGATGCGCAATGCCTTGGGGTCGAGCATCGGCATGCCTTCGACCGGCACCGGCGCAAGATCGGTGTCGTTTCCGTCCGGGCCGGCAATGATTTGATGGATCAAGGCCAGATCTTCCACGCTGCGCGCCAGCGGGCCAAGACATGACATCAGCCGCACGCTGCGCGCGGCGCCGCTGGGATCGGGGAAGGCGCCGGCCAGCGAGACGCGATGCTCGGTCGGTTTGAGGCCATAGACGCCGCAAAAGGCGGCGGGCAGCCGGATCGAATCCTGCATGTCGGAGCCGACATCGAACGGCGTCAATCCTGAGCAAAGCGCCGCCGCCGCACCGCCGCTGGAGCCGCCCGCCGTGCGCTGGAGGTTCCACGGATTGCCGGTGCGGCCGAACAGCGGATTGTCCGACTGCCAGTCTCCCAACATGGTCGCGACATTGGTCTTGGCCATTAGCACGCCGCCGGCCGCCTTGAGCCTGGCAACGACCGGGCTGTCCCGCTTGGCGACATAATCGGCGAAGGCGGGAAAACCGACCGTGGTCTTCATGCCTGCCGTCTCGTGCATGTCCTTCAGCGTGAACGGCACGCCATGCAGCGGCCCGAGCGCCGCGCCGCGCGCTTGAGCTGCGTCCGCGTTTTTGGCGCGCTCGCGGGCGCCTTCCCGGTCGAGCGAGATGACGGCGTTGACCGCCCCATTGTGGCTGTCGATCTGCGTCAGATATGCGTCGAGCGCCTCGACAGCAGAGACTTTTCGAGTGGCGATCGCGGTGGCCAGCGCCACGGTTGAGGAAAAGACGATGTCCATGATCAATGCTCCGGCTTGGCCGCGCGTGTCCGGATCAAGATGGCCGACCGTGGCGCGACTTCAAGCGGAGTTGAGCATTGGAGGATCGGCTGCGCTTGATCGGAATTGCACCGATAGGTTTTGTTGGGTCGGCGCTCTACGGCGCCCCCCTCTGTCCTGCCGGACATCTCCCCCACGGGTGGGGAGATTGGATGTCACGACGGCTTTCGCAAATCTCCAACGTTGCAAGATTGAGCGAAGCGCTGAAGCTGCCAATCTCCCCCTCGTGGGGGAGATGTCCGGCAGGACAGAGGGGGGCGCGAAGTAACGCGGATGGTGCCGCAAAGCTGGAAAGCCGAAGGCCTACACGACCAGCGCCAGCTTCGCGGTGGCCGGAGCAAAGGGACGGATGGCGATACCATCCCTGCTCATGGTGACGAAGCTCGATGGCGGGATCGCCTGCCAGTCGCCGCCCTCGCGATCGAACGGCTCGGAAACAATGCAGCGGCCGCCGCCTTTGCGGAAAACGGAGGTGTAGAGCGTCGGGGCGTGAGCGTCGGTGGCATAGCGCACCGCATGCAGCGCCTGCCCGTCCGAGAAGGCGGCGGTGAGTTTCAGCACCGGCTCGAGGCCGGCCCGGCGCGAGGCTTCAAGCACGCGGCTGGTGGCGCGCGAGACGGCGCCTTGAGGATCGGTGGCCAATCCTTCGTCGATCATCAGGAGGAAAAACAATTCGGAATCAGTGGTGCCTTCGCGCTGGTCGAAGACGGCGTCGGACAGCGAGTTTTCCAGCGCCCGGCGGATCTTCTCGAAACCGCCGATCTGGCCGTTGTGCATGAACGACCAACGGTCCGAAATGAAGGGATGGCAGTTCATGCGGCTGGTGGCGCCGCCGGTCGAGGCCCGCACATGCGCCAGGAACAGGCCCGACCTGATCTGCCGGCACAGGCTCTTCAGATTGGGGTCGGACCATGCCGGCAGGATATCGCGATAGAGACCCGGCTCCGGCCGGTCGCCATACCAAGCAAGACCAAAGCCGTCGCCATTGGTCGGCGATTTCGCTTCCTGGGCGCAATGGCTCTGGGCAATCAGCGAGTGACAGGGCGCCGTGAGGATATCTTCGAGAAAGACCGCTTCACCAAGATAGGCCGCCCACCGGCACATCGCTTCTGTCGTCCCCTAGGCACGATCCATGAGAGCGGCTGGCTCCTTGGTCCCGTGCGAGCCTCTGTTGTGCGTCCGCTCGTAAAGCTCGCGGACGATTCGGCTGGCGGTAGTCTCGAACAGAAATGGCAAGAAAGCGTGAACGAGCGCGGCACCCGCCGCCATCAACAACCGCGACGAGAACCAGGCGGCAAAGGCCATATGGCCGAAATAGGTTTCACCGACCTTGGCCGGATGAGAGGTGAAGATCGTTGCGAGCGACATGCTGTTCCCCTTTCAGCGCTTGGTGTTCTTGATATGAGTATCCTGACACGCTTCGCCGGTTCATTGGTCTCAAAATGTCCTTGTATTTGGGCACTCCATGGGACAAACATCCCACATGGTGCTGGAAATCGACGAAATCGACCGAAAATTGCTCACCGAACTGCAACGCGACGGCACGCTGTCGGTCGACCAGCTGTCGGAACGGGTGGCCTTGTCGCGCAATGCCTGCTGGCGCCGGGTGAAGCGACTTGAGGAGGACGGCGTCATCACCGGCCGCGTGGCGCTGGTCAATGCCGAAAAGCTCGGGCTTGGCCTCTCGGTGTTCGTCCTGATCCGCACGTCCAACCACGACCCGGACTGGCTGCAGAAGTTCCGGGCGGCGGTGACCGGCTTTCCCGAGATCACCGGCGTCTATCGCATGTCGGGCGACCTCGACTACGTGCTGCGCGCCCGGGTCGCCGACGTGAAGGCCTATGACCGGCTCTACCAGCGGCTGATCGCCAAGGTGGCGCTGTCGGACGTTTCGGCCTCCTTTGTGATGGAGGAGATCAAGGAGACCACCGTGGTTCCAATGGAACTGCGCTAGGTCTGCTCGGATTCAGGTGATGTCGGACTGACCTGGATGCCGGAGGCCATAGTGATGCCCGAAAGAAAGCCGTTGATAGCGCTAGACCTGAGTTGACTGAATCGTCGTTCGCGCCGATAGGATCGATTTTATGCGCGCAGCCCTTCAAAATCCCTCCGTCATCGGTCCGACCGTCGGCTTCGTCAAGTTGCCGCATGGTGAAGGACTTCCTCTCCCCGCCTATGAAAGCCCCGGCGCGGCCGGTATGGATCTGCGCGCGGCGGTGCCCGACGACCGGCCGCTGCTGATCCTGCCKGGAAAACGCGCTCTGGTGCCGACCGGGCTGATCCTGGAAATYCCCGAAGGCATGGAAGGCCAGGTCCGGCCACGCTCCGGCCTTGCTTTCAAGCATGGTCTTACCGTCCTCAACACACCCGGCACCATCGACAGCGACTATCGCGGCGAGGTGAAGGTGCTGCTGATCAATCTCGGCGACGAGGATTTTGCGGTGACGCGCGGCATGCGCATCGCCCAGATCGTTTTCGCAGCGGTGACGCAGGCGGCCGTGGAAGAGCGCAGCCTGGCTGGGGGCACGGCGCGAGGTTCGGGCGGGTTCGGATCGACCGGCACCGCCTGATGCCCGAACTGCCAAAACTCGTCATCTTCGACTGCGACGGGATCCTGGTCGATACAGAGAACCTCGCCAATCGACGCCTCGCCGAATGGCTTGTTACCGCCGGCTATCCGACGAGCTTCGAATATTGCCGCAAGCATTTTTCCGGCCGCAGCATGGCGTCGGTGCAAAAACAGATTGAAGAGGAGGCCAGTGTCCGCCTCGGCGCCGATTTCGTCGACCGCTGGAATGCCGGCCTGCCGGATCTGTTCGCCCACGGGGTCGAGGCGATCCCTTACGTCCGCGAGTTTGTCGAAGCCGTGCGCTCAGCCGGCATCGCCTATTGCGTCGCCACCTCGGCCAGGGTGTCGAAGATGCACATCACACTCGGCCAGACCGGGCTGTTGTCGCTGTTCGAACACGCGATGTTCAGCTCGACGATGGTCGGGCGCGGTAAGCCATTCCCCGACCTGTTCCTGCATGCGGCCAAGACGATGGGCTTCGCGCCCGCCGACTGCGTCGTCATCGAGGACAGCGTCGCCGGCACGCAAGCCGGCATTGCCGCCGGCATGCGGGTGTTTTCCTATCATCGCGACCCCTATTCCGACCGCGACGGCCTGATCCAGGCCGGCGGCATCCTGTTCAACGACATGCGCGAGCTGGCCGGGCTGGTGCCGATCCACTAACCTGCCGGCCACCGATCTGCCGGGTTTGACGGACGGATTGGACGTCCCGGACCGCTATGCTACGTTCCGCGCGCCCGACAGACCAAGGCGCGCCTATGACAACGAACCTGCTTCGCTTCCTCCTCGCCTTGACGCTGCTGCCATTTCTCTGGACAGCCGCCGGCGCGCAAGCCGTCAGCTTTCCGGAACTCGGCAGCGCGCTGCCCGGCCACCAGGACGTCACCTATCTCGACCTGGCGAGGATGGTCATCCCCGATCTCGCCGTGGACAAGGACGGCTTCTACAAGGGTGGGCTGCCGATCGACATGCGCCACATCGAGGGACCTGACAGCGGCGGTTCGCCGCCCGAGACATCAGGCTTTTCAAATGCCGCGGTGCTGGCCATCAAGGCTGGCGGCAAGGACCGGCTGGCAATGTTGTTCGACCTTGGCGATTCTCCCGACAGTGCCGAAGGCTATGCGGTGCTGGCGCTGTACGACACTTCGGCCAAGCCAAAGCTGCTCGACGCCGTCAATGTCGCGGTCGACCGTGGCACCTATTTCCGCGAACCCGGCAAGCTTTCCGTCAGCGCCAACGATGACATCCTCATCACCATGAGCGCACATTTCAATTCGAACCAGAACTATGTGGCCACGCCGCTGATCATGGTCCGCGGCGACAAGTTCGAACTGATCGACATGATCTATACGTTCGATGAAAACCTGTGCAGCTACAGCCGCAAGCAGGACGTGGCCTTCCAGGCCATCGCCGACGACCGGCCTTTTGCCGCCATCAAGGTGACGGTGACCGATGCCACGGTGCCGAACGGCGAAAGCTGCGATGACGCGCCGCCCGCGGCTGCGTCGCAGGACATTTCCGTCACCTACCACTGGGACACCAAGGCCCCGCACTACGCCAAGGACTCCGACGCGCTGGAAAAATTGGCAGGAGAGAACGCCAAACGCTTCTGAACCAATGGCATTCGTTTGCCCGGCCAGGGAGGGCAGGATAGAATCCTTTCCGCCACGCCGCACATGATGGGGGGAATTACCATGGACAAGGGCAAGATCTTTCGTGACCTGCATGCCTCGACCTTCGTCATGCCCAATCCCTGGGATGTCGGCACGACGAAGCTGCTGGATTCTTTCGGCTTCAAGGCGCTGGCGACGACCAGCGCCGGCTTTGCCTTTTCGCGCGGCCTGCCGGACGGCGCCGTGACCTTCGAGGCGATGATCCACCATTGCCGCGACGTGACGGCGGCGACCAGCCTGCCGGTCTCGGCCGACCTCGAGAGAGGCAAGGGCGACAGCGCCGAGCGCGCCGCCGAAACCATCTTCGCGGCCGAAGCGGCAGGCCTTGCCGGCTGCTCGATCGAGGATCACACCGGCGATCCGGACAAGCCGATCTATGATTTCTCGCACGCCGTCGAGCGCGTCGCGGCCGCCGTGGAGGCGGCGCGGGCGTTGAAGCGCGATTTCGTCTTCACCGCGCGGGCCGAGAACTTCCTGTGGGGCAGGTCCGATCTCGACGACACCATCAAGCGGCTGCAGGCCTTCGAGAAGGCCGGCGCCGATGTGCTCTATGCGCCAGGCATCGGCGATATAGAGATGGTGCGCACGATCTGCTCGGCGGTCAGCAAGCCGGTCAACGTCATGGCGAGGCCCGGCTTCACCGTCGCCGATCTCGCCACGGCCGGCGTCAAGCGCATTTCGCTCGGGCCGTGGTTGACCAATTTCGCTTATGGCATGCTGGAAACGGCGGCACGCGAGATCCAGCAGGACGGCACGTTCGGCTTCACCCGCGCCGCCATGCCGTTCGGCAAATTGCAGGCCTTGTTTGGCAAATCCCCAGATTAAGAGGCCTGTCGCATGACGCTGACTGTCGTCGACATGCATACGGGCGGCGAGCCACTCAGGATCGTTACCGGCGGCTACCCGGATATCCCGAATGGCACCATCCTGGAAAAGCGCGCCTATGTGCGCGACCATCTCGATCATTTGCGCAAGATTTTGATGTTCGAGCCGCGCGGCCATTATGACATGTATGGCGCCTTGCTGGTCGAGCCGGATCTGCCCGGCGCCGACCTCGCCGTGCTGTTCATGCACAATGAAGGCTATTCGACCATGTGCGGCCACGCCATCGTCGCACTCGGCCGCTACGCCGTCGACGAAGGGCTGGTGACGAAACGCGAGCCGGTGACGACCGTCAACATCGAGGCACCGTGCGGGTTGGTCGTCGCTTCGGTGGAGGTCAGGGATGGCAAGGCCGGTGCTGTCTCGTTCGAAAGCGTTCCGGCATTCCTGTTCGCACGAAACCAGGCGATCGAGCTGCAAGGCTATGGCACGATCGGCTTCGACATCGCCTATGGCGGCGCCTTCTACGCGCTGGCCGACTGTCACCAGTTCGGGCTGGAATTCGGCCGCGACCGTGTGCGCGATTTCGTCGATGCGGCGACCGCGCTGACCAACAGGCTCAAGGCCGAGCTGCCGCTGTCGCATCCCGACCATGCCGACCTTGCCTTCCTTTATGGCACCATCCTGACCGATGGCCGCGACGCGTTTTCCGGCGACGTGACCAAGAACGTCTGCGTCTTTGCCGAGGCCGAGGTCGACCGCTCGCCGACCGGCTCCGGCGTCACCGCCCGGCTGGCGGCCATGCATGCCAAGGGCGAGATCGACATCGGGCAGACGCGCACATTCGAAAGCATCGCCGGCTCGCGCTTTTCCGGGACGGTGGTGCGGACGGCGACGGCTGGCCCGCACGAAGCAATCATCGCCCGCGTCGGCGGCCGCGCCTACTATTCCGGGCGAGCAGATTTCATCGTCGAAGCCGATGATGAGTTGGGGCGCGGATTCCTGTTGCGCTGAACAGAGCTCACCCCCGCGAGACGCGAGCCGCTTCCCGCCCGCCAATCGCCTTGTGCAGATGCACCATCATGGCGGCGGCAAAAAGCGGCGTCACCAGGTTGAGCAGCGGCACGGCGAGGAAGGCTGATATGACCAGCCCGGCGATGAACACCGTGCCGGCATAGTGCCTGCGCAAGGCCCTGGCCTCTTCTTCCGGGCGAAAACGCATGGCGGCGAATTCGAAGAACTCACGCCCGAGCAGATAGCCGTTGACGATGAAGAAGGCGGCAATGTTGACGCCCGGCACCAGGAGGAGCAGCAGGGCGACGATGTTGCCGAGGATGACGACGCCCAGGAACCTGGCTGACAAGACCAGCGACCGCAGCGCCGGCATGGCGCGTCCAGCCGGGTCGCCGGGATAGTCGGTGCGTTCGACGACTTCGGCGATGTCGTCGAGAAACAGGCCGGCGATGATCGCCGTGACCGGGGCGATGAGCAACGCCATGCCGAAGGCAAGAGCGATGGCGGCGATGATGCCGCCCAGCCAGCCGGCCCAAGACGGCATGCCGGGCAACAGCGTTTGGAGCCACGGCAGGGCCAGCCACTCGGCGAGGCTGATGAGGCCGAACCACAAGGCCACCAACGCCAGCAAGGTCAGCCCGAGCGTCTTGATGAACACCGAACGGAGTTCAGGCGAGAACAACTGGCCGGCGGCGGCGCGGGCGGCGTCAGAGATCACGGTGCTTCCAACCTCACGTCGAACGGATCGTCCGGAGATAGGCGGCCCGCCCGCCCGCCACAAGCGCGGATCACTTCGGACCAAGGCAATCGTTTCAGGTTTCGAACTCGCCCCACCCCCCTTCCGGACGTGGGCGCTGCCCCTCACCTGCCTGCCGGCATCCTCTCCCCGTATAGTGACGGGGAGAGGGGCCCTCTCGTCGATGGTTTCGCCAATTCCCAAAGACGCAGGAAAGACGCCAAGGTTGCGGCCAGCCACTTCTCCCCGTCACTATACGGGGAGAAGTGCCCGGCAGGGCGATGAGGGGCGGCGCCGACTTCGACGATTGGTGGTCTTCGCCACAAGTCGGAGACTATTTTCGAAGCGATTGCCCTGCCTATCGCGCGAGCGCCGGCTTTCGAATCGGGATGGTCATGGCTGCGACGCCTGCGACGACAAAACCCATTCCCAGCCATGCCGTCGGGCCGAGGCTTTCGCCGAGGAAGACGGCGCCGATGCCGACGCCGATCGGCACGCGCAGATAGGCTTGCGAGGTGGTGCCGACCGAGCCGAGCGTGTGGATGAGGCGGAAATAGATGACAAAGGCCAGCGCGGTCGAAAACACCGACAGGCCGAGCAAGGCCAGGATCGACGCCGTCGATGGCGCGAGCGTCCATGGCTGGTCGACCATCACGCTGAGCGGCACCAGGATGATGGCGCCGCACAGCATCGAACCGGCGGCGGGCAGCATTGGGTCGAGGCCCTTGAAGCCACGGCCGAAGATCGCCGCACCGGCATAGCAGATCGTCGCCGCGACGATTGCCAACTGGGCCCAGAGCTCATGACCGAGACCACCCAACGCCTCGGTGCCGATGATGAGGCAGATGCCGGCAATGCCGGCGCCGACACCAATCAGTTTGCGAAACGTGACCGGCTCGTGGCGGGTGATGAGCGCGGTCAGCAGGAAGGTGAAGATCGGCGAGGTCGCGTTGAGGATGGTGGCGAGACCGGCGTCAACCGAGCGCTCGGCGGCTGCGATCAGCGTGAACGGCACGACGCTGTTGAGACATGCCTGGAAGGCGAAGCGGCGCCAGCTTGCAGCATCGCCCGGCATGGCGAGCCCGCGCCAGCGTATGATGGCGAAGAGGATTCCGCCGGCAATCAGTGTGCGCGCGGCAATGAACGTGACCGGCGGGATCGTCTCGACTCCGATCTTGATGAAGGTATAGGAGGCGCCCCAAAGCACCGCCAGCACGGCGAGCAGCGTCAGGTCGGTGGTCATATCGTTGCTTGTCGGCCTGTTTTTTGTAGGCATGGGGGTGGCTCGCCTTAGAAAAATGATCGGCTGGCCAGGCTTGTAAGCAGCGCCGCGACGAAATGCTTCGGCCACGGTCGAATTGTCATAGCGCCTCGTCGCGGAGGCGCACCTGATTTGCAAGAACCGCGGCTCCGCGCCTTCCTCTGCAAGGGAACGGTCATCGCCGCCACGCCGGCAACGACAGAAAATCGGTTGCCAATTTTCGGAGTCTTGCTGTAGACCCGCCCGGGCATGGCAAGAAGCCGGCTCGGGTTTTTGGCGGAGACATTGATGCCGGATTATGACGTGCTTTGCATCGGCAATGCCATTGTCGACATCATCGCCCAGTGCGACGAGGACTTCCTCGAGACCAACGGCATCATCAAGGGCGCGATGAACCTCATCGACACCCAGCGCGCCGAACTGCTCTACAGCCGCATGGGCCCGGCCATCGAAGCGTCCGGCGGCAGCGCCGGCAACACGGCGGCCGGCGTCGCCAGCTTCGGCGGCCGCGCCGCCTTCTTCGGCAAGGTTTCGAACGATGCGCTGGGCCAAATCTACGCGCACGACATCCATGCGCAGGGCGTCGCCTTCGATACTAGGCCGCTCAAGGGCGAGCCACCGACGGCGCGCTCGATGATCTTCGTCACCCCCGACGGCGAGCGCTCGATGAACACCTATCTCGGCGCCGCCATCGAACTCGGGCCGGAGGATGTCGAGGCCGACAAGGCTTCCGGCGCCAAGGTCACCTATTTCGAGGGCTATCTGTGGGACCCGCCGCGGGCCAAGGAAGCGATCCGGCAGACGGCCAAGCTGGCGCACGCGGCAGGCCGCGAAGTGTCGATGACACTCTCCGATTCGTTCTGCGTCGATCGCTACCGCGACGAGTTCCTCGACCTGATGCGCTCGGGCACCGTCGACATCGTCTTTGCCAACAGCCACGAGATCAAGTCGCTCTACCAGACATCGTCGTTCGACGAGGCGCTGGCGCAGATCCGCAAGGATTGCCGGATCGCCGCCGTGACGCGCTCGGAAAAAGGCTCGGTCATCGTGCGCGGCGACGAGACCGTGCTCATCCAGGCGACCGCGATCAAGGAACTGGTCGACACGACGGGCGCCGGCGACCTCTATGCCGCCGGTTTCCTGCACGGCTACACGCAAGGCCGCGACCTCAAGGCCTGCGGCGACCTTGGCTCACTGGCGGCCGGATTGGTGATCCAGCAGATCGGCCCACGCCCGCGCCAGAACCTGCGCCGCGAGGCTGAGCAGGCCGGGTTGCTGTAGGTTAGGTTTTCCCTTCTCCCCTTGTGGGAGAAGGTGGACGAGCGAAGCTCGGCCGGATGAGGGGTGTTCCAGCTTGGTACTGGCAACACTCCGTCCAACCGTCTTGGCGCTGCGCGCCAATCCACCTTCTCCCACAAGGGGAGAAGGGAAGGCCGACCGCCTCTCACCGTCGCGCGGTTGTCATACATCCCTCCTACACGCAATCGAGGCGACCTGGGACTGACATTTCGGGACGCCTGCAGTCAGTTGGGGTGTCATAAAATGCAAGACAGCATGCTGTCGGGCCGCTGCATCTGTTGCCGCCGCGAACTCCGCTCTCCGCTGTAGCCGTTCAACAATCGGCCGCAGCTGTGGGAGGAGCGCCCGGCCCAAGAGACAGATGCATGAACAGATTTCAAATCCAGGCAACCAGCATCAAGCAGGACGACTTCGCGGAGATGGTCGCGGAGCACGTCGAACGTGCGCTTGCCCACTATGACGAGGCCATCAACAGACCCACCATGGTCTCGGTCGGCAAGATCGCCGGCAGCATAGCTTCCGCCGTCACCTTGCTGTCGCCGAAGCATCAGCGTGCCATCGACGCCATCCATGCCGACCTTCCCGGCCTTGCATCGAAATTCGTCCGCGCGCTGGCGGCGGAAGCCGCGCGCCGCAGCGAGGCGGGCACAGGCGGCGCGACGGGGCTGCCGCCGGCATCCCCCGTGGATTTCGATGGACCTGCTTCCCCGTCGTCGCGCGCCGACGACCTCGAATCGATGCTGATCGAGGACTGGGCCGGCCGCGTCGCCGGATCGACCTATCTGGAAGAGAACATGCGCATCGCCCGCTCGACCCTGCATCGCTGGCAAAGGCGGGGTGAGGTCATCGCCCTGCGCAAGGGCGGTCGCAAGCATGTCTTCCCGCTGGCGCAGTTCGTCGACGGCAGGCCGGTCGCGGGCATCCATGACGTGCTGTCCCTGATCAGCAATCCCAGGCTGGCCTGGCTGTGGCTGACACGCCCGTCGGCACAACTCGATGGCCGCGTTCCGATCGACCTGCTCCGGCAGGATCAGATCGAGCAGGTCGTCGAGGCCGCACGCGTGTTCGCGCCGGCTTGACCGCTTCGGTGCACGCCCTTGATAGACGTGCCTAGGCAGTCCTGCGGATTGAGGGACGAGGCGCGGACGATGGCTGTTGCGACGCCATTTCCGTGGCGGTGACCAACCGGTTGCGGCCACTCTTTTTTCCGATGTACATCAGCCGGTCGGCGAGCGCGACCAGCGCTTCGGAATCGGCGGCTTCCGCCGGATACATGGCTACGCCGACGGTGCAGCCAACCTGGATGGCGCCATCCGGTGTGGGAACCTTGATCTGCAACCTTTCCAGGATGCGTTCGGCAACGCGCACGGCCTTGTGCCGTGCCAGATCGGCGGCGCCCGAGAACAGGAAGGCGAACTCGTCACCACCAAGCCGGGCGACGAAATCGGCACTTCGCAGGATCGAGCGAAGCTGGCTCGAGACGCGCTGCAGCAGCGCGTCGCCGGCCTCATGGCCGAGCGTGTCATTGACTTCCTTGAAGCGGTCGAGGTCGATGAACAGAAGACCGGCGGCCTCGCCGGTGGCGCCGCAGCGGGCGACCACCGATTTGAGCTCGTTGTGGAAGGCACGCCGGTTGGGCAGGTCCGTCAACAGATCGTGGTTGGCCGAATGGTCGCTCTGCTGCTTGGCCAGTTCGATCTCGCGCTTTTGCGCGGATAGCTCCTCGTTGGCGGTCTTCAGATCCAGCAGCAGCTGGGAATTGAGGTCCTCGACAACTTTGCGGTCGCTGATGTCGACGACGAAACCTTCGAGGAATTCGAGTTCGCCGGCGTCGTCCCAGACACCGCCGCCGATCTCGCGGACCCACAGCGGTTCGCCGGCACTCGGCACGATGCGGTAGTCGACGTTCCAGTTGCAGCGCGCTTCGAGCGCGGCGTCGACGGCGGCATAGACCGAGGCGAGGTCGTCCGGATGGATGGCCGAAACGTAGTCGCGCACGGCGTTGTGCACGAAATCCGTTGGCGGATAGCCGCTGACGGTGAGAACGCCGTCGCTGATGTAGAGCATGGTGTAGGACGCATCGTTGCGGCAGCGGTAGAGGTAGCCGTCCATGCGGCCGGTAATGCTGAGCAGCGCGTCAAGGCGCTCGTCGTGATAAGCTCGCTCGCCGACCACGGATGCGGGAATCGTATCGTGCTTCACGGCTGCAAATCCATGATTGTCACCACCCCGGTCTGTCCAAAATGCCCCTCTGGCACATCGATGACAGCTCTCTGGTATAACAACCGGATATTATCAATATCTTATGGATCGCAGCGATTTTCCCATAAATTCGGCTTGAATCGCGGGATTCCTGCGATTGCACACATTCAGGTGGAGTGGTGCGGCCCTCGACCAGGGCCTGGGCCTAGCATCACTCGAAAGGCGTTCACGGGGCTTTCGTCCGCCGCTCAAGCCCCCGCTGTATACGCCGCAATCGCGGCCATGTTGACGATGTCTGAATCCTTGGCGTTCAACGACACGATCTGGACCGGCTTGTTCAGCCCGACCAGCAGCGGGCCGATCACCGTCGAGCCGCCGAGTTCCTGCAGCATCTTGGTCGAGATCGAGGCCGAGTGGAACGCCGGCATGATCAGCACATTGGCTGGACCAGTGAGGCGGATGAACGGATACTGCGACATGGCCCGCGCATTGAGCGCGACGTCGGCGGCCATCTCGCCGTCGTACTCGAAATCGACGCGGCGCTTGTCGAGGATGCGCACGGCTTCCTGGACGCGCTCGGAGCGCTCGCCCTGCGGATGGCCGAAGGTCGAATAAGCGAGCATGGCAAGCCTCGGCTCGTAGCCCATGCGGCGGGCGAAGCCTGCCGCCTCCTCGGCGATGTCGGCGATCTGCTCGGCGTTCGGCATGTCGTGCACGGCGGTATCGGCGACCAGCACGGTCCTGCCCCGCGCCAGCACGATCGAAACGCCGATGACGCGGTGGCCGGGCTTGGCGTCGATGACGCGGCGGATGTCGTCGAGCGCGGTCGAATAGTTGCGGGTCACACCGGTGACGATGCCGTCGGCATCGCCCAGCGCCACCATGCAGGCGGCGAAGTGGTTGCGGTCGTTGTTGATCAGCCGCTGGCAGTCACGGAACAGGAAGCCCTTCCGCTGCATGCGCTCGTAGAGATAGTCGGTGTAGATGCCGTTGCGGCGCGATAGCCGGGCATTGATGATCTCGATGCCTTGCTTGTTGAGGTCGATGCCGGCGTGCTTGGCGTTCTCCTTGATGACGTCGTCGCGGCCGAGCAGGATGGCGGTGCCGAGCCGCTGGTTCACATAGGAGACGGCGGCGCGCATCACCTGCTCCTCCTCGCCCTCGGCAAAGACGATTCGCTTGGGCTGGCGGCGCACACGGTCGTAGATGCGCTGCAAGGTCGAGGCGATCGGGTCGCGGCGGGCGGACAGCTCCTGCGCGTAGCGGTCGAGATCGAGGATCGGCTTGCGGGCGACGCCGGAATCCATCGCCGCCTTGGCGACCGCGATCGGGATGGCCGAGATCAGGCGCGGGTCGAACGGCACCGGGATGATATAGTTGGGGCCGAATTTCGGCCGGTTGCCCTGATAGGCTGCAGCGACGTCGTCGGGCACATCCTGGCGCGCCAGCGCTGCCAGTGCCTGGGCGGCGGCGATCTTCATGTCGTCATTGATGGTGGTGGCCCGCACATCCAGCGCGCCACGGAAGATGTAGGGAAAGCCGAGCACATTGTTGACCTGGTTCGGATAGTCCGAACGCCCGGTCGCCATGATGGCGTCGGTGCGGATCTCGGCGACTTCTTCCGGCGTGATTTCCGGGTCGGGATTGGCCATGGCGAAGATGATCGGGTTCTTGGCCATCGACTGCACCATGGCAGTGGTCAGCGCGCCCTTGGCGGAGAGGCCGAGGAAGACGTCGGCACCGTCGAGCGCCTCGGCGAGGCTGCGCGCCTCGGTCTTCACCGCATGTCCCGACTTCCACTGGTTCATGCCTTCGGTACGGCCCTGGAAGACGACGCCCTTGGTGTCGCACAGGATGATGTTTTCGGGCGCGAAGCCCATCGCCTTCATCAACTCGATGCAGGCGATGCCGGCGGCGCCAGCGCCGTTGCAGACCATCTTCGTCGTCTTCATGTCGCGGCCGGTGATCTCCAGCGCGTTGATCAGGCCGGCGGCCGAGATGATGGCGGTGCCGTGCTGGTCGTCATGGAAGACCGGGATGTCCATCAGTTCGCGCAGGCGCTGCTCGATGATGAAACACTCCGGCGCCTTGATGTCTTCAAGGTTGATGCCGCCGAAGGAGGGGCCGAGGAAGCGCACGCAGTTGATGAACTCGTCGGCGTCCTCGGTGTCGACCTCGAGGTCGATGGAATCGACATCGGCGAAGCGCTTGAACAGCACCGCCTTGCCTTCCATGACCGGCTTGGAGGCCAGCGCGCCGAGATTGCCGAGGCCAAGGATGGCGGTGCCGTTGGAGATGACGGCGACCATGTTGCCGCGCGTCGTGTAGTCGAAGGCGCGGCTGGGGTCCTCGGCGATGGCCAGAACAGGAACCGCGACGCCCGGCGAATAGGCGAGGCTCAAATCGCGCTGCGTCGCCATCGGCTTGGTGGCGACAACCTCCAGCTTGCCGGGGCGGCCCATGGCGTGGAATTCGAGCGCTTCCTGCGCACTGACGGACGGACCGTTGTTCTCGGTTTTTTTGGCCATGATGCTTTTGATTTCCTCGCCGGTGCAGCACATCGTTAGGGCGGGTGCTTTGTGAGGTTCCGAATTAAGACCACGCACCGCCGCGTGTAAACCGCCAGAGTTCGGGAATCGCGCTGGTGCTGGCGATTGCGGGCATCTGGCCGTGTCAGTCGTCCCCTGTTTTTCGAGGCGCCGGCATTAAACCGCGCGACCACATCTGCTAGCGTGCCGCGCATGAACATGCATAGCCCGAACGAGCCGGACGCCCCCGAGGCGATGGCGCCCCTGCCGACAGCCGCTGCCGCCGTCACGCCGATGATGGAGCAGTTCATCGAGATCAAGGCGGCGAACCCGGATTCGCTGTTGTTCTACCGCATGGGTGATTTCTACGAGCTGTTCTTCGACGACGCCGAGAAGGCGAGCCGGGCGCTGGGCATCGTCCTGACCAAGCGCGGCAAGCACCAGGGCCACGACATCCCGATGTGCGGCGTGCCGGTGCATGCCGCCGACGACTATCTGCAGAAGCTGATCGGCCAGGGTTTTCGCGTCGCCGTCTGCGAGCAGATCGAGGATCCGGCCGAAGCCAAGAAACGCGGCGGCAAATCGGTGGTACGCCGCGACGTGGTGCGGCTGGTGACGCCGGGCACCATCACCGAGGACAAATTGCTGGCGCCGTCGGAATCTAGTTTCCTGATGGCGTTGGGAAGGGTGAAAGGTGGGGCGGACCACTCTTTTGCCTTGGCCTGGATCGATATCTCGACCGGGGCTTTCCGCGTCGCCGAGACCACCGCCGACCGGCTGCTCGCCGACATCTTCCGCGTCGATCCGCGCGAGCTGATCGTTGCCGAGCCGGTGTTCTACGATGCCGAACTGAAACCGGTCTTCGACGTGCTCGGCCGCGTCGCCAATCCGCAGCCGCCCTCGCTGTTCGATTCGGCCTCGGCCACGGGGCGCATCGCCCGTTTCTTCGACGTGGCGACGCCGGACAGCTTTGGGGCGTTTTCGCGCGCCGAACTGTCGGCGATCTCGGGCGCCATCGCCTATGTCGAGAAGACGCAGAAGGCCGAGCGTCCGCCGCTGTCGCGGCCGGAGCGCGAGGAGCAGGGCTCGACCCTGTTCATCGATCCGGCGACGCGCGGCAATCTGGAACTGCTGCGCACGCTGTCCGGCAGCCGCGAAGGTTCGCTGTTCAAGGCGATCGACCGCACGGTGACTGGCGGCGGAGCAAGGCTGCTGGCCGACCGGCTGATGGCGCCGTTGACCGATCCGGCGGCGATCGGCGCCAGGCTGGACTCGGTGTCCTTCTTCCGCTCCGAAACGCGGCTCTGCCAAGCGGTGCGGGCAAGCCTGAAGAGCGTCGCCGACATGCCGCGCGCTCTGTCCCGGCTGGCGCTGAACCGTGGCGGGCCGCGCGACCTTGGCGCACTGCGCGCCGGTTTCGAAGCGGCCGGTGCGATCGCCGGGACCTTCGGCGAGACCGCCCTGCCTCAGGAACTCACGGCGGCGCTGGGCGCCATCCAGGCGCTGCCCAGGGCGCTTTCCCAGCACCTGACGCAGGCGCTTGGCGATGAACTGCCGCTGCTCAAGCGTGACGGCGGCTTCGTTCGCGGCGGCTACCACGCCGAGCTCGACGAGATGCGGGCGTTGCGCGACGAATCGCGAAAGGTCATCGCCGGGCTGGAGCGCTCGCTAATCGACGAGACCGGCATCCGTTCGCTGAAGATCCGGCACAACAATGTGCTTGGCTATTACATCGAGGTGACCGCCAACCATCATGCGGTGATGACCGGCAGCGACGGCGCGAAGGCGCGCTTCATCCATCGCCAGACCATGGCCAACGCCATGCGCTTCACGACGACCGAACTCGCCGAACTGGAGACCAAGATCGCCAATGCCGCCGACCGGGCGCTCGGCATCGAGCTTGCAGCCTTCGAGGCGCTGACGGCGGAAGCGGTCGGCGAGGCCGAAAAGATCCGCGCCGGCGCCGATGCGCTGGCCGTGCTCGACGTGTCGGCGGCGCTCGCACTGTTGTCCGAGAGCGAAGCCTGGTGCCGGCCGGTGGTGGATTCGAGCCTTGCCTTCGAAATTTCGGGCGGCCGGCATCCGGTGGTCGAGCAGGCGCTGCGGCGCTCCGGCGAAGGGCCGTTCGTCGCCAATGATTGCGACCTGTCGCCCGAGGGCAGCGCCAAGAATGGCGCGATCTGGCTTTTGACCGGCCCCAACATGGGCGGCAAGTCGACGTTCCTGCGGCAGAACGCGCTGATCGCCATCCTGGCGCAAACCGGCTCGTTCGTGCCGGCGGCATCGGCCCATATCGGCGTCGTCGACCGGCTGTTCTCGCGTGTCGGCGCCTCGGACGATCTGGCGCGCGGCCGCTCGACCTTCATGGTCGAGATGGTCGAGACGGCGGCGATCCTCAACCAGGCCGGCGAGCGTGCGCTGGTGATCCTCGACGAGATCGGCCGCGGCACGGCCACTTTCGACGGCTTGTCAATCGCCTGGGCGGCGGTGGAATACCTGCACGAGAAGAACCGCTGCCGGGCGATCTTCGCCACCCATTTCCACGAAATGACCTCGCTGGCCGGCAAGCTGGCGCGGCTGCACAACGTCACCATGCGGGTCAAGGAATGGGAAAACGACGTCGTCTTCCTGCATGAGGTCGGCAAGGGTGCCGCCGACCGCTCCTATGGCGTGCAGGTGGCACGACTGGCCGGATTGCCGGAAGCAGTGGTCGACCGGGCCAAGGAAGTGCTGCACCAGCTGGAGGAGGGCGAGGTTTCGGGCAAGACCAACCGTCTGGTCGACGACCTGCCACTGTTTTCGGTGGCCGTGAAGCGCGAAGCGCCGAAGCCGGTCAAGAACGATGCTCTGGGTGCCGCACTCGGCGACATCAACCCCGACGAGATGACGCCACGCGAGGCGCTTGAGGCGCTGTATCGGCTGAAGGTGCTGGCGGGAAAGTAGTCAAATCATCTCCAGACCGTGCTTGCGGGTCGGCGGCGGAAAGGCGCGGTCGAGTTCGGCGATGTCCTGCGTCGTCAGTTCGATGTCGAGCGCTGCAAAATTCTGGCGGACATGCTGCTGGCTGCTGGCCTTGGGAATGGCGATGACACCCTCCTGGTGCATGACCCAGGCCAAGGCAATCTGCGCCGGGGTCGCATCGTGGCGGGCCGCGACGGCGCCAAGCCTGGTATTGCGTGCCAGCGCGCCCTGCTCGACCGGTGAGTAGGCCATCAAGGGGATGCCGCGCTGGCGGCTCCAGGGCGCCAGATCGAATTCGAGGCCACGCCGGACCAGATTGTAGAGCACCTGGTTGGTCTGGACGTTGCCGCCGTCGGGCAAGCCGACCAGTTCTTCCATTTCGTCGGTGTCGAAATTGCTGACGCCCCAGTGGCGGATCTTGCCGGCCTCTTTCAGCGCCTCGAAGGCCGCTACGGTTTCAGTCAGCGGCACGCTGCCGGGCCAATGCAGCAGATAGAGATCGATGCGGTCGGTGCGCAGGCGCTTCAGGCTGTTTTCGCAGGCGCGCTGCACGCCGGTGCGCGAAGCGTTTGACGGCAGCACTTTCGAAACCAGGAACGTTTCGTCGCGGCGCCCGGCGATGGCCTCGGCGACTACCTCCTCGGCACCGCCGCTGGCATACATTTCGGCGGTATCGATGAGCGTGATGCCAAGGTCGAGGCCGAGCTTGAGGGCGTTGACTTCATCGGCGCGGCGGCTGATATCCTCGCCCATTTTCCACGTGCCCTGACCAAGCACCTGAACGGCTTCGCCGGAAGGCAGCGTGGTGGTTCTGATCGTCGACGGCATGGCGGCTCCAGTTGAGGGCGGATCGCAATACAGGCTCGGCGGGAAATCCAGAGGGAGTTCTCGCCGAATCCTAGCTTCGCGAAAGGCTTACTCCACCGGATGGGCTGCGAGCCAGCCCTGCATCTGCTTGATCTCGGCTTCCTGCGCGGCGATGACCCCCTCGGCCAGCTTGCGGATCTCTGGGTCCTTGCCGTTGGCAAGCTCGACCTTGGCCATGTCGATGGCACCCTGATGGTGCGGGATCATGCCACGGACGAAATCGACATCGGCATTGCCGGTATTTTGCAACGCCATCATGTCGGCATGCATCTTGCCCATCGCCGCCTTGTAGCCTTCGGTCGAAGGGCTGGTCGCATCCGCCGACATGGCACCCATGTCGTGTTTCATCTCTTCGCTCTGCGCCGGAACGCTTTCGAGGAAGACGGCAAGCAGCATTCCGGCAGCCATCAGCAAAAGGACGAGTTTTTTAGCCAAGGTCATTCATGGTCTCCTGTTGAGTGGGTTTCGTATTTGGGGGCTTTGCTCAGAGTTTCAACGCTCTCAGCCGCAATGCGTTGGATATCACCGACACCGAGGACAGGCTCATCGCCGCCGCCGCCAGCATCGGCGACAAAAGCGTGCCGGTGAGCGGATAGAGCACACCGGCGGCGACGGGTACGCCGAGCACGTTGTAGAGGAAGGCGAAGAACAGGTTCTGGCGGATGTTGCGGATCGTCGCCTGGGCGAGCGTACGCGCCCGCACGATCCCGTTGAGGTCGCCCTTGACCAAAGTAATGCCGGCGCTTTCGACGGCGACATCGGCGCCGGTGCCCATGGCGATGCCGACATCGGCGGCGGCAAGGGCGGGGGCGTCGTTGACGCCGTCGCCGGCCATGGCGACGCCTTTGCTCCTGGCACGCAGCTCTTCGACCAGGGCTGCCTTCTGTTCCGGCAGCAGTCCGGCGCGAACCTCATCGATGCCGAGGCTCCTGGCGATCGCTTTTGCCGTGCGCTCATTGTCGCCGGTCGCCATGACGATCCTCAGTCCGCTGTAGTGCAGGGCCCTGATCGCCTCGGCGGTGGTCGCCTTGACCGGATCGGCGACAGCGACGATGCCGGCCAGTTTGTCGCCGACGGCAACGAACATCACGGTCCTGCCTTCGGTCTGCAGCGTTTCGGACCTGGCGGAGACGGACGCGGTGTCGATGCCGAGATCGGTCATCATCGCCGCATTGCCGAGCGCAACCTTCTTTCCCGACACAGTGCCGGAAACGCCCTTGCCGGTGACGGCCTCGAAGCCGCTGGCATCGGCGATCTCCAGGCCGCGCGTGCCCGCGCCTTCGACGATGGCTTCAGCCAGCGGATGCTCCGAGCCCTTTTCCAGGCCGGCGGCAAGGGCCAGCAATTCGTCTTCGGAAAAGCCGTTTGCGGCAACGACATCGGTCAGTTTCGGCCGGCCTTCGGTCAGCGTACCCGTCTTGTCGACGATCAGTGTGTCGACGGAAGCGAAGCGTTCGAGCGCGGCGGCTTCCTTGATCAGCACGCCGGCATGGGCGCCACGCCCGGTGGCGGTCATGATCGACATCGGCGTGGCGAGGCCGAGCGCGCAGGGGCACGCGATGATCAGCACCGACACCGCCGAGACGATGGCGAAGATCAGGCTGGGTTCGGGGCCAAGAACTGCCCAGGCGACAAAAGCCGCGATCGCGACCAGCACCACAGCCGGGACAAAGTAGAAGGAAACGCGATCGGCAAGCCCCTGGATCGGGGCGCGCGAGCGCTGCGCCTTGGCGACGAGTTCGACGATGCGCGCCAGCGTGGTCTCGGCGCCGATCCGCTCGGCACGCAGGATCAGCGAGCCGTTTTTGTTGAGCGTGCCGGCGGTCAGGGTATCGCCTTCGGCCTTTTCGACCGGCAACGGTTCGCCTGTGATCATCGATTCGTCGAGGGAGGAACGGCCTTCCAACACGGTGCCGTCGACCGGCACGGCGTCACCGGGACGGATACGCAGGCGGTCGCCCACCTTGACCGCGTCGAGCGGCACGTCGCCTTCGGAGCCGTCGGAACCGATCAGCCGCGCGGTCTTCGGCGCGAGATCAAGCAAAGCGCGGATCGCCGACCCGGTCTTTTCACGGGCGCGCAATTCCAGCACCTGGCCGAGGAAGACCAGCGCGACGATGACGGCGGCGGCCTCGAAATAGACCGGCACCGCACCACCGTGGCTGCGGAACTGATGCGGAAAAATGTCCGGGAACAGCGTGGCTGCGACGCTGTAGAGATAGGCCGCGCCGACGCCGAGCGAGATCAGCGTCCACATGTTGGGGCTGCGGTTCACGAGCGAATCCCAGCCGCGATGGAAGAAGGGCAGCGCCGCCCACAGCACGACGGGGCTGGCCAATGCCAGTTCCAGCCAGGCCATTGTGCGGTCGTCGACAAATACCTCGAACGTCAGGCCGAGCATCGGCGCCATGGCGATGAACAGCAGCGGCAGCGACAGCACGGCACTGACCCAGAATCGCCTGGTGAAATCGACCAGCTCGGGATTTGGTCCTTCATCACCAGTGGGCACGCCCATCGGCTCCAGCGCCATGCCGCATATCGGGCAGGAGCCGGGCTTGTCGCGGATGATTTCGGGATGCATCGGGCAGGTGTATTGCGTGCCCTTGGGCATCGGCGGCGGTGCGGCCCTGTCGCCAAGATATTTCTGCGGTTCCGCCTCGAATTTCGCCTTGCAGCCGGCAGAGCAGAAGTAGAAGTCCCGACCTTGATGACGGACGGAGTGCTTGGCCGTCGCAGGGTCGACGGTCATGCCGCAGACAGGATCCCGCACCACGGCCGCCTCCCCGGCCGCGGCTTTCGCCGCGCAGCAGCCGTCATGCGTATGATGATGGTGGTCTGAATGCGTCATTCAAAATGCCTCGATGCCTCGTCGAGATGCGGAGGTAGTGCTTCCAGTAACTGGAAGGTCAAGGGCAAAATTTTCTTTTTCAGTATGCCGTCGCCGGCGCCGGCCACCATCAAGAAAGTCGGATGCGCGGCGGCTTCTTGTGCTATGGACCCGCCGATCGACAATCCAAACGCATCCAAATGCATCGATTCCATTTCCAATGAAGTGCCTGGTTATAAACCTCGACCGGTCCCAGGACCGGCTCGCGCATATGACGTCGGAGTTTGCCCGTATCGGCATTGACTTCGAACGCGTCGCGGCGGTCGACGCCCAGGACAGATCCGAGCTCCCGCAAACACCGATGCGGCTCAATCCGCTGACGCAGTTGCATCTGACCAATACCGAGATCGCCTGTTTCCTCAGCCACAAGGCCTGCTGGGCAAAGATCGCCGATGGCGACGATGCCTACGGCGTCGTTTTTGAAGACGATGTCGTCTTTTCGGAAAATGCCGGCGCGATGCTTGCCGACGCCAGTTGGATCCCGGCTGATGCCGAGATCGTCAAGCTGGAGACGTTCTTCAAGAAGACCCGGCTCGCATGGCGGCGCTCTCCGGCCGGGCACGGCTTTTCCACGTCCAGACTGCACGGAGCTCACGTCGGCGCGGCCGGCTACATACTCTCGAGGCAGGCGGCGCGCGATCTCATCGACGGCACCGCGGAGCTCAGCAGTCCCGTCGACCAGGTCATCTTCAATCCAAGATTCGCCCCCTCACCCGGCAAGGCGATCTATCAGCTGATTCCGGCCCTGTGCGCGCAGGAACGCTTCTTGCGGGCCGCCGCACTGCCGAGCCTGCTTCTTGAGGAACGGCGGGACCAGTGGCTTGCCGGTGTCCAATCCGGGTCGCGCACGACCAAGACGCTGACGATGAGAATCGGGGCTGAGGCCAGGAAATTGCTGAGCAGGATCGTCGACCTCTGCCTGCTGAAGCAGAGAAACAGGCTCATAGCGTTCTATCGCCACGGCGAACGTGTCCGTCCTGCCCATACCCACAAGCGCGAAAAGGCGCTATAGACGCCGCCGAAAAGGCGAGGCCAACCGGTACCTATGGCGAAAATCTCCCTGAAACTCGACGAACTGATCGACGGCGAAGCCTTGCGCCGCGAGATGACGGCGCTGACCGCGACCACCGCCGGGGACGGCTCCGGACAGGCCGCGCGCAGCGGCGTGCTACAGCTTCTCAAGGGGCGGTTGGCGGACGGACGCGCCATTGCCGAACGCATGCTGAGGGACGACGGCGGCGGCCGTGCCTGTGCGGCGCGTCTGTCGCACCTCATGGACGAGATCATCCGGGCGCTTTACGATTTCGCCGTCACGCATGTCTACCGGGTCAAGAATCCATCCTCGGCCGAGCGCATGGCCGTCGTCGCCGTCGGCGGCTATGGCCGCGGCACGCTGGCGCCCGGCTCTGACATCGACCTCCTGTTCCTGCTGCCCTACAAGCAGACGCCATGGGGCGAGCAGACCGTAGAGTACATGCTCTACATGCTGTGGGATCTGGGCTTGAAGGTTGGCCACGCCACCCGCAACATCGACGAATGCCTGCGCCTGTCGCGCACCGACGTCACCATCCGGACCTCGATCCTCGAGGCGCGTTTCCTGTGGGGCGAGCTCAAGCTCTATGACGAGCTGATGCTGCGCTTCGACCATGAGGTGGTGCGCACGACCGGCCCCGAATATGTCCAGGCCAAGCTTGCCGAACGCGACGACCGGCATGCCAAGGCCGGCGAAAGCCGCTATCTCGTCGAGCCCAACGTCAAGGACGGCAAGGGCGGCCTGCGCGACCTGCAGACGCTGTTCTGGATCGGCAAGTATTTCTACCGGGTGCGCACCGGCGAGGAACTGGTCGACAAGGGCGTCTTCACCGAGGGCGAATATCGCGAGTTCCAGAAGGCCGAGGATTTCCTGTGGGCGGTGCGCTGCCACATGCATTTCCTCACTGGCAAGGCCGAGGAACGGCTGCATTTCGACATCCAGCGCGAGATTGCCGAGCGGCTCGGCTACACCAGCCATCCCGGCCTGTCGGCGGTCGAGCGCTTCATGAAGCACTACTTCCTCGTCGCCAAGGATGTCGGCGACCTGACCCGCATCTTCTGCGCCGCGCTCGAGGAAGAGCAAGCCAAGCACGTGCCAGGCTTCAACCGCATCTTCCTCACCTTCTCGCGACGCAAGCGCAAGCTTGCCGGCACCTCCGATTTCATCGTCGACAACCACCGCATCAACGTCGCCGACGACCAGGTGTTCGAGCGCGATCCGGTCAATCTCTTGCGGTTGTTCTGGTTCGCCGACAAGCACGGTCTGGAGTTCCATCCCGATGCGCTGAAGCTGCTGACGCGCTCGCTCGGCCTGGTCAACAAGTCGCTGCGGCGCGACGAGGAGGCCAATCGGCTGTTCCTCGACATCCTGACCTCGGACCGCAATGCCGAACTCAATCTGCGGCGCATGAACGAGGCCGGGCTGCTCGGCAAGCTGATCCCGGATTTCGGCAAGATCGTCGCCATGATGCAGTTCTCGATGTACCACCACTACACGGTGGACGAGCACCTGATCCGCTGCATCGGCGTACTGGCCGAGATCGAGCGCGGCGATGGCGAGAAAGTCCATCCCCTCTCCCACACGCTGATGCCGGGCCTGAAGAAGAGCCGCGAGGCGCTCTATGTCGCCGTGCTGCTGCACGACATCGCCAAAGGCAGGCCGGAGGATCATTCCGAGGCCGGGGCCAGGATCGCCCGGCGCATCTGCCCGCATATGGGGCTGTCACCAGCCGATACCGAAACGGTGGCCTGGCTGGTCGAGAACCACCTCGTAATGTCGATGACGGCGCAGACCCGCGACCTCAACGACCGCAAGACCATCGAGGATTTCGCCGCGATCGTGCAATCGGTCGAGCGGCTGAAGCTGCTTTTGATCCTCACCGTCTGCGACATCAGGGGCGTCGGACCCGGTGTGTGGAACGGCTGGAAGGGCCAGTTGCTGCGCACGCTCTACTACGAGACCGAACTGCTTTTGACCGGCGGCTTTTCGGAAGTGTCGCGCGCGCAGCGGACGGCGGCGGCGCGCGAGCGTCTGGCCGAGGCGCTCGCCAACTGGTCGGACAAGGCCCGCAAGCGCTATGTCGCCCTGCACTACGAGAATTACCTTTTGACCGTCGATCTCGCCGATCAGCTGCGCCATGCCGAGTTCATCCGCGAAGCGGACGCTTCGGGCAACAAGCTCGCCACCATGGTCAAGACCCACCAGTTCGAGGCGGTGACCGAAATCACCGTGCTGGCGCAGGACCATCCCCGCCTGCTCTCGGTCATCGCCGGGGCCTGCGCCGGAGCCGGCGGCAACATCGTCGACGCACAGATCTTCACCACGTCGGACGGCCGGGCCCTGGACACGATCCTGATTTCAAGGGAATTCGACCGCGACGAGGACGAGCGCCGGCGTGCCGAGCGCGTCGGCCGGCTGATCGAGGACGTGCTGTCGGGCAAGAGCTGGCTGCCGGAAATGATCGAGAAACGGACCAAGCCGCGGCGCGGCGCCAAGGTGTTCAGAATCCCGCCGCGCGCCGAGATCCGCAACGCACTGTCGAACCGTTTTTCGGTCGTCGAGGTCGAGGGCCTGGATCGGCCGGGCCTGCTGTCGGAGATCACCGGAACGCTATCCGACCTGTCGCTCGACATCGCATCGGCCCACATCACCACCTTCGGCGAAAAGGTCATCGACACCTTCTACGTCACCGACCTCACCGGCCAGAAGATCGACAACCCGACCCGCATCGCCACCATCCGCAACAGGCTGATGGCGGCTCTTGAAGGCGTCGCGCCCGAGCGTGGCGGCAAGGCCAAGGCCGCCGCCGAGTGACAGCGACCATCACTTTGTCCCAATTCCGCAGGCAGTTCCCAAAAGCATGAGCCTCGTCAAGAAATTCGCAACGGTCGCTTCCGGCACGCTGATGAGTCGCGCGCTCGGCTTCGGGCGTGAGATGCTGATGGCGGCAGCGCTGGGCACCGGACCGGTCGCCGACGCCTTCAACGCCGCCTTCCAGTTTCCCAACACCTTTCGCCGGCTGTTCGCCGAGGGCGCCTTCAACGCCGCCTTCGTGCCGCTGTTCGCCAAGGAGATCGAGACACACGGCACCGAAGGCGCCAAGCGCTTCTCGGAGGAAGTGTTCGGCGTCTTGTTCACGGCGCTGCTGGCGCTGACCATCGTCATGGAATTGTCGATGCCGCTGATCGTGCGCTACCTGGTGGCGCCAGGCTTTGCCGGCATACCGGGAAAATTCGACACCACGGTGACGCTGGCGACGATCATGTTCCCCTACCTGATCTGCATGTCGCTGGGCGCCATGATGGCGGGCATGCTGAATTCGCTGCGCCGCTATTTCGCGGCGGCGGTGGCGCCGGTGTTTCTCAACATCATCCTGATCGGCGTGCTCGCCTATGCCTGGTACAAGGGCTCCGACGCGCTCACCGTCGGCTACGGGCTGTCCTGGGGCGTGCTGGCCGCCGGACTGGTGCAACTGGCGATCGTCTGGGTGGCGGTGCGCCATGCCGGCATCTCGATCGGCTTCCGCCGTCCGAAAATGACGCCCGCGGTCAAGCGGCTGCTGATCCTGGCGCTGCCGGCGGCGATCACCGGCGGCATCACGCAGATCAACCAGCTGATCGGCACGGCGATCGCCTCGGCGCAGAACAGCGCTGTGTCCTCGCTCGCCTATGCCGACCGCATCTACCAGCTGCCGCTCGGCGTGGTCGGCGTCGCGGTCGCGATCGTGCTGTTGCCCGAACTGTCGCGGGCGCTGAAGTCGGGCAACCTGATCGAAGCGGCCAACCTGCAGAACCGCTCGGTCGAGTTCACGCTGTTCCTCACCTTGCCGGCCGCCGTGGCACTGTGGGTGATGTCGGAGCCGATCGTGCGGCTGGTCTATGAGCGCGGCGCCTTTGCCGCCAACAACTCGACGCCGACAGTGGCGGCGATCCTGGCGATCTTCGGCCTCGGCCTGCCGGCCTTCGTGCTTATCAAGGCGTTCACCCCCGGCTATTTCGCCCGCGAGGACACCCGCACGCCGATGATGTTTGCCGCCATCTCGGTGGCGGTGAACGTCACCACGGCGCTGACGCTGTTTCCGGAAATGGGCGCGCCCGGCATCGCCGTCGCCTCGGCTGTCGCCGGCTGGGTCAACGCCCTGATGCTGCTCGGCGTCTTGATCCGGCGTGGCCATTGGGGCCGCGACGTGCCGCTGATGAAACGCATTCCGCGGCTGGTGCTGTCGGCGATCGTGATGGGGGCGGCACTTTATTTTGCCGAACACTGGTTCGCCCTCAGGCTCGGCCGGGGTGCGCCGCTGGTCGTCAAGGCGACGACGCTTCTGGCGCTCGTCGCCGGCGGGGCGCTGCTTTACTTCATCACCGCCTTCGCCACCGGCGGCGCCGATTTCGGCATGATCCGGCGCAACGTCAAGCGGGGATCGGGGAAAGCGGCGCCTCCGGCCCCAAAGACCGCCCCGGACGAGTAGGGCCGGATAACTCGACGGCAAAACCGGTCTTGATCGGATCGTCGTGTTCGTCCATAAGCGCGCCGTCGCAAGACTTTCGCCGCGCGCGAAACGGCCCTCCACAAGCCAAGGGAACAACCATGACCGCCTTCAAGCCACTCGTCTTTTCCGGCGTCCAGCCGACCGGCAATCTGCATCTCGGCAACTATCTCGGCGCCATCAAGAAATTCGTCGCCCTGCAGGAAACCTCCGACTGCATCTATTGCGTCGTCGACCTGCACTCGCTGACGGCACAGCTCGTCCATGACGACCTCGCCGACCAGACGCGGTCGATCACCGCGGCGTTCCTGGCCTCGGGCATCGACCCGAAGAAGCACATCGTTTTCAACCAGTCGCGGGTCATGCAGCATGCAGAACTCGCCTGGATCTTCAATTGCGTGGCGCGCATCGGCTGGATGAACCGCATGACGCAGTTCAAGGACAAGGCCGGCAAGGACCGCGAGAACGCTTCGCTGGGCCTGCTTGCCTATCCGAGCCTGATGGCTGCCGACATCCTGCTCTATCGCGCCACCCACGTTCCGGTGGGCGAGGACCAGAAGCAGCACCTGGAGCTGACCCGCGACATCGCGCAAAAATTCAACAACGACTTTTCCGACCGCATCGCAGCCCTTGGCGTCGGCGTCGAGATGCAGGTCGGCGAGGAGACCGTCAACGGCTATTTCCCGCTGACCGAGCCGGTGATCGGCGGGCCGGCGGCGCGCATCATGTCACTGCGCGACGGCTCGAAGAAGATGTCGAAGTCGGATCCGTCGGACCTGTCGCGCATCAACCTGACCGACGATGCCGACGCCATCTCGAAGAAGATCCGCAAGGCCAAGACCGACCCGGAAGCGTTGCCGAGCGAGCTGGACGGGCTGGCCAGCCGGCCCGAGGCGGAAAACCTGGTCGGCATCTATGCTGGTCTTGCCGATATGTCGAAGGCAGACGTGCTGAAAGAGTTCGCCGGCCAGCAGTTTTCGGTGTTCAAGCCGGCGCTGGCCGACCTTGCGGTGGAGAAGCTGGCGCCGATCGCCAGCGAGATGCGCCGCATTTCCGATGACCGCGCCTATGTCGACGCGGTGCTGAGGGATGGCGGCGAGCGCGCCGGCGTGCTCGCAGAGGCAACGATGAAAACCGTGCGCGACATCATCGGGCTGCTGCAGGGCTGATCCCAACATCGGGTGCACTGCACCACACTGGCATAAGGCCGGCGGCTTGCCGCCGGTCTGCGGCAGTGGCAGATTGCGGCCGCAATGACACCGAGTACGTAGACATGGTCTCCAAACGCCTCAGCCGCGAAGCCGGCCATCGCCGCAAATTCCTGGCGATCATCGACGACACGCCGGAATGCGAGCGCGCCGTCGCCTACGCCTCGAAGCGGGCGCAGAGTACCAACGGCATGCTGGTGCTGCTCTATGTGATCGAGCCGGACGATTTCCAGCACTGGCTGGGTGTCGAGAAGATCATGCGCGAAGAGGCCAACGCCACGGCGCGCGCCGCGCTCGACGGTTATGCCAACAAGGTGCGCCAGAAGCTCGGCATGGAGCCGGAGATGGTGGTGCGCGAAGGCAAGCCGACCGAAGAGATCCACAAGCTGATCGAGGAGGACCAGGACATCGCCATCCTGGTGCTGGCCGCCGGCGCCGGCAAGGAAGGTCCCGGACCGCTGGTCGGCGCCGTGGCCGGCAAGGGTGCCGCCTTCCCGATCCCGGTGACCGTGGTGCCGCAAAACCTGTCGGACGAGGAGATCGACAGCCTCGCCTGAGATGTATCGATATTCGGGTGATGCCGACCTGCAAGCGGCCAGACCTGAATCGCACCTCAAAGCGCATCGCAGGTCGCAAAAACATTCCGCCAGCCAGCTGTTCCGGCGATGCGTTTCGCTTGAATGTCCAGCCAATAGAGCCTATTTAGAACTATTCCAAACTGGTTGCCCGAAATGGGCACGGAGACGGCCATGTTCATCCAGACCGAATCGACGCCAAATCCGGCGACGCTGAAATTCCTGCCCGGCAAGGAAGTGCTTCTGGAAGGCACCGCCGATTTCCGCGATGCCGACAGCGCCGCCACCGCCTCGCCGCTGGCTGGCCGGCTGTTCGAGATTCCCGGCGTTACCGGTGTTTTCTTCGGCTACGACTTCATAACCGTGACCAAGGACGGCCCCGACTGGCAGCATCTGAAGCCGGCGATTCTCGGCGCCATCATGGAGCATTTCATGTCCGGCGCGCCGGTCATGGTCAAAGCCGGCCCTGCCGCCGAGACCAGCCTGACGGGTGAGTTCTACGACAAGGCCGACGAGGAACTCGTCATCACCATCAAGGAACTGCTCGACACGCGGGTGCGCCCTGCGGTCGCCCAGGATGGCGGCGACATCACCTTCCGCGGCTTCGAGAACGGCACGGTGTTCCTGCACATGAAGGGCGCCTGCGCAGGCTGCCCGTCATCGACGGCGACGCTGAAGCACGGCATCCAGAATCTCCTGCGCCACTTCGTGCCGGAAGTGCAGCAGGTCGAGCAGGTTTCCTGATTGTCCGCCGGACGCTTTGCCGGCAAAACAGATTCGATAAAACGCAAAAAACGGGCGCAAAAAACAAAAAACCGGGCCGAATTGCCCGGTTTTCTGTTTGGGACGTCCGTTGTTGCCTAGACGGTCCGCGCATGAATGGCGTCTGTATCTGATCATGATTTTGCCGAAAACCGGTACCGGTTTTCGGGATCATGGCCTAAAGAACAATGACCTTGGCGCCCACCGAGGTGCGGTCATAAAGGTCGATAATGTCCTGGTTCATCAGGCGGATGCAGCCTGACGACATTGCCTTGCCGATCGAATTCCACTCCGGGCTGCCATGCAGGCGATAGCCCATGTCGCCGCCCTTGTTGAACAGATACATGGCGCGGGCGCCGAGCGGGTTCTTCAGGCCCGGCTCCATGCCGCCGGCAAACTTGGCCAGTTCCGGCTGGCGGTGGATCATCTGCGAAGGCGGCGTCCAGGTCGGCCATTCGCGCTTCAGCGCGATGTGGGCGGTGCCGTGCCATTCGAAGCCTTCGCGACCCACGCCGATGCCGTAGCGCATCGCCAGGCCATCACCCTCGACGAAGTAGAGGAACTTGTTCTGCGTATCGACGATGATGGTGCCCGGCTTTTCCTTGGTGTCGTAGTCCACCTCCTGCCGATGATACCTCATCGGCACCTTCTCGATCGGGATGCGCGGCAGCTGGTAACCGGCGTCGGTGACCGCACCGTAGTCGTTGGAGAAAATCCGCATGCCGATGCTGCTGCAACCGGCGATAGCAGTGGAAAGCGCCAATGCGGCGACGATTGCAAACGACTTCATGCGCATAAGATGATCCGGTGCCCCGCCCCAACGTCAGCAGCACGAGTCGGCCGCTTCACGATCATTCATGCTGGCATTTTCTTTGCTTGCCAAGCACCCGATGCCTATATGCAGGGACTTACGTGCTGGTAGGCGCATTACTATGGCATTTCGGCAACAGGCCTCACAGGATTGTGAAGCAAAATCAATGGCCCCGTCCGTAAGCCACTTAAAAATCAAGGAAAATCGTCATGAACGTCGGTGACGCCGCCCACCATTCAGGCCTGCCGGCCAAAACCATCCGCTACTATGAAGAGATCGGCCTGATCGCCCCTGCACGTGCCGCCAACGGCTACCGCGACTATTCCGGTGACGACATCCACCGGCTGGCCTTTCTGCGCCGCGCGCGCAACCTCGGCTTTTCCATCGACGATTGCCGCCAGTTGATGGCGCTCTACAAGGATCGGAGCCGCGCCAGCCACGACGTGCGCGAGATCGCCGCCGCCCATGTCAGGGCGATCGAGGAAAAGGTGCGCGAATTGCAGTCGATGCGCTCGACCCTGCAGACGCTGATCCACGCCTGCCACGGCGACGACCGGCCGGACTGCCCGATCCTGGATGACATGGCCGGGGCTGCGCTGCCCAGCGCCAAGGATGCTACGACGGCCGCATAGGCGCTATGCGTCCAGCGGGAGCATCATTTGGAAACCAGTAGGATTTGCCGTAATATTAACCGGGGCTAATGCACATCTCCTTGGTCGGAAGGGACCTGAGTGGGGAAGTTCCTGGCAGGCCTGGTGGCCGCGGCGCTGGTCGCGTCGGCAGGACGATGCTGGTCCAAGGACAAACAGCCTTACAAGCCGATCTTCGAAGAAAAAGTAAGAATGGCCAGCGCCCTGCGGTATTCCGACATCCTGAGCCAGGAATGCATGCACGGGCGGCGGTATCCGCGGAACAAGATCAAGAACGGCTTCAAAAGGCACTACCAGGAAATGTGCCTGCAGTTGGTCGCGGAAGGGTACACCATCGTGCCAGATGTCACCGGGAACAACTCACCCCAGGCACTGTCCGAGATGGAATTCGACGCCAAACGGCGGCGTGGGATCGCGCCCTAATTTGGCTGTTTTCGAGCATACTGGCTGGATGATTGAGGACTGCCTCTCAATTGGCCGATAGTGGGTCTGTCAGACGTCCGGGCGCGCCATGCTGATGCGGCGCGGCGTGCAACGGCTTTTGATGGAGACGGGCGGCGGCCAATCAAGTTGGTTCGCGCGGACGATCTCTTTGTTTTTCGAGGAACTGATTGGCGTGTTCCGCCCAATCATCCGCCGTGATTTTATGTTCCTGGACAGACTTTCCGAAGGCCTCGCGCAGAGCGTCAAGGTCGAAGGCCCACAGCTGTTCGCCTTCGTTGCTGTTCGATGTCGCGTCACCCGTCCCCATGGAACCGACGATAGGCTCCACAAGTTCAGGCTTTCAAGGACCAATGCCTGACTTCTTTTGGGTGCATCCGGGTTAGATCATAAGATCAGCTTTCTCGCTCATCGGACGCCCCTAGCTTAGCGGTTGTGCTTCATACCAGCGGGCCAACCAATCCAGAACGTCCATCCAGATAAGCTACCGGACCGGTATCGGCATGGAAAGGAGGGCATTCTCCAATCTATGGATTCGCGGCCTGGGGCCTCCAGCCGCGCGGTATCCTGTGACCTATGTGGCCAGGGCGGTATAGACCCGAGTGATGAAGCCGTGGAATTGCAGCATGTAGTCGCGCAGGAACTCCTCGGTCCCGGCGTCGGTGACCTCGCCTTCATCGGTGATCAGGCCGGGTTTGAACTGGATGTAAGCCTCGATCGAGTTCATCTGCGGGGAGTTGCAGAAGCCAAGAACGCCGCGAAGGCTTTGCTGCGCCAGCGCGGTGCCGATCGAACCCGGCGAGGTGCCGATGACCGCCGACGGTTTTCGGGTGAACGAGTTGTGGCCGTAGGGTCGGCTCGCCCAGTCGATCGCGTTCTTGAGCCCACCTGGGATTGAGCGGTTGTATTCGGGCGTGACGAACAACACGGCTTCGATCCCGGCGAGCGCTTCCTTGAATGCCTTTGCCGGCGGAGGGAAATCCGCGTCGTAGTCGTAGCTGTACAGCGGCAGGTCCTTGAACGGGATTTCGGCCATCGAGAGTTCGGCTGGCGCCAAGTTCACGAGCGCCTTGGCCAGCTTCCGGTTGATTGAGCCCTTGGCGAGGCTGCCAATGAGATAACCGACTTTGTACGCGGTCATAAGAATGCCTCCTCGGGAGAAAGCCAGTATGCGGCTGGCAGCGCAGTCCTGAAGGGTACACCCCAAGGCCGATCAATGCACGCGTATCGTGGGTAGCGGCTGCCCTACGGCTGGGCAGGGCGTGTCTGGGACTTCAGTCTTAGTTGAGATATCGCTAATGTGCCTATAGCTTGGGCAGTGCGGGGGACGATCCCAAAAGCCTGATCCCGCAGTGGCCGGTGCGGCCTACCCCAACACCAAGCACCCCGACCGTACCGGCCACTCCCATAGGGCCGGGGGGAATTGGCTAGGCCGACATTCATCGTAGCGCCTCTACCAACGAAACACCTGAMGASCTTCTAKCGGCCTTYCTCGATTGAACTCGTGCCCTTGGGCACGAAGAAACACCGCCAYCTGTATCTCTGGTAGGCCTCGAACTTCATATGGGGAATGATCGTTCGATAGAACGTCATTAAATGCTCACAGAGATGGTAGCGGTCATCGGGGGAGGCTTGGGCACGCTCTCTAGGGATAAACCACTCCGGCTCTTGTGGCTCATTCATGCGGGGCGAGGCGACCTGACGTAATAGCCGTCTTTCGTCTCCCTGACCTCGCGAGGGTCTATCGGGTGGCAATCTTTGTTGCCGCAGCGACGCCGCAGTGGATAAGATCGCTCATGCGCCGAAGATAAAAGAGCTTCTGCGGCGCCAACGGAAAGAGGCGAAGCCTTGACTCATCCGCGGTAGCAGCATTGGCTGCTACGGCATTGATGGGGGCACCATGCAAATCGATACGCCAGAGGCGAAAGCTATTTGGAATGAAATGCAAAATGCCTCCGAGCGAACACAGGCAATAGTGGCCGCTTCGTTTCTAGAAGATAAGTTAACGGAATTAATTCTTGCTCATCTGCGGCAAGATAAGGACACAACAGACAAACTGTTTGACCCAGGAAAGCCACTTGGTACACTAGGCACCAAGTGCGATGTTGGCTATTTATTGGGCTTTTATTCGAAGGAATTCCGCAAAGATATTGCGACCATCGGGAAAATTCGTAATCGATTTGCGCACTGGGCGCGGCCCACCACGTTTGACACGCCTGAAATTCGGACTTTCTGCGAGGCGCTTGGTCTTCAGAGGCGCATATTCCGTCATAGCCCGGACGACCTTCAGGAGGAGCGCCCGCTGCCACCCGGCATGGCGCGGTTCATCTTCATCTCGACCATTGATATTATGAGCGGCCACATCATCGAAATGACGCGGAATCCGAACCATCCGAGAGTTTTGTAGGTGCCGCTGCCAACATATCTCGAACGATGCGCTCCACAACCTCTTCATCGGCGTCATAGAACGGTTCCCAAGCAATCAGCAATTTTATCCCGACCGCGATCATTTCGGGCGTGACACCGGATAATCGCCTCCATAAAATAGGTTCAAACCGTGAACAAAATCTGGCATGGTGCCGCCATACCTATCATCTCGCCGATTCTGCAAAACCCGCTTGTCGACGGCCGCCAGTCCGAGCGCGCCATGCTGGTACGGCGCGGCGTGCAGCGGCTTTTGATGGAGATGGGGGCGCATGTGCTGCCCGAACTGTCGCTGGCCACCGGCCGCCGTGCCGACCTCGTCGCGCTGACGCGGCAGGGCGACATCTGGATCATCGAGATCAAGTCGTCGATCGAGGATTTCCGGGTCGACCGCAAATGGCCAGACTACCGGCTGCACTCCGACCGCTTCTTCTTCGCCACCCATCCCGGCGTGCCCTCGGAGATCTTTCCCGAGGAGTGCGGCTTCATCCTCTCCGACGGCTACGGCGCCGAAATCCTGCGCAATGCGCCGGAGCACCGCATGGCGGCGGCAACGCGCAAGGCGCTGATGCTGCGGATCGCGCGAGCCGGCGCCTCGCGGCTGCTGGCGGCCGAGCTTGCCGGCGTGTCGGTACCGGCGCTGGAGGGGGAGAGCGAGTAGCGGCGAACGGGCCACAGGACCAAGTACTGCCAACGTTGGCGATGCCCCTCATCTGCCTGCCGGCATCTTCTCCCCGTATAGTGACGGGGAGAAGGACGCTTTCGCCGACGATTTCGCTAACCCCCAACGCTGCAAGAAAGAGCGCCGCGCCGCGGCCAGCCCCTTCTCCCCGTTCACGGGGAGAAGATGCCGGCAGGCAGATGAGGGGCAGCGCCAAGACTGACAGAAAAGCGCAGCCTCGAAGCGAAACCGACCGCCTCTACTCGTCGCTCTCGTCCACCCCACTCGCCGCCGCCGCCGGCGCCCTCAACAACACGGCGGCGCCAAGGAGGGCGGCGATGAAGGAGCCGGCGAGGATGCCGACCTTGACCGCGTCCTGGAGTGCGGCGTCGCTGGCGAAGGCGAGCAGGCCGATGAACAGGCTCATGGTGAAGCCGATGCCGCACAGCAGCGAGATGCCGATCAAATGCACCCAGCCGGCATGGGCCGGCAGGTCTGCAAGGCCGAAGCGGATGGCAAGTGCCGAGGAGCCGAAGACGCCGACCAGCTTGCCGACGACAAGGCCAGCGGCGACGCCGAGCGTCAACGGCTCGACCAGCGCGCCAAAGCTCAGGCCGGCGAGCGAAACGCCGGCATTGGCAAAGCCGAAGATCGGGATGACGACAAAGGGCACGATCCTGTGCAGGCCGTGCTCGAGCCGGTGCAGCGGCGAATGGTCGAGATCGTGGCGGATCCCGGCGGAGCGTTCGAGCGGAATGGTCAACGCCAGCGCCACGCCGGCAAGCGTGGCATGGACGCCCGATTTCAGCACCAGCACCCACAGGATCGCACCGAGCGCGAGATAGGGCAGCAGCGTCATCACCCGCATGCGGTTGAGCACGACGAGCACGGCAATGACGGCGAAGGCGGCACCAAGATAAGCTGATGACAGGCCGCTGCTGTAGAAGATGGCGATGATGATGACGGCGCCGAGATCATCGATGATGGCAAGCGCGGTAAGGAAGACTTTCAGCGAGGCCGGCACACGGCTGCCAAGCAGCGACAGCACGCCGAGCGCGAAGGCGATGTCGGTGGCGGTCGGGATCGCCCAGCCGGACAGTGCGGCGGCATTGTTACGGTTGATCACGACGTAGACGAGTGCTGGAACCACCATGCCGCCGGCTGCGGCGATGCCGGGAAGGACGCGGCGCGGCCAGGTCGAGAGCTGGCCGTCCAGCACCTCGCGCTTGATCTCCAGCCCGACGAGCAGGAAGAACACCGCCATCAGCCCGTCATTGACCCAGTGCGAGACGCTGAGCGGGCCGAGATAGGCGTGGAGAGCGGAGAAATAGGTTTCGGAGAGCGGCGAGTTGGCAACGATCAGGGCCAGTGCGGCCGCCGCCATCAGGACGATGCCGCCGGCCGCCTCGCTATCGAGAAATTCGCGGAAGACGGAAACCGGCCGCTGCTTCAAGTCCTGCATGTCGCCTCCGTCGTGCCGCCTATTGGCCGGCGTCATTTTCCGAGCGCTGGCGCCGCCCCTCACCTGCCTGCCGGCATCCTCTCCCCGTATAGTGACGGGGAGAGGACGCTGTCATCAATGGTTTCGCCAATTTATCAGGGTTGCAAGAAAGGCACCGGCTTTGCGGCCGGCCCCTTTCTCCCCGTCACGATACGGGGAGAAATGCCCGGAAGGGCAATGAGGGGCGGAGCTTACTTCGACAATTGGCGGCCTCGGCCACGAGTTGGAAACCGTCATTGATCCGAAGCCATTTGCCCCGCGTATTGCGGGAATCTTAACGCGGCGCGCGCTTGGCCAGGATCCGCTGCAAGGTGCGGCGATGCATGTTGAGCCGGCGCGCGGTCTCGGAGACGTTGCGCTCGCACATCTCATAGACGCGCTGGATATGCTCCCAGCGGACGCGATCGGCCGACATCGGGTTTTCCGGAGGCGCTGCCCGCTCCCCCGCCGTGCGGGTGAGCGCGGCGAAGATGTCGTCGGCATCGGCCGGCTTGGAGAGATAATCGACGGCGCCGAGCTTCACCGCTGTCACCGCGGTGGCGATGTTGCCGTAGCCGGTCAGGATGATGGTGCGGGAATCGTCGCGCTTCTCGCGGATGGCGGCAACCACGTCGAGACCGTTGCCGTCGCCGAGCCGCATGTCGACTACGGCATAGGCGGGCGGGTTGGCGCGCGCCTTGCCGACCGCCTCCTCGACGCTCTCGGCCGTCTCGACCACGAAGCCCCTGGTTTCCATGGCGCGGGCCAGGCGCGTGAGGAACGGCTTGTCGTCATCGACGATGAGCAGCGAGGTGTCCTCGCCTTCCACCATTGCGCCAATGTTTTCGTCGCCTGTCATGGTCTCAAAATTCCTGCTGCCTTAATTCCACGCAGATATAGTTCCTGAGCCTGATTGTCCAATTTTTCGAACCCTTGCAAGGCTCTCAGGCGGTGTCGAACATGCTGGCCGAGGTGATTTCCGGATTGAGGAACACGCCACGCGGCCACGATATCTGTACCACGGCGCCCTCGCCCAGGCCGCTCGAATTGCGGAAATCAAGCGTTGCACCGGAGCGTTCGAGCAGCGTCTTGGCGATGAACAGGCCCAGCCCCAGGCCACCGCCGGCTTCCGTGCCCTGGCGCGTCGACATATAGGGCTCGCCTATACGGTCGATGATCTCGGCCGGAAAGCCCGGCCCGTCATCGATGATCGAGAAGGCCACAGTGGTGTCGTCCCAGCTCCAGCTCACGGTGACGCTCTTGCGGGCGAAATCGACGGCGTTCTCGACCAGGTTGCCAAGGCCGTAGATGACGCCCGGATTGCGGCGCCCGACCGGTTCGGGGCCGATGCGCTCGCCAGGCCGAAGCTTGATCGAGATGCCGAAGTCGCGATGCGGGGCGGTGACCTCCTCGACCAGCGAGGTCAGCGGCAACCGGGAAAGATGCGCCTCGCCCTCGGACGAAAGGCTGGTCAGGCGCTTGAGGATCTCGCGGCATCGCTCGCTCTGCGAGCGCAGCAGCTTGACGTCCTCGCCGTATTTGGGATCGTTGCCGAGCGCCTTTTCCATCTCCTTGACGACAAGCGTGATGGTGGCGAGCGGCGTGCCAAGCTCGTGCGCGGCGGCCGCAGCCAGCCCGTCCAGCGCCGACAGGTGCTGCTCGCGCTGCAGCACCAGTTCGGTGGCGGCAAGCGCATTGGCCAGAAGCCGCGCTTCGGCAGCCACCCGGAAAGCATATATGGCGGTGAAGGCGATCGAGGACAGCACCGCCATCCAGATGCCGGCGACGTAGATGAAGGGCATCTCCAACGGCGCGCCTTCATGCCAGGGCAGCGGCAGATGGACGAAGACCAGCAAGGTCGCCGCCGTCATCACCAGTCCGCCGAGGATTGCGGTCAGGCGCAGGGGCAGCGAGGTGGCCGAAATGACGACGGGCACGGTCATCAGCAGCGAGAACGGGTTGGTAAGGCCACCGGTCATGTAGAGCAGGCCGGCAAGCTGCAGGCTGTCGAAGATGAGGATGCCGAAGGCCGCGAGCGGGGTGAGCCGGTGCGCCGCCGGAAAGCGAAAGGCGAGAAACAGGTTCATCCAGGCCGAACAGGCGATCAGGGCGAAGCAAAGGCTGACCGGCAGCGGAAACTTCAGGCCATAGGCGACGACGAGCACCGTCACGCTCTGACCGACGATGGCAAGCCAGCGCAGCCTGATCAGCGTGTTGAGGCGCAGTCTCTGGCTCTGCTGGAAATCGGGCGAACGCAAAACGTTGATCATGGTGATGGATTACAGCCGCGGGACGGTGAACGCTAGGTACCTCTCGGTTTGGCGCGGGCGGTAGCGGCCGCGAGCAGCGGATTTTCCGGCCAGACATGCTTGGGATAGCGGCCGCGCATGTCGGCGCGCACATCGGCCCAGGAGCCGCGCCAGAAGCCGGGCAGGTCGCGCGTCGTCTGGATCGGCCGGTGCGCCGGCGACAAGAGCTCGAGTGTCAGCGGCACGGTGCCGCCGGCGATGGAAGGATGGCGGTCGAGGCCGAACAGCTCCTGCACGCGCACAGCCAGCACCGGCCATTCGCCGTCATAGCGGATCGGTACATGGCTGCCCGACGGGGCGTCGAAATGGGTTGGCGCCAGCGCTTCGATCCTGCGCTGCAAGTCATGCGGCACGAGAGTGGCCAGCCCCGCCGCGACGACGCCCGGATCGATGGCGGCAAAGGATGCCGCGCCGGACAGGAACGGCAGCAGCCAGTCGTCGAGGCGCTCGATGAGGGGGGTATCCGACATATCGGGCCACGGCGCTCCGAGGCCGCGATGCAGCCAGGAGAGCCGCTGGCGCAGCGTTTGCGCCTCCTTGCCCCAGGTCAGCAGCGACAGCCCATGCTCGCGCAAGGCGTCAAGGATGGCGCGATCGGCGTCAGCGCCGGTTGGCGGCGGCAGCATACGCTCGGAAAGGGTGATGGCGCCAAGGCGCACGGTCTCGCGCACACGCACGGCGCGCTTGTCACGGTCGAAGCTGGTTTGCCTGCGCGTTTCGATCCTGTCGGCAAGTGCTGTGCGGACATCGTCCTCGCCGATTGCCGCCGCCGCCGTGATGCGCGCATTCTGCGCCTTGCCCTGCAGGTCGGCGACGACCAGAAATGGCTCGCCGGCCAGCGGGTCGGCAGCGTCGAGCATGGCGCCGGAACCGTTGGCCAGCACGAAACGGCCGCGCTCGCCGCGCGCCTTGGCGACGCGGTCGGGCCAGGCGTGGATCAGAAGCGTGCCGGCGGAAACAGTCCCGCCGCTCTTCGCCCCGCTGGCCTGTCTCGCCAGCCGTTCGGCAAGCTGGCGCGCCGCCGTTGCGCGCGGCGATCGCTCAGAGCGAAAGCGCATCAGCCGTCGCTCCAGGTCGGCGCCGTCGCCGCCAAGCCCGCGTTCCGTCAGCAGCACGGCAAGCATGGCCGCCTCGTCGGCATGGCCGCTCCTGGCGGCCTCGGCGACCATATGCGCCAACCGCACCGGCAGAGCGAGCTTGCGCATCGCCATGCCCGCCTCCGTCAGGCGGCCGGCCTCGTCGACGGCATCCAGCGCGCGCAGCAGCAGCCTTGCCTCGTTGAGCGTCGGAGCGGGCGGCGGATCGAGGAAGGCGAGGCTGATGGGATCAGCGACACCGAAGGCGGCGCAGTCGAGCAACAGGCTGGAAAGGTCGGCCTCGAGGATTTCCGGTGGCGTGAAGGCGGGGAGCGCCGCGGTCTGCTCGGCCCGCCACAGCCGCATGGCGACGCCTGGCTGCGTGCGCCCGGCACGGCCGGCGCGCTGGTCGGCGGACGCCTTGCTGACGCGCACGGTTTCCAGCCGGGTGAGGCCGCTGGCCGGCTCGTAGCGTGGCAGCCGCGACAGGCCGGAATCGATGACGACGCGCACGCCGTCGATGGTGATGGAGGTTTCGGCGATAGAGGTGGCCAGCACCACCTTGCGGCGGCCGGCAGGCGCCGGCTTGATCGCAGCGTCCTGCGCCTTGCCGTCGAGCATGCCGTAGAGCGGCACGATATCGGTGTCGGCGCCAACCTTGCCGGCAAGCCGCTCGGCGGTGCGCTCGATCTCGCGTTGGCCGGGGAGGAAGGCGAGCACGCTGCCGCTTTCGTCGGCAAGCGCCACACGGATCGCCCTGGCCATGGCGTCCTCGATGGCAACGCCGGCCGGACGCTCGTCGTAGCGGATGTCGACTGGGAAGGCGCGGCCCTCGCTCTCGATCACCGATGCGTCGGACAGCAGCTTCGCGACGCGGGCGCCGTCGAGCGTCGCCGACATCACCAGCACCCGCAGATCCGGCCGTAGCGCGCCTTGCACATCGAGCGCCAGCGCAAGGCCGAAATCGCCATCGAGCGAGCGCTCGTGGAATTCGTCGAAGATCACAGCCGAGACGCCGGGCAATTCGGGGTCATCGAGGATCATGCGCGCCAGCACGCCTTCGGTGACGACCAGTATCCTGGTCTTGGCCGAGGTGCGGTTCTCCATGCGCATGGCGTAGCCGACGGTGGCGCCGGGTTCCTCGCCGAGCAATTCGGCCATGCGGCGGGCGGCGGCGCGGGCGGCAAGCCGGCGCGGTTCGAGCAGGACGATCTTGCCGGCCCCCAGCCAAGGCGCACCGAGCAGCGCCAGCGGCACCAGCGTCGTCTTGCCGGCGCCGGGCGGCGCCACCAGCACGGCGCTGTTGCGTTCGGCCAGCGCTTCACTCAGCGCCGGCAGCACGGCGGATACGGGAAGCTCCGGCAAGGGTTTTGTCGTCATCGCGTCCGCATATCAGCGGTCGCGGTCGCCGTGCAACCGGGACAGGTTCAAAGCCGGGTGCGCGAAAACGGGTTCCAGCGCACCGTGCCGAGCCGCGCTTCCTCGCGCACCATGGTCAGCAGGCCGGACCCGCCGACGACAGCGAGGCCTACCAGCGACAGCCAGTCGGGGTATTCCTGGAAGAACAACGCACCGAGGATGACCGCCCAGACGATCTGCGAATAATGCGTCGGCGCGATCCGGTTGGCGGGCGCATATTTGACAGCCAGCAGCTGCAGCAGCTGCCCGCAAGCGGTGAAGGCACCCGCCATCACCAGCCACACCAGCTGCTTGCCGTCCGGAACGGTGAATGAGGTGGCGGCGGCCCCAACGCCGTTGAACAACAGGCCGTAGCCGATCAGCACACCCAACATGGTCGTGCGCTTTTCCTGCTGTGCCAGCGAGCGCATCAGGATGACGCTGGCGGCGGCGAGGAAGGCAACGCCGAAGGCGGCAAGATGGCCGAGATTGAGCTCGCGAAACCCTGGTCGCACCACCAGCATGACACCGGCAAAACCGGCGACCACCGCCAGCCAGCGCCATGGACCGACCTTCTCCTTGAGGATGACGGTGGACAGGATGGTGACGCAGAGCGGCGCAAGAAAGACCAGCGCATAGACTTCCGCCAGCGGGATGGTGGTGAAAGCGTAGACGCTGAGCACGCCGGACGCGATGCCCGCCCAGGCGCGCGCCTGCACCGCCCAGGGCCGCCTGGTGCGCCAGAAGTCACGCCAGCGCTCGCCCGCCGGCCGCGTGAAGAAAAGAAAGAAGCCGGCAAACAGCGTCGTGAAAAATCCGATCTCGAATACCGTGAACTGTCCGCCGAGGCTTTTGACAACGGCATCGCTGCCCGAATAGCTTGCATAGGCGATCAGGGCGAGCAGGATTCCGTTCGTCACTTTTTTTGATTTCCGGGGAGAGAGTGGCTTGAAGATATTGGCGCTCGGTGCGCATCCGGACGACATCGAGATCTTCATGTTCGGTACGATGGCCGCCTATGCCGCGCAAGGCGCAGAACTCACTTTTGCCATAGCCACCGATGGGGCCAAGGGCGGCAAGGGCGATCCCGGCGCGCTTGCCCGGGCGCGGCGCAAGGAGGCGAGCCGAGCGGCAGGCCTGCTTGGGGTCACGCCACGTTTTCTCGACTTCCCGGACGGCGCGCTGGTGGCCGATGCGGTGCTGATCGCGGCGCTGAAAGCGCTGATCGGCGAGGTCGGCCCGGACCTGGCGATCACCCATGCGCCGAACGACTATCATGGCGACCACCGCGCGCTGTCGGACGGCGTGCGCATCGCGGCTTCGTTCGCGGTGCCGGTGCTGCATGCCGACACGCTCGGCGGCACCGGTTTTTCGCCGACGCATTATATCGATATTTCCGCGCATGCCGACGTCAAGGCTAAGGCGATCCGCATGCATCAGTCGCAGGATCCGGAGCGCTTCGTCGACGGCGCCCGAACGCAGAACCTTTTTCGTTCAGGCCAGTGCAACGGCGCGCTGGGTTCATTGGCCGAGGCCTTCCGCTTCGAGCCTGTGTTTCCCTTCGCCGACATCCGGGCGCTGCTGCCACCGGCACCGGCGATCCGGCCGGTCATGGTGAGCACCAAACGGGTCGACTGAGAGCCGAGACGACCTTCGAGTCTGGCCGGGCCCGGCCTGCGCGACTTCCACAATCGGACCCGCGATCCATGCTTTTCCCAACGTTTTCAGGCATCGCCGCGACCATGCTGCGGCGCAGCAACGAATTCGCTTGCGTTGTTTAGTAAAAATTGCATCACTAAACAAATTACTAAACATCTGCAGCGCTGCCGCGCCGCCATGTTTGGGCCCCTGAGGAGAGGGGTTTGGAGCTCTTGAAACCGTCATCCGGACGCGTTTCGCAAATGGGAGGAAGGCATGAAATCGAGCTTGAAACTGGCGTTGGGACTGGCCTCGGCGATTACAGCGTCGACAGCCGTCTCGAATGTCGCGCACGCTGAAGACCTGACGCTGTGCTGGGCCGCCTGGGACCCGGCGAACGCACTTGTCGAACTGTCCAAGGATTTTACCAAGGAAACCGGCATCGGCATGAAATTCGAATTCGTGCCGTGGACCAACTATGCCGACCGTTTCCTGAACGAGCTGAACTCGCACGGCAAGCTGTGCGACCTGATCATCGGCGACAGCCAGTGGATCGGCGGCGCCGCCGAGAACGGCCACTACGTCAAGCTGAACGACTTCTTCGACAAGGAGAAGATCAGCATGGACGACTTCGTGCCGGCAACCGTCGTCGGCTATTCGGAATGGCCGAAGAACACGCCGAACTACTGGGCGCTGCCGGCCATGGGCGACGTCGTCGGCTGGACCTATCGCAAGGACTGGTTCTCCAAGCCGGAGCTGCAGAAGGAATTCAAGGAGAAGTATGGCTGGGATCTCGGCCCGCCGACCACCTTCGACCAGCTGAAGCAGATTGCCGAGTTCTTCCAGAAGCGGCAGGTCGACGGCAAGACCGTCTATGGCGCCTCGATCTACACCGAGCGCGGCTCGGAAGGCATCACCATGGGCGCCATGGACGTGCTTTACAGCTACGGCTTCCAGTACGAGAACCCGAAGAAGCCCTACGAAATGGAAGGCTTCGTCAATTCCGACAAGTCGGTAAAGGGGCTGGAGTTCTACAAGGCGCTCTATGATTGCTGCACCCCTCCGGGCGCCTCGAACAGCTACATGGGCGAAGGCGTCGATGCCTTCAAATCCGGCCAGGTGGCGATGCACATGAACTTCGCCTTCACATGGCCGGGCCTGCAGAAGGACGAGAATGTCGGCGGCGACAAGATCGGTTACTTCGTCAACCCCAAGGGGCCTGACGGCGATCAGTTCGCCCAGCTCGGCGGCCAGGGCATCTCCGTGGTGTCCTATTCCGACAAGCAGGAATCGGCGCTGAAATACATCAAGTGGTTCGCCAACAAGGATGTGCAGGCCAAATGGTGGTCGCTCGGTGGCTATTCCTGCCTCAATGCGGTGGTCAAGGACCCGAAGTTCCCGGCCAGCCAGCCCTATGCGCAGACCTTCCTCGACTCGATGGCGATCGTGAAGGACTTCTGGGCCGAGCCCAGCTATGCGCCGCTGCTGCAGGCGTCGCAGAAGCGCTTCCATGACTATGTCGTTGCCGGCCAGGGTTCGGCCAAGGATGCCCTCGACGGCCTGGTCAAGGACTGGACGCAGGTCTTCCAGGACGACGGCAAGATGTAACAGGCTCCTCCCGAGCTAGGCCCAGGCGTCCCGTGCCACCTTGGCACGGGACGCAGTTCAGATAAATTCCATGACAGAGACGACCCAAGTGACCGAAGCAGGACTGACCATGCTCAATCGGACCGCGGAGAACGTTGCCCGGGCGACCCCGGAGCCGTTGGCCCGCAAGGTCCGGGGCATCAGCGACAAGGGCCTCGCCTGGCTGTTCATCTCGCCGACGATCCTGTTGCTGCTCGCCATCAACATCTTCCCGCTGTTCTGGGCGATCTATCTGTCGTTCACCAATTTTCGGGCCAACCGCCCGAACGAGGTGGTGAAGAATCTCGGCTTTGCCAACTACCAGCGCATCCTCGCCGATAAGGATATCTGGATCGCCATGCAGACGACGGCGCATTTCGTGTTCTGGACCATCCTGCTGCAGACGCTCATCGGCTTCACGCTGGCGTGGCTGATCGACAGAAAGTTCCGTGGCCACGCGTTCTGGACGACCCTCATCCTGGTTCCGATGATGCTGTCGCCGGCGGTGGTCGGCAATTTCTGGCGCTTCCTCTACGAGCCGCAGATCGGCCTGTTCGCCTATGCCATTTCCTTCGTCACCGGCATCCCGCCAACAAACATCCAGATGCTCTCCAACGTGTCGCTGGCGCCATGGTCGATCATCATCGTCGACACCTGGATGTGGACGCCCTACGTGATGCTGATCTGCCTCGCCGGGCTGCGCTCGATCCCCGAATACATCTATGAGGCGGCCGAGGTCGACCGCGCCTCCAACTGGCGGCAGTTCTGGTCGATCACACTGCCGATGGCGTTGCCTTTCATCATGCTGGCGGTGCTGTTTCGCGGCATCGAGAACTTCAAGATGTTCGACATGGTCAATCTGCTCACCGGCGGCGGGCCGGGCTCGACCACCGAGGTCGCCTCGATCACGCTGAAACGCCAGGCTTTCGAGAGCTGGCGGACGGGCTATTCCTCGGCCTTCGCCATCATCCTGTTCGTCGCGGTGTTCGGTCTCGCCAACATCTACGTCAAGGCGCTCAACAAGGTGAAGCAGAGATGAGCCTGACCACTGCCCACTCGGTCGTCGCACCTTCGGCAAATTCGAAGCGCATCGCCGGCGCGATCATCATCGCCTACGCGCTGATCTCGATCGTGCCGCTGCTGTGGATCTTCGCCACCAGCTTCAAGACGCCGCCGGACTCGATTGCCTATCCGCCGAAACTGCTGTTCCAGCCGAGCCTTGAGGGCTACTGCAACCTGTTCACGACGCGCACCCGGCAGACGCCGGAATACATCAACTCGCTGGGTCCGGCGACGGGCTTCTGCGACGAGACCACGCGCAAGCGCAACATGGTGATCGCCGGCCCGTCCAACTTCCTGCCGCGCTTCGTCAATTCGCTGATCATCGCCTTTGGCTCGACCTTCTGCGCCGTCTTCCTTGGCACGCTGTCGGCCTATGGTTTCTCGCGCTTCAAGGTGCCGCTCGCCGACGACCTCCTATTCTTCATCCTGTCGACGCGCATGATGCCGCCAATCGCCGTCGCGATTCCCATCTACCTGATGTACCGCGAGCTTGGCCTGTCCGACACCGCGCTCGGCATGATCCTGCTCTATACAGCGGTCAATGTTTCACTGGCGGTGTGGCTCTTGAAAGGCTTCATCGACGAGATCCCGCGCGAATATGAGGAGGCGGCGATGATCGACGGCTATACGCGGCTGCAGGCCTTCTGGCGCACCGTGCTGCCGCAAGCGACCACCGGCATTGCCGCCACCGCCATCTTCTGCCTGATCTTCGCCTGGAACGAATATGCCTTCGCTGCCCTTTTGACCTCGGGCACGGCGCAGACCGCGCCGCCCTTCATCCCGACCATCATCGGCGAAGGCGGCCAGGACTGGCCGGCGGTGGCGGCCGGCACGACCATCTTCCTGGTGCCGATCCTCGTCTTCACCATCCTGCTTCGCAAGCAATTGCTGCGCGGCATCACCTTCGGCGCGGTGCGCAAATGAGCTTGACCAGCCCTCAGAAACGCAAATCGCGCTGGCCGGTCTGGGCCAGGCGCGGGCTGATGGAAAACATCGCCACGGTGCTGATCGCCCTCGGCTTCCTGATGCTGTTCCAGCCCTTCGCGCTGTCGCTCTACACCTATTCCTTCATCACCATGCTCGCCGGCACCGTGATGTTCATCATCGTCTCGAAGTTCCCGGAATAGCCATGGCCGAAATTCGCGTTCAGCACCTGAGAAAGGCCTTCGGCGATTTCGTCGCCGTGCAGGATTCCAACTTCGTCGTCGAGGATGGCGAGTTCTTCGTCATGCTCGGACCGTCGGGCTGCGGCAAGACGACGACGCTGCGCATGATCGCCGGGCTCGAACTGCCGACAGGCGGGCAGATCCTGCTTGGCGGAGACGACGTCACCATGCTGCGGGCGCGCGAGCGCGACATCGCCTTCGTCTTCCAGCTGTTCGCGCTCTACCCGCACATGAACGTGCGCAAGAACATCGGCTTCCCGCTGCTGGCGCAAGGCATGCCGTCAGCCGAGATTCGCCAGCGCGTCGAAGAGACGGCCAAGCTTCTGCGCATCGACCATCTGCTCAACAAATCCGTCTCAGGCCTCGCCGGTGGCGACCGCCAGCGGGTGGCGCTCGGCCGCGCCATCGTGCGGCGGCCAAAGTGCTTCCTGATGGACGAGCCGCTCGGGACCCTCGATACCGAGTTCCGCGATTTGATGGTCCATGAGTTGCGCGAACTGCACAACCGCATCCACGCCACCACCGTCTATGTCACGCACGACCAGATGGAAGCGATGTCGATGGCCGACAAGATCGCGGTGATGAACCATGGCGTCATCGAACAGTTCGGCACGCCGCGCGAGATCTACGACCGGCCGGCGACCATGTTCGTCGCCGATTTCATCGGCTCGCCGCCGATGAATTTCCTGGGCTTCGGCGGTGGACTGGCAAAGGGCGTGAAGGAAATCATCGTCCAGGGCGCGAAGGTCGCGGTGCCGGAAGTGCGCGAGGATATCGCCCCGGCCGACATGGCGCTGGGCATCCGTCCGGAACATATCCGCTTCGACGACAACTCCAAGCTGCGTGGCGCCATCTATGGCACCGAATATCTCGGCACCACGCAGATCGTCGCGGTGGAGACGGCGGACGGCATCATCAAGGCCCGCGTGCCAGCCGAAATCCGGCTCTCGACCGGCGACCATGTCGGCCTGACGCTGAGCAGCGCGCGGCTGTCACTGTTCGAGAAAGGATCGGGCCGCGCGGTGAGAACCGCGATCCACGATGCCGCCTCGGAGCGGAGGGCACAGCATGGCTGACGTGCACATCAAGAATGTGAGCAAGAGTTTTGGCGACCATGTCGCCGTCAACGGTCTCGACCTCACCATCGCCGATGGTGAGTTCGTCGTGCTGCTCGGGCCGACCGGCGCCGGCAAGACGACGACGCTGCGGCTGATCGCCGGGCTGGAGCGGCCGGATGCCGGCACGATCGAAATCGGCGGCCACAATGCCACGACGCTGTCGCCGGCCGAGCGCGACACCGCCTTCGTGTTCCAGCAATACTCGCTCTATCCGCATTTGTCGGTGTTCGACAACCTTGCCTTCCCGCTGCGCTCGCCGGCACGAAGGATGCCGAAAGAGCAGATTCGCCGCCGGGTCGAGGAAGTGGCGAAAATGGTGCGCATCCACCACAAGCTCGCCAATCGCTCGACCAAGCTGTCGGGCGGCGAAATGCAGCGCGTCGCCATCGGCCGTGCGCTGGTGCGCAAGACTTCCATCTATCTGATGGACGAGCCGCTGTCGTCGCTCGATGCCAAGTTGCGGGCGGATCTCAGGCTCGAACTGAAACGCATCCAGGCCGAACTCGGCGCCACCATGCTCTATGTCACGCATGACCAGATCGAGGCGATGACGATGGCCGACCGCATCGGCATCCTTGCCGATGGCGTGCTGGTGCAGATCGGCTCGCCCCGTACGATCTATTCGGAGCCGGCAAACCTGCATGTCGCGGCCAGGCTCGGCCAGCCGGCGATCAATCTATTGCCAACCGGGCTGCTGCCCGATGGCGGCGCACCGGCCGGCACCAAGACGATCGGTGCACGCACCGAACATCTGTCGATCGAGAAGGCCGCGAATGGCCATGCCGACGGCGTCGTCGACTGGGTCGAGCATCTTGGCGACCAGAACCACCTGCATGTGACGGTGGGGGCCAGGAAGCTGGTGACGCTGACCGATCCCGAAACGGATCTGGGGCAAGGCGACAGGGTGGTGATCCGCTACCGGTCGCCGCTCTATTTTGGTGCCGACGGACAAAGGCTGATATGAACGGTTTTCGGTGTTTCCCTGCCAAGGGGTCAACACCGGCTTCTGATTGATGACTGCAGACAAGTGACTGGACGAATTCGATGAAGCACTTTTTCAATCGCAGGGAAACGATCGTCACCGAGGCGCTGGACGGCCTCTTGCGGACCATTGGCGCAGGCGACCTCGCGCGGCTCGACGGCTATCCCGAGGTCAAGGTCGTCCTGCGCGCCGACTGGGACAAGACCAACGTCAGCGTCGTCTCAGGCGGCGGCGCCGGGCACGAGCCGTCACATGCCGGCTTCGTCGGCAAGGGCATGCTGACGGCCGCTGTCTCGGGCGAGATCTTTGCCTCGCCAAGCGTCGAGGCGGTGCTGGCGGCCATTCGCGCGGTCACCGGCCCGGCCGGCTGCCTGCTGATCGTCAAGAACTACACCGGCGACCGCCTCAATTTCGGCCTGGCAGCCGAGAAGGCGCGCGCCGAAGGTTTTCGCGTCGAGATGGTGATCGTCGCCGACGATATCGCGCTCCCCGACATCGCCCAGCCGCGCGGCGTTGCCGGCACCTTGTTCGTGCACAAGATATCAGGCCATCTGTCGGAAGCCGGCCACGATCTGGCTGATATCGCGGCGGCCGCGCGAGCCGCAGCGAAGGACATCGTGTCGCTCGGCATGTCGCTGTCGTCCTGCTCGATCCCTGGCCAGCCGCACGAAGACAGATTTGGCGAAAACGATGGCGAGCTCGGCCTCGGCATTCATGGCGAGCCGGGCGTCGAGCGGATTGCCGTGCAAAGCGCCGACAGGCTGGTCGCGATCATGGCGGAGCGGCTTGCGGCACGGCTCGATCCTGCGGCCAGCCATGCCTTGCTGATCAACAATCTCGGCTCCGTGCCGCCGCTCGAAATGTCGCTTGTCGCCAATGCGGTGCTTGCTTCGCCGGTGGCCAAGACCATCAAGCTCACGATCGGCCCAGGACCGCTGATGACGGCGCTCAACATGAACGGCTTCTCGCTGTCGCTGATCCGGCTCGACGCCGTGCGCGAGAAAGCCCTGCTGGCGCCGGTTGCTCCGCACGCCTGGATGCCGGCAAAGCCTGTTGTATCGCCCTCTGTCGTGCCCATCGCGAAACCAGCTGCTGAAGGCGCGGCGCGCAAACCCAGCCAGGATGCTCGCACCCGACGGCTTGTCGCCGCCATCTGTGAAAGGCTGATCGCGCTCGAAGGCACTTTGAACGGGCTGGACGCCAAGGCGGGAGACGGCGACACCGGTTCGACGGTGGCGACAGGCGCGCGCAGCGTGCTCGAGCGGCTTGATACGCTGCCACTTGCCGATCCCGCGGCCACCCTTGGCGCTGTGGGCGACATTCTGAGCGCGTCCATGGGCGGCTCCAGCGGGGTGCTGCTGTCGATCTTCTTCACCGCGGCGGCGCAGGCCCTGGACGGCGGCGCCAACGTGGCCAAGGCGCTGCTTGCCGGTCTCGAACGGATGACTTTCTATGGCGGCGCAGAAGTCGGCGACCGCACCATGATCGATGCCCTCGAGCCTGCCCTGAAAGCGCTCGACGCCGTCGGCCTGGAGGAAGCGGCAACAGCGGCTCGACGCGGTGCCGAGGCCACGTCCGCCATGGACCGGGCGAAAGCCGGGCGGTCCGCCTATGTCGGCAGCAAGCTGCAGGGCGTGGCCGACCCCGGCGCCCATGCGGTGGCCGAGGCCTTTGCGGCCGCAGCCGCGCTGCTTGCAGCGGCCTGACGCATGCTTCAGTTGTCGAATGAAAATTCTTTCGCTACTGCCGGCAGGGTAGGAACCAGGAATTTGGCTGACATGGCGGCGTTGAACCTTTCCAGGCTGATCGTGGCGGCCGCAGATACGATTGCCGCTCACGCCGAGGAGTTGACAGCGCTGGACCAGGCGATCGGCGACGGCGACCACGGGCTGAACATGAAGCGCGGCTTCGAGGCGGTACGCAGCGAGGCCGAGGCGTTTGCCGCCAAGCCGCTGCCCGAGGCACTCAAGGCGATCGGCAGCAAGCTGGTGATGACGGTCGGCGGCGCTTCGGGTCCGCTGTTCGGCACCTTGTTCATGGCGCTCGGCAAGGAGATTTCCGCCGCGCCCGATCGCGCCAATCTGACCCTGGCTTTCGGCAAGGCCATCGAAGCCGTGGCGGCGCGGGGCAAATCGCAGGTCGGGCAGAAGACGATGCTCGACGTGCTGCAGCCTGTGCATGAGGCGCTGCTTCAGGGAAAGACGGCGGCGGAGATCGCCGATAGCGCCGACGCGGCCGCCGAAGCGACCGTGCCGATGAAGGCCCTGCGTGGCCGCGCCTCGTTCCTTGGCGATCGCTCGATCGGCCATATGGATGCCGGCGCGCGTTCGACCGCGCTTCTGGTGCGAACAGTGGCGGCAACCGTCGGGGAAAGCGCATGAGCAATGTCGGCATCGTCATCGTTTCGCATTCGCCGCTCGTAGCCGAGGGCACGGCCGACATGGTGCGGCAGATGGTGGGCGACGAAGTGCCGCTTGCATGGTGCGGCGGAAACGGCCATGGCGGGCTCGGCACCAATGTCGAGGCGATCATGAGCGCCATCGACAGGGCCTGGTCGGAAGCCGGCGTCGCCATCCTGGTCGATCTCGGCGGCGCCGAGACCAACAGCGAAATGGCGGTGGAGATGATCGGCGAGCCGCGTGCGCAGAAGATCATCGTCTGTAACGCGCCGATCGTCGAAGGCGCGGTGATGGCGGCGACCGAGGCGTCCGGCGGCGCCTCGCTGCGCGAAGTGGTGGCGACGGCGCACGAATTGTCGCCGTCGTGAACGAACGGGAACTTTAAAAGACATGTCCGCATCCGCCGAAGCGACCGTCCTGATCACCCACGAGGTGGGTCTGCATGCGCGTCCTTCGGTGAAGTTCACCAAGCTCGCCAAGACCTTCGCCGCCGAGGTGGAAATAGCACTGGCCGCCAACGGGCCATGGTTCGACGCCAAGAGCATCGTCAAGGTGATGGCCACCAAGGCGCCGAAGGGCACGGTGCTACACATTCGCGCCAGCGGCGACGGCGCCAATGATGCGGTCGACGCGCTGGTCGAACTGGTGCGGCGCGATTTCGACGAAGGCGCGGACCATGTCCGAACCGCTTAGGCTGCAAGGCATTTCGGCCTCGGCCGGTTATGCCGAGGGACCGCTGTTTGACCTCGACCAGATTGCCATTGCCTACGCCTGCAAGGAAAATGCCGCCGACGAGAAGGCCGCGCTCGAGACCGCAATCGATGTCGCGACGGGCCGTCTCGCCGGATTGATCAAAATCGCTGACGGTGATGCCGCCGACATCCTCGAATTTCAGATCGCCATGCTGGAGGACGACGCGTTGAGCGGCCCGGCCTTTGCTGCGATTGCCTCTGGACACCCCGCCGATGCGGCATGGCGACAGGCGCTGGATGTGGAAATCGCTGGCTACGAGACCTCGGATCAAGAGTATTTCCGCGCCCGTGCGGCCGACATACGCGACATCAAGGACCAGGTGCTGCGCGCGCTGACCGAGGATGGTGGGGTGCAAGCACCATCCGGCGCCATCCTCTACGGCGAGGACATCGCGCCGACGCGTTTTCTCGAAACCGACTGGAGTGGCGGTGGCGGCATCGCGCTGAAGGCGGGCAGCACGGCGAGCCATGTCGCCATGCTGGCGCGCTCGCGCGGCGTACCCATGGTTGTGGGGCTTGGGGCGATGGATCTTGGCAACGCGCCCGCCAATCTTGCCGGCATCGCGCTGCTCGATGCCGAACATGGCGGCATCGTGCTGTCGCCTTCCAAGGCCGAGATCGACGCCTTTCGCCAATCGTCGTCGTTGTTCTCTGCGCGCCGCGACCGGGCCGGGATTTTTCTGGCGCGGCCGGCGGTGACCAGGACCGGCATAGCGGTGCGGGTGCAGGTCAACATCGCCGACCCGTCCGACGTCGACGGCATCGACATCGCCACCTGCGACGGTGTCGGCCTGATGCGCACCGAATTCCTGTTCGGCAAGACGTTGCCCGATGAGGAAACGCAGTATCGCGCCTATCGCAAGGTGCTGGAATGGGCCGGCGACAAGCCGGTGACGATCCGCACCGTCGATGCCGGCGGCGACAAGCCAGTGCCCGGCTTCACCGTCGAGGAAGGCAATCCGTTTCTCGGCCTGCGCGGCATCAGGCTGTCGCTGGCGCGGCCGGAAGTGTTTCGTGTACAAATCCGGGCACTGCTGCGCGCCGCCGTCCATGGCAGTCTGAAAGTGATGTTCCCGATGATCGCCATTGTGGAGGAATACAGACAGGCAGCAGCGATGTTCGCCGAAGAGCAGGCAGCGCTTGCCGCGCGCGGCATCGCGCAACAGATGCCGCCGCTCGGCATCATGGTCGAGGTGCCTTCGGTGGCGATCGTGCCCGAGGCCTTTGCCGAGGCCGCCTTCTTCTCGATCGGCTCCAACGACCTGACCCAATATGTCATGGCGGCTGCCCGCGACAACGCTCTGGTGGCGCACCTCAATTCGGTCCGCCATCCAGCCGTGCTGCGGCTGATCGCTGCGGTGACCGCGTTTGGCCTGCGCGAGGAAATCCCGGTCAGCCTGTGCGGCGACGCCGGCGGTGACCCGGCCGCGATCCCGTCGCTGCTCGAGGCCGGCCTGCGCGATCTGTCCGTCGCTCCGGCGCAACTCGCCATGGCCAAGGCGGCGATCGCGGATGTTACGATCGAGGCGCAGCCGGCATGATCGACAAAATGCCTGAAGCCGGTTCCGAAGAGGCAATCCGCGCTTATAAGACGATCCTGTCGCATGTCATCGACCAGCGACCGTCCGGCATGCGCCAGCGGCTTGCCGATGCGCTTGGCAAGCACCGCAGCTTCGTCACACAGATTTCCAGCCCGGCCTATTCGATCCCGATACCGTCAAAGCATTTGCCTTCGATCTTTTCCGTCTGCCATTTCAGCCCCGCCGAGCGCGATCAGTTTCTTGCCGCCTACCATCAGGCGCATCCGGGAAAAATGTCTGTCGCGGCAGGCATGCGCAAGACACGGCATGTTTCACTCATCGTGCCCGATTTCGGCGACGACAAGCAGAACGCAGCGCTCGATCGGGCAGTGAATAATTTTATCCAGAAGATCACCAGCATCACCGGCAAGGGTGGCTGATCCGTCAGAGCGGTTCAACAAGGCCCATTTCGGGAGGAGACGGCCGTGAAGAAATTTATGAATTCGCTGGACACAGTGCTGACCGAAAGCCTCGACGGCTTCGTTGCCGCCCATGCCGACATCCTGGTGCTTGGCGAGGAACATAAATTCGTCCGCCGCAAGACCTTGCGGCCTGGCAAAGTAGCGCTGATCTCCGGCGGCGGCTCCGGCCACGAGCCGCTGCATGGCGGCTTTGTCGGTCACGGCATGCTCGACGCCGCCTGCCCCGGCCAGGTGTTCACCTCGCCGACGCCGGACCAGATGCTGGCGGCGGCGGAGGCCGTCGACACCGGCGCCGGCTGCCTGTTCATCGTCAAGAATTATGAGGGCGATGTGATGAACTTCGAGATGGCGGCTGAAATGTCGGAAGGCGTCGTGCAAATCGTCACCAATGACGATGTCGCCGTCGAGAATTCGTCCTACACGACCGGCCGGCGCGGCGTCGCCGGCACGCTGGTGGTCGAAAAGATCGTCGGCGCGGCGGCCGAGCATGGCCTGGCGCTGGCGCCGCTGAAGGCGTTGGGCGAACGCGTCAACGCTGCTACCCGCTCGATGGGCGTGGCGCTGACCAGTTGCACCGTGCCGGCCGCCGGCAAGCCGACTTTCGACATCGGCGACGGCGAGATGGAGTTCGGCGTCGGCATCCACGGCGAGCCCGGACGGCGACGCGACACATTGAAAAGCGCCGATGCCATTGCCGAGGAAATTTGTGCCGCGATCCTTGGCGATCTCGGCGACGGAGCCAAGGGCCCGGCGCTGCTGTTCGTCAACGGTTTTGGCGGCACTCCGCTGATGGAGCTCTATCTGATGTACAATAGCGCGCGGCGGATTTTCGAGAAGCATGGCGTGACGGTGACCCGTTCTCTGGTCGGCTCCTATGTCACCTCCCTGGACATGGCCGGCTGCTCGATCACGTTGACCATGCTCGACGCGGAAACGACCGCGTTCTGGGATGCGCCGGTGCATACGGCGGCRCTGCGCTGGGGCATGTAGACTTCCTGCCAGCCGGCGACTGGAACGCGCCCGCCGCCGGCTTCCAGCAGGGTATCGTCCCAGAAATAGTCTTCTTCGCGATGCGGGGGCACACGGGCCGTCCGCGCCAGACCGTTGCTTTTCTTCCCCTAAGTAAGGTAAAGACTCCTCGGGCCTTCGGGAGATAGCGTATGCGTTACAATTGGGAGCGGGCTCCGACGAGCTTCGAACGTCACAGAAAAGCCCTGGCGACAGCCATTTTGATCTTCGGTGGCATCGGCCTCATGCTTGTGGCTTTGCCGATCTAGGGCAATCGACTTTGTCAGCGCGGTTGGCCGGTCACCGCAATGAAGCGGCGGTCGCGGCCCTCGAAGCCCTGGCTGAAGCGCTGCACCAGCACCACAATGACGGCGGGTTTGCCGGCCGGGGTGAATTCGTAGGATTCCGACAGGCTGTAGGAGGTCGGGCAATTCCTCGACCCCGGCACGGTCTTGTCCTCGTGCAAGACCTTGAACGGCTTGCCGGCCTGCCCTTGCAGCGTCAGCCGGAAGCCGAGCGCTTTGCCCGATATGTCGCCTTGCTGCGTGGCGTCGAAACTCGCTGAACAGTCGGTGGTGCTGCCGGCCAGGATCTGGTCGAGCTGGATGGTCGAAATGTCGAGTTGGTCATAGAGCGGCGAAAGCCATTTCTGCGACACCTGCTCGAGGCGGGAAATGTCGTTGTAGGCAACCATCTCATCGGGAAAGGTGAACTTGTCGGAAGCCGTCTGCTCGCCGCGCGATGCGATGGCATATTTGGCAAGGATGGGCGCCGCCTTGGCGGCGGCTTGTGCCCTTGCCTGTTCGAGGGTCAGCGTCGCCTCCTCGGACTCGTCGACGACGAGGATCGGCTTGCCGCCGACGAAGGCGTCGGTACGGGTGTCTATGATGTCGATCTGCGAATAGCCGGAGTTCGAAGCGCCGGCGTCGAGCGTTCCATATTGCTCGAAGGCGAAATAGTTGCCGTCGGGCGAAAAGCCGATAATGCGCCGTGCCGAGGCATCGCCAGCCCAGGCGGCGGACGCGGCCGTCAATGACAGCGCCGCCAGCACGGCCGCTCCAATCCGATATCGCAATTTCATCGCAGCTTGCCCCCAAGCGCCAGATCGATGCCGGCCGCACAATGGCGCACATTTGCGGCCAAGGTTAGAGCGCGCTATCTGGTGGGAAGAAAAACATTCCTGGGGAGGTGTCGGATGACTTCACGCTATCACGAGGTCTATGACGGCTGGAAACGCGATCCGGAAAAGTTCTGGGCGGAGGCGGCCGATGCCATCGACTGGTATTCGCCCTATGACACGGTTTTCGATGCCGATGCTGGCGTCTGCGGCCGCTGGTTTACCGGTGCGACCTGCAATACCTGCTACAACGCCGTCGACCGCCACGTCGCGGGCGGACGCGCCGAGCAGATCGCGCTGATCCATGACAGCGCCATCACCGGAACGATCAAGAGGTTCACCTATGCCGAGCTGAAGCGCGAGGTGGTCGCGTTGACCTCGGTGCTGAAGAACCGCGGCATCGGCAAGGGCGACCGCGTCATCATCTACATGCCGATGGTGCCGGAGGCCGCCTTCGCCATGCTGGCCTGCGCCCGCATTGGCGCCGTGCATTCGGTCGTCTTCGGCGGCTTTGCCTCGCATGAGCTTGCCACCCGCATCGACGACGCCAAGCCGAAGCTGATCATCTCGGCCTCCTGCGGGCTGGAGCCGGGCCGCGTCGTTGCCTACAAGCCATTGCTCGACAGAGCGATCGAGATTTCCCGCCACAAGCCAGACGGCTGCCTGATCCTGCAGCGCGACCAGCTGCGCTGCGATTTGAAGGAGCATTTCGACATCGATTATGCCGATGCCGTCGCCCGCGAACGGGCAGCCGGCGCCAATGTCGACTGCGTTCCGGTGCTTGCGACCGACCCGCTCTACATCATCTACACATCGGGCACGACCGGCCAGCCCAAGGGCATCGTGCGCGACAATGGCGGCCACATGGTCGCGCTGAAATGGACGATGGAAAACGAGTTCGGCGTCAAGCCGGGCGAGGTATTCTGGGCAGCCTCCGACGTCGGCTGGGTGGTCGGCCATTCCTACATCGTCTATGGGCCGCTGCTGCATGGCTGCACCAGCGTGCTGTTCGAAGGCAAGCCGATCGGCACGCCCGATGCCGGCACCTATTGGCGGGTGATATCAGAGCATGGCGTCGTCGCGCTGTTCACCGCGCCGACCGCGTTTCGGGCCATCAAGGGACAGGATCCGAAGGGCGAATTCATTCCGAAATACGACCTGTCGAAATTCCGCACGCTGTTCCTTGCCGGCGAGCGCGCCGACCCCGAAACCATCAAATGGGCGGAGCAGAAGCTCAACGTGCCGGTGGTCGACCATTGGTGGCAGACCGAAACTGGCTCGCCGATGACGATCAATCCCGCCGGCCTGGGCCTGTTGCCGGTGAAATATGGCTCGCCCGGCGTGCCGATGCCGGGCTACGACATTCGTGTGCTTGACGATGCCGGTCACGAAGTGCCGCGCGGCACGCTGGGCAATGTGGTGGTCAAGCTGCCGCTGCCGGCCGGCTGCCTGCCGACGCTATGGAATGCCGATGCGCGGTTCCGCCAAGCCTATCTCGACGAGTTCCCCGGCTTCTACAAGACGGCGGATGCGGGCATGGTCGACGAGGACGGCTATCTCTATGTCATGGCGCGCACAGACGACATCATCAATGTCGCCGGCCACCGGTTGTCGACCGGAGCCATGGAGGAAGTGCTTTCCGCCCATCCCGATGTCGCCGAATGCGCCGTCATCGGCATCGCCGATACCATGAAGGGCCAGGTGCCGCTTGGCTTCGTGGTGCTCAATGCAGGCGTTTCACGCGAAACCGGTGCCATCGAAAGCGAAGTGGTCGGCCTGGTGCGCGAACGCATCGGCCCAGTCGCCGCCTTCAAGACGGTGGTGACGATCAAGCGGCTGCCCAAGACACGTTCGGGCAAGATCCTGCGCGGCACCATGCAGAAGATCGCCGACAAGGAAGAATGGACGATGCCGGCAACCATCGACGATCCGCTGATTCTCGACGAAATCACCGCCGCCCTGAAGGAGCGAGGGATCGGCGTTTAGGAAAATCGGCGAGGGAGGCGCGCAATCTTTTGTTGTGCAATGCAGCAATCCACCTTACACCCCTGATCGGGGGGCCATCCGGCGAGGCGGTATGGCTCAGCAGAAGAAAATCACATTTGGCGGCGTCGACATCCTGCGGTTCCTCGCCGCCGTCATGGTCATGGTCTATCACTACGGCTTCTGGGTGTGGGCGTTTCCGGACGGCGTTTCGGCACGCGCCACAGGCGGTATTCCAGCGCAGCCGGCGATAGGCGCCTGGGTCGAATCCGGCTGGGTCGGCGTCCAGATCTTCTTCGTCATCAGCGGCTTCGTCATCGCCTTCAGCGCCGAGAGATCGACGCCGCTGCGGTTTTTCGAAGCAAGGGTGAAACGACTGGCGCCTGCGGTCTGGATCTGCGCACCCGTCACCGCGGTCGTGCTTCTGATCGTCGGCCTGATCTGGCCGACCGATGCCGTCGACAGGCTGGTTCGCACCGGCCTGTTCGTTCCCTACGCACCCTGGGTGGACAGCGTCTACTGGACGCTCGGCATCGAGATCGCCTTCTATGCCATCGTCTGGACCTTGCTGCGGCTTGGCCGCTTCCATCAGATGGAAATGGTGGCCGTCGCCATCGGGCTGGTCAGCACGCTTTTCTGGTGCCTCTATTACCCACTCGGCTGGGCCGACCTTGCCGAGACACGCACGCTCGACCTTTTGCTGGTGCATCACGGCGTTTTCTTCGCGACCGGCGTCATGTTGTGGCTGATGCGCTTCAAGGCGGTGACGACGGCTCGCCTTGCCTTCTGCGCCCTGTTCCTGGGCGGCGGCGTGCTGCAGATCGCCAGTTCGGTCGACGTTCACATCCTGAAGGTCGGGCATGAGATGCCGTTCGCGCCGCCGATCCTCATCTTCCTCGGTGGGGTCGCACTGATGGCGTGGTCGCTTCGGCTCGACCTCTCCTGGAGCGGCTGGCGCCGGATCGGACTGATGACCTATCCGCTCTACCTCCTGCATGACGTCGTCGGCGCGGCCCTGCTCGGCGTCCTGGTCCGTACGGGACTGCCGCATCTCTTCTCGATGGTGATCGTCGGCGCGACGATGATCGCGGCAAGCTGGCTGGTTGCGACCGAGGCCGAACCACGCATCCGGCTGCTGCTCGACCACACCGTTTTCCGCTATCGGCTCAAGGCCGCGTAGTCGCGACTGTTCATCCGCAGGCCTCCGAGGCCCGGCTCGGCACTGCGGCCTTCCAGAGCGGACGGCCGACTGCCACCGCGAAGAAGGTTGACCATGTGCTTCTGGAGGCTGACCCGCTCCTAATGCATCACCCAAAGCGCGCGGCGTTCGGGGCATGCATAAAGCAAAGATTCAGGGCGCGTCGACCGGCCCTGTTTCAACGCAATGCGCTTTCGAAAGGGTCTACTCGAACACCGTCAGACCGTTGCCTTTGCCTTGCTGCGCACTTCCGACTTTTCCAGATAGTAGGTCGAGTATTTGTCGAAGAATTTCTCGGAGCCGCCGAATGATCCGTATTTGGCCAGCTTCTTCAGATCGACCTTGTTCAGCACCGCCCCGATGATCTTGTTGGCAACATAGGGTTCGGATTCCAGCATCGACCTCACCATCGCGCGGGGCGTGCGCCCCCATTCGGTGACGAGCACAAACCCGTCGACCAGCGGCGCGAATGCCTTGGCATCGACCACCGGTCCGAGCGGCGGCAGATCGACGACGATGTATTCGAAGGTCTCCTTGGCGTTATCGATGAAGCGCCGCATCCCGGCCGAGGAGAGAAGTTCGCTGGTGTGCGAGAAGTGACCGCGCGACACGGCCGGGATGATGGCCAGCTTCGTCTGCCGGTCGATCTTGCCAACGGACTGCCACGCCTGGCCGTTGACCACGGCTTCCATCAAACCTTGCTCGGCTTCCATGCCGAGACCACGGCTGAGGCCGGGGTTGCGCAGGTCGCCGTCGATGAGCAGCGTCTTGGCGCCGTTGGCGGCAAGCAATCCGGCGAGATTTGCCGCAACCGTCGACTTACCCTCGCCGGGAAGCACCGAGACGATGCCGATAACGCGGCTGCCTTGCCCTTCCATCACGACGTCGAAGGCGATCTTGGCGCTGCGCAGCGTTTCGGAGAACATCGACGCAGGCGAATCGATGCTCACCCGCATGCGCGCCCGCCTTTCGGCGGACGACAGCGATCTGGCGGTGTTGGCATCCACCTGGGTATCGCCCGGCTTTTCTTCCTTGCTCAGCTTGCCGCCGATCGTCGGCAGATAGCCGAGGAATTTCAGCCCGACACGGTCGCGCACCTCCTCGCCGGTCCTGAAGAAACGTTCGTTGAATTCATTCAGGCCGCCGAAGCCGGCGCCCATCAGCGTGCCAAGCACCAGCGAAAGTCCAATCACGATGATCGTGCGTGGGCTTGACGCGGTGAGCGGCATCGAGGCGTCGGAGATGATGCGGATCTTGCCGACCGGGAAGGATTGCTGCTGCGCGGCTTCCTCGTAGCGGCCGAGGAATGTCTGATAGAGCGTGGTGAGCGCCGTCGCCTGCTGATCGAGTTCCCGCAGCTTGACCTGCGTCTGGTTGTCGACGGAACTCTTGCCTTGCGCGGCCGCGACATTGGCCCTGAGCGCGGTCTCGCGCGCCAGCGCCACTTCATATTCGTTGCGATAGCTTTCGGTCAGCTGCTTCAGTTCGCCGAAGATCTGCGTCGATATGTCGGCCTTCTCCTTGGCAAGCGCCAACGCCTGCGGATGCTGGGCGCCGAAATTCGCCTCGACGTCCTGCAGCCGCTTGGAGACTGTGAGGTAGCGGGTCTTGAGCGCCGCGATGACCGAGCTGCTCGGCTGGTCGCTTGATATGGCGGCATCCTTGAAAGCGTTGTCGGAGCCGCTTTCGACAATCGCCTTGTACTGCTGGTAGCGGGCACTGGCGCGTGCGGTGTCAGCCTGCGCGACGATGAGCTGGGCGTTGAGATCGGACAGTTGCTTGTCGCTCATCAACTGGCCATCGCTGTTGGCGGCCAGGCCATGTTCGGCCCTGAATTTCTCGACCGCGAGCGATGCCGCCTGCGAGCTCTCGCGCAATTCCGTCAACCGGCCCTGCAGCCAGACCGCCGCCCGCTCGGTGGCGTCGAAGCTGGCATCGAGCTGATCGGCGAGATAGGCATCGGCATAGGCTTTGGTGATCGCATGGGCGAGCGCCGGATCCGTCGACTGATAGCCAAGGGCGATGACGTAGCTTCGCCCCGTGCGCTCCGCCCGCACCTCGTTCTGCAGCTTGAGGATCGCGTAGTCGCGACGGGACGTGGCGATCAGCGCATCGCGGGCGGCGGGGTCGAGCTTGCTGATGTCACCGACGCCCGGCATGACGGGGCTCGGGCGAACATACTGGATCAGGCCCCGGATCAGACCGACGCCCCTTGCCAGAGCCGATACAGGCGGATTCAGAAAGGCATCGTTCTGGTCGAGCTTCAGCTTGTCGACGACCACGGCGGCAAGCCGCGTCGAGGTCAGGATCTCGATCTGGCTCAGGATGGCGGAATCGGTCTGCATGGTTGTCGACGCCGCCGAGATGTCATCGACGATCTTGTTCAAGCCCTCGTCGATCAGCACGCTTGAGACCGACTGATATTGGGGCGGCGTGGTCTGCAGATAGAGCAGGCCCAGAAAGAGACCGATGACGGCGCACACGGCAACCACCTTGGCTTGCCGTGCGGCCATGCCAAGCAGCCGCTCGATGTCGATGAAGTCTTCGCCGTCTCCTGCGTCCGAATTCGGCAATGGCATCCTCTTGTCGAGAGGAAAGTTGGCATAATTCATCTTCGGTCCAATTCCAGAGCCTGTTCCATCCCGATGATCGGGATGGAGATCCATCTCAGCGTTTGAGCATGATCTTTTCCGAAAACCGGTGGTCATCTTTCGGGATCATGCCGTGGCTTGCACAGCCGCGAAGATCGGGAGCATTGCGCAACAAAACGCAAACTTCGTGCCAGGCGGYGCGGGAGCTATCGCCCCGCGTCGCCRGCCATCTGTAAATGCTCCCGAAACATGGGCATTATGCGGCTTCTTCCTGGCGTTCATGCGACCGGACGAACTCCTGAAGCATCTCGAAAATCGGGCCCTTCATGTCGTCGCGCGCCAGCGCGAAGGCGATGTTGGCCTGGATGAACCCTTCCTTCGAACCGCAGTCGAACATGCGGCCCTTGAACGGCTGGGCGAAGAACGCCTGATCCCGCGACAGCCGGACCATGGCATCCGTCAACTGGATCTCGTTGCCGGCGCCGCGCTGCTGATTGCCCAGAAGCGCGAAAATCTCGGGCTGCAGGATGTAGCGGCCGTTGATGTAGAAGTTCGACGGCGCGTTGGCAGGCGCGGGCTTTTCGACCATGGCCGTCACCTCGAAGCCGCCGCCGATATCGGCGCCACGGCCGACGATGCCGTATTTGTTGGTCTCGGTCGGATCGCAGCGCTCGACGGCGATGACGTTGCCGCCGGTTTCAGCATAGAGATCGACGATCTCGGCCAGGCATCCGCGGCCACCGAACGACACCATGTCCGGCAGCAGCAAGGCGAAGGGCTCGTTGCCGATGACTTCGCGCGCGCACCAGACGGCATGGCCGAGGCCTTGCGGCGACTGCTGGCGGATGAAGGAGGTGGCGCCGGCCACCGGCAGCATGCTTTCGAGCGCCTCCAGCTGGGTCTTCTTGCCGGTCTGCTCCAGGGTTCCGATCAATTCCGGATGCAGGTCGAAATAGTCCTCGATCACCGCCTTGTTGCGGCCGGTGACGAACACAATGTGCTCGATGCCCGCCTCGAAGGCCTCGTCCACCGCATATTGCACGACAGGCCTGTCGACGACGGGGAGCATTTCCTTCGGCATCGACTTGGTCGCCGGCAGGAACCTTGTTCCAAGTCCTGCCACCGGTATCACGGCCTTCCTGATTTTCTTCATCGCAAATTCCTTCTGAGGAGATCGACTTCAGTCCATTCACAAGCCACGAAAAATCCCTTCATGTGCCTGCATCTTCACCTCCCCACCCCAACGGCAAACTGCGCCGCTACTCTTCGCAACCGCACGGCGATCGGCATGCCCATATGCCTGACCGCCGCCGGGTCGCTGAGCGCAGTCCGGATCGCCTTGAGCGGGGACCGCGCCTTGATGTGCTGAACCATAGACAGGAACGATGCGGCCTTGCGCAGGCTGCGGCTGCGCCGGGCGAACGCGACTTGCGCGGCCTCGTCCATCGAATGGGTTTGAGCGAACACTGCATCTGCCTTGCGCATCGCTTCGACGTGGTGAAGCTCGAGCACCCGGGAGATGGAGCCGCTGCGGATATGATAGGCATAGCCGGTCGTCGGCTCGACCACGCATTTGCCGCCCTTGGCCAAGGCGTTGGCGAGCAGGATGTAATCTTCGCCGATGCTCAGTTTTTCATCATAGCGAAGCTCGTTTTCGTTCAGGAACGCGCGCTGGAAGATCGGCTTGAGGTAGCCGAGATTGAATTTCGATTCGAAAACGACGTTGCCGGCGATGTAGCTGGCCAGCGAGATTTCGCTCAAATCCTCCAGATAGCGCGTTGGAAACATCGCGTCCTCGACGACACCGTCCTCGCGAATGACCTGCAAATTGTCGACGGCGATCTCGGCGCCCGCCTTTTCGGCGCGGGCGATCATGGCCGCGATGCGGTCGGGAAAAACGGCGTCGTCGGAATCGAGAACCGCGATCCATCTGCCGCGGGCGACATCGAGCCCGGCATTCCTGGCGCCGCCGGGACCGCGATTGCTGGCCAGGGCGACGACGCGAACGATATCTTGCGGATAGGCCCGCGCCACGTCGAGCGTCGCGTCGCGCGACTTGTCGTCGATGACGATGATTTCGACGCTGACGTTTTTCTGCGCGATGGCGCTCGTGATCGCCCGGTCGAGGGTCGCCTCGGCGTTATAGGCGGCGATGACAAAGCTGACGTCAGGCTGCACGCTTGCCCCCTTCCTGCGGCGAAGGCTGGCCGTAGAGACGGATTTCGCGGATGCCGACAAGGCCGCTGACGACACCGATATGCATAATGCCGCGCAGCACGCTGCGGTTCCTTCGAACCGGGCTGACGACGACCGGAAGCGCAGAGGCGAAGCAATAGATGGCCTTTGCCGACGCCAGGCCAACCTGCTTGACCAGGGCGATGCCGCGCGCGTTGCGCCCCAGAAGATGCCCGTGCGTCTGCCCGACGCGGAAACGACGGCGGCCGAGCCAGTCGAACGCCGCCCTCGAGCGCGGCACCACCTCGTCGACCCAGGCGTCGGGCGAAAAGGCGATGCGGCCGCCCGCTTTGTGCATCTGGTCGAAGAATTCGGTGTCCTCACCGCCGGTCTGGCCGCGTGCCAAGCTGAAGCGGCGGCCACGCAGGCTGTCTGATCCCATGCGGAGCAGAACGTTGCAGGTGTAGCCGGTCTGGATCTCGCCGCGCACCCAGACGGGCAAGGTCGAATGGAAATCGCCGCGCTGCATCCAGTCCGGCGCATCCGCGCGATAACGCGCCCGGACCGGGCCGAGCACGGCGGCCGCTCCGCTGGCTTGCGCCGTCGCGACCAGTTCGGCCAGCCAGCGCGCCGTGGCCGTCTCGTCATCGTCGATGAAAGCGACAAAATCCGCTGTGCTGGCGTCGAGGCAAGCGTTGCGAGCGATCGAAATGTTGCGCGCCGGGCAATGTTGATAGCGGACCGGCACCGTCAATTCCCGCGACAGCGCCGTCACCAGGTCGCGGGCGGTCGGCGTGTCGTCATTGTCGGCGACGATGATGCTGATATCGAACCCGGCCGGCATCTGCATGCCGTCGAGCGAGCGCAGGGTGTCGGCCAGCTCCGGCCGCCGGAACGTGCACACGCCGATGTCAATGCTGAGCTTCTTGGCCATCACGCCACCCCGCGCCGCGACCCGAGGCCGAGAAGCTGCAGCCAAAAGCCGATCGACCAGCCAAGGTGCATGACCATCGCCGAGACGCCGGCCAGCGCGATGTCGGCATTGCGCTGGCGGATGGCCGTCCACAGGCCGTAACCCTGGCACACCGAGGCCCACAGGAGCAGTGGCACCGCCGCCAGCCAGTGCACGAATGAGAGCGCCGCCAGCAGCACGACCGGAAACACCAGGAGCGGCACCATCTGCCGGACCTTCGGGATGACGCGGTGCTTCAGCACATTCTTGGCGCGGCCGCGACCATAGCCGAGATACTGGAAATAGAGGCCGCTGAGCGAGGTGCGCGGGTAGTAGATCATGTGCGTCTTGCCGCTCATCCAGATCTTGTAGCCGGCCTGTCTCAGCCTGTAGTCGAGTTCGGCATCTTCGTTGTGGCTGAATGTCTCGTCATAGCCGCCGACAGAACCGAACGCCGATATCCTGATCAGCGCGTGATGGCCGTGATCGACCCACTCTCCGGCGGAGCGGTGCCGGTGCTTGGAGCCGCCGGTGCCGAGCTTGGAATTCTGCGCCGCCGCGGCAGCCTTCTGCACGGTGCTGCTGCCGCTGGTCAGCATCGAAACGACAACCGAATCCGCTCCGGTGGCCAATGCCTCCTCAACCAGCCGGTCGCAATAGTCGTCGGGATAGCCGCCATGCGCATCGATGCGGATGAGATAGTCTGCTCCTTCGCCGAAGGTACCGACGGCGAGGTTTATCGCCGCGCTCTGGATGCGCCGTTCGTTGTGAAGCAGGATAACGCGCGGATCCTTGCTTGCGATGTCCTTGACGATAGCCAGCGTGCCGTCGGTGCTGCCGCCGTCGGCGACGATGATCCTGGCGCCAAGCCTTGCCGCGGCGGGACGCAGTTGATCGAGCAGCACACCGATATGGGCCGCTTCGTTCAGGCACGGAATAACGATCAGGCTGGATGAAGTTTTTTTAGTCTGCGTCATCAGCCTCTGTCCATGTTCAGCCATCTTATGCCAACGCCTCGGCTGCAAATGAACCCGATACGGCGGTCAGGCTGCGCAGCCGCTCGACAAGCGCCCGGCAATCGCTGCGGTCGTAGCTCCAGATCCTCGGGTTGCGGGCAAGAACATGCGCCTTCAACCCGGCGAAACGATGCTCATCCATCTTGCCAAGCGTCGCTTCGAGCGCCTCGGGCGAAGCCTCCGGCAAGAGAATGCCGATATCCTGCTTGCTGAGGAACCGCCCGGTTTCGGTGTCGCCCATCGAGATCGGCACCGCGCCGAAGCGGCAGCCTTCGTAGAGGCGGTTGGGCAGGAGCCATTCGGAGTTCTGTCCCGCTTCGAAGAAATCGATCGCCCAGGAAAAATGGACGTCGCCATAGATCGACGCCATGTCCTCCGGGTTGCGATAGGGCCCGCCAAACGAGAGCCACGGCTCTGATTCGACGAAGGCATGGAAATCCGGGAATTCGGATAGAGCCGGACGGCCCCGCAGCACGATCTCGACTCGTCCTTCCATCCGGCGGGAGAAATCGGCCAGCAGTTCGAGCGAGCGGCGGCAGCGCAGCGCGCCGAACCAGCCGATTCGCCATGGCGGTCCGACGGGACTCTCAACCGCCTCAGGGCTAACGGGCGCTTCAGGGCTAACGGGCGCTTCAGGGCTGCCGGGCAGAATCGCGGCTGCCTCGAAATACTTGTTCTCGACCAGTTCGATCGGCGCCGCAACCTGTCCGAACGGCTTGAAGTAATTGGCGATGAAGGCAGGCGAACTGGTCACCAGCAGCTTCACGTCCCTGGCCAGGAAGCGTTCGACGGCGCGCAACGCCTTGCCCAGGACATCTTTGCGAAGCACAAGGCGATGAATGTCGAGGCACTCGTATACGATCGGAACCGATGCACCGAAGGCGGATCTGGCGCGACGGGCAAGCGCAAGCATTTCCAGGTTGCGCGCAATGATGAGATCGGGCCTGGGCATGCCGCCAAGCCTGGAGCCGATCGAAACCGCCGCCTTGGTGACCGCCGCGAGCCGCTGGCCGAATCGCCCGTCACGCGTCGCGCCAAGGTCGATCGGCCGCAATCCCTCGATATCCGCAATCGGATTTGTGGTGCGACGGAAGCCGGCCAACGTGACCTCGGCCCCACCTGCCCTGAGCATTATGATCCTCCGGCGCACGGCCGGATCGGAGACGTCGTGCACAAGGTACAAGACATGCAGCATGAAAACTCGACCGCTGTTGGCCCACCCAAGGAGAACCTAGTACAGCTCTTGCTGCATCGCAACATTTTTGGCGCAACGATCCACCTTTTCTGTTGCACTGCAAAATTATTGCCGTAGTTTGTCGTTGGCGGAGGTGGTGGATTTTTTCGGGGTCGGAAATCCGCACAAAAGTCAGGAATCCTGAATTTGGAAGCCAATGCATTCGATCCGCCGGAAGGCTCCCTGCGCAAATCCGTTGGGCGCGGCGCGGTTGTCACGGCCATGGCGCAATCGGTGCGCGTCGCGACACAGATCATATCCGTCATCGTGCTGTCGCGGCTTTTGTCGCCGCAGGATTTCGGCGTCGTGGCGATGTGCGCGCCGGTGCTGGCCTTCATCGCGCTGTTCCAGGATTTCGGCCTGACCCAGGCGACAATCCAGAAGAGCGGCATCCGGCATGAGGAAGTGAACTACCTCTTCTGGATCAATGTGGCCGTCAGCGCGATTCTGGCCTGCGTGCTCGCAGGTGCCGCCCCTCTGGTCGCCGCTTTCTACGGCGAGCCGCGCGTGGCCGGCCTGGTGGCGGCGTTCGGGCTGCAGATCATGGCCTATGGGCTGGGCGCGCAGCACCTGGCGCTTTTGACGCGCCGCATGCAGTTCGGCCGGCTGGCCGTCATCGACGTCGCCAGCGCCGTCGTGGGGCTCGCCGTATCGATCGCCTGGACCTTCATCGACCGCTCCTATTGGGCGTTGTTTGCCGGCACGCTGACCGGTTCCGTGCTGCCGACGCTCTGCTACTGGGCAAGCTCGCGCTGGCGTCCCGGCCTGCCGCGCAAGGTCGCCGGAATCAGCGAACTGATCCATTTCGGTGCCGGCATCACCGGCTTCAACTTCGCCAATTTCTTTGCCCGCAACCTCGACAATGTGCTGATCGGCAAATACTGGGGCGAAGCCCAGCTCGGCCTTTATGACCGCGCCTACAAGCTGCTTTTGTTTCCGCTGAGCCAGATCACCAATCCGTTGTCGAAGGTGATGGTTCCGGCGCTGTCCAGGCTGAAGGACGAGCCGGACCGCTACCGCAGTGCCTATCTGCGCGTCATGCCGCTGATCCTGCTGGTGGCGCTTCCCGGCGTCGCCTTCGCCACCGCGATGTCGGACGTGCTGATCCCCTTCGTGCTCGGCGAGCAATGGCGCGCGAGCGCCGACATTTTCCTGGCGCTCGGCTTTGCCGGGCTGCTGCAGCCGCTCAACAATCCGGCGGGATGGCTTTTCGTCAGCCAGGGCCGCTCCGGCGATTTCATGCGCTGGGGCATCATAACGGCCGTGACGTCGGTGCTGGCCTTCGCGCTCGGCCTGCCCTATGGCGCGCTGGGCGTGGCGATTGCCTATGCGATCAGCGAGTATCTGAGGACGCCGTTCCTGTGGCTCTATGTCGGCAAGAGCGGTCCGCTCCAGGCGCACCACGTGCTGCGTGCGGCAACGCCGTTCGTGCTTGGCGCCCATCTGGCGCTGGCCGCCATCTGGTTCATCAAGCCGCTGCTGCCTCAGCAGCATGTCATTGGCTTGGCCAGCGGCGCCGTTCTCGCCTATCTGATCACCATCGTCGTCGCCTTGGCATTCGCATCCGGCCGCGAAGCCCTGCGCGAGGCCTTGAAGATGCTGCCGGCAAGGCTGCCCGCAGCAGCACCACGCGAGGCGCAATAGTTTGCGCGACCTCGACAGGTGCGGACATTCACTCCAGGACCAGGTCTGACCCTATGCACTACCGATCGATTTCCGACATGAACGACGCCATCGTCAGGGGCCTGCACCGGCTGCCGCGCGACATCGACCTGGTCGTCGGCGTTCCCAGAAGCGGTGTGCTCGCGGCGACGCTGGTGAGCCTGGCGGCGAACATCCCGATGACCGATCTGGACAGCTTCCTGGCCGGGCGGATCTACACGTCGGGCATCACCAAGCGCCGGGCGGCACTCGACCGCAAGGTCTCCGAAATGCGCAAGGTGCTGGTGATCGACGACAGCGTCGCCGGCGGCAACGCCATGCGCGATGCACGCTCGCGCATCGAGACGGCTGGCATCAAGGCCGATTTCACCTTTGCCGCGGTGTTCGGCCTGCAGCCGCAACATCAGGAAACCGATGTCGTCTTCGAGGTCGTGCCGCATCCGCGCATGTTCCAGTGGAATTTCATGCATCACAAATTCCTGGCGCAGTGCTGCGTCGACATTGACGGCGTGCTGTGCCTCGATCCGACCGAAGCCGAAAACGACGATGGGCCGGCCTATGAGAAATTCCTCAGCGAGGCGCGGCCTCTCCATGTTGCGACACACAAGATCGGCTGGCTGGTCACCAGCCGGCTGGAGAAATATCGCGAGCTGACCGAGGCATGGCTCGCCAAACACGAGATCAAATACGACCGGCTGATCATGCTCGATCTGCCGAGCAAGGCGGAGCGGCAGCGGCTTGGCGCGCATGGCAGTTTCAAGGCCGATTTCTACCGCAAATCCGATGCCATCTTGTTCATCGAAAGCGAGCACGAGCAGGCGCTGAAGATCACCGAACTGTCTGGCAAGCCGGTGCTGTGCGTCGAAACGCATATGGTGAGCTTTCCCGATGCGCTGTCGCTGCCGGCGCTCGGCCAGGCGGCCCGCAACCTGCCGGCAAGGCTGCGGCAGATCAACTCGCAAGAGGGCCGCAAAAGCGCCGCCAAGACTCTTGCCCGCGCCCTGCTCGGCGCGCGCGGTTACGAGACGCTAAAGAGCCGGGTCAAACGCCCGGCCTGATCCACACGACGCTGCGAGGCTTGCCGCGAGTTGGTTGCTACGCGGCTGACGCCGCGAGCCTGGGTTAAGCGGCTTGCCGCGCGCGCTGCTGTATCGCCCTGTCCACGATCGAGAAGAAGGTGATGAACTGGCGGTCGGGTTCCAGTTCCGGCCGCCCGGCGAAGCTGCGCGCGAGGCCCGAGACCCGGTCATATTCCTGGCTGTCGTTCCACAGCCGCCTGACGGCCGCGACCCAGTCGGCGAGCGGTGCATCGTAGTCGAGCACCACGCCACCTGAGCCGATCGCCTCGGGCAGGCCGCCACGCCGCGAGCCGACAACCGGGATTCCGCTGCAATGGGCTTCCGACGCGACGCGGCCCCATGCCTCTTCCCATTTGCTGGGAGCAAGCAGGATCTTGGTGCGGCCGTAGACCGTCTTCATGTCGCTGGTGCGGCTCTCCAACACAACATTGCCCAAAGGTGCGATCGTCTGTTCGATCCGCGCCCGATGATCGTCTTCCAGCTTCCAGCTTTCGACGAACAGGAACGGTATCTCGAGGCAGGCGCCGGCAATGCGCACCGCAAGCTCGAAACCCTTTTCCTCATAGGGATTGATCAGCGTGACAAACTGGCCCGTCGTCGGCGTGCTGTAATGCGCCGGATTGATGGTCGGCGGGATCACCGTCGCGTTGATGTCGAACTCGTTCTTGTAGGTGCGCGCGGTGAACTCGGAATTGGCGATGTAAAGCGCGGAACGCAGCTCGCGCAGGTCGCCGCCCAGTTCATGGAATTCGACGTTGCGGAGATAGACGACCAAAGGCACGCCCTCCGCCTGCAGCGCCTTGCCGATCGGAACCGATTTGTGACACTGGACCACGGCCACGTCCGGCTTCAGCCTGTCGACGGCAAAGGCCGCCGCCTCCCAGGGAAACCAGGCCCGCACCACCGGATAGCCGGGATAGCTGTCGATGACCGCCGGTTGCCGCAACAGCTTCATCTTGGCGCGCGCCTTCAAGCCGAAGACACCATCGCCGAACAGGGCGGCGAGCACAGCGGCTTCATGGCCATGTTCGATCAACTGTTCGGCCAGATGGTGGGTGCTCGACTGAACGCCGCCGCTGAACTCGGGTGGATAGCCGCTGCCACCTGCAAAAAGGACTTTCATGGATCGGGCTCCTTGTCGCATATCGTATTTCGTTCCGAGGCAACCGGCGGCGCCTCGCTTTCGACGTCAGGCAAGCTTCGGCGGCTCCAGATTCGCGAACGGATTGGTACAGGATTGCCAGCCGGTAAACCGGATCGGGTCATTGGGCGAACTGCGCCATGCGTAGTCCGTCAGCATATGGAATTCGGCGATGACCCAGCGATCGAATTGGATCAGATCTTCCCGCTTCTCCTGGGGCAGCAGGCGGCGGACGGCGCCCAATTTAAGCTCCTCGACCAGGGTGACGGCGTCGCTAAGCTTGTCACTGGGAAATATCCACGGGTTCCGGTTGCGGAACTCCAGCACGAACTGCTGCAGATGCTCGATGCGGATGTTGAGCCTGCCGAGGTATTTTTCGAGGGTGACGCGCACCAGGTCCTCATCGGAAAACGAGCTGACGGCGGCAAAGGCGACGCCCGTCGACACCACCCCACCGGCCACGATGGCCAAGGCCGAGCGTCTGGAAACTTCGATCATCAGATGCCCTCCTCTCACGCCATGCGGCTCGCCGCCCTCAGGGAGAGGGCCGCGGCGGTCAGGCTCGGGTTGGCGCAGGAACAGCTCGGATAGGTGCTGGTGCCGACGACAACCAGGTTTCTCAACTGGTGATGGATCATGTCGCTGTCGATGACCGAATCGGCCGGGCCGGTTCCCATCCTCAGCGTGCCCTGGACGTGCGATTCGGTTGGCCGGATGCCGCGATCGAATAGCTTTTCGACCGGCAGCGGAGCCAGAAGGTCAGGCAATTTCTCCAGCGCGCGGGCCATGCCCTTGACCGCGTAGTCCGACGGCGCCTTGAAGTTGACGAAGGCGTTGTCGTCTTCGTCGAGGGTGACGAAATTTTCGTGGTCGAGCAGGTTTTCGGTGACCACGACGAGCGGCAGCGCCTGGCGCAGCCGCCCCTTTTCGGCACGCATTCCGTGCTGCCAGCGGTTCTCGAAATAGACCAGTGCCGCCGCATGCTCCGATCTGTGCGGACCGTCATAGAGGCCGAAGTTCAGGCCGGTGGTGATGGTGCTGCCGTCGAAATTGTCGACACCGTCGAGATAGACCTCGAAGTTCCAGCCGTATGATTCGTGCAGGCCGCGGCCGACGAATTCGCCGCCCAGGCCGGACCGCAGCATGATCGCCGCGCTTTGGATGGCATTGGCACCGAGAATGAAAAGGTCGCCGCTGACCTGGTATTCCTTGCCGTCATGCATGAACGTGACCGAGCGGACCGTGCCGCCGACATGATCGAGCCGCCGTACCTCCGCACCGAGGCAAACCGAAATGTCGGGATGCTCGAAGACATGCATCAAGCCGTTGTTGACGGTGAATTTGGCGTCGACCGGACACAGCCAGCAGCGCAGGTTGGCACAGCATGAGGTGCGCTGCGCGGTCGGCACTCGCGCCCGCGCCGTCGGCATGACGAAATGCTGACCGGGCTGCGCCGCCTTCATCATCCGGTCCGGCGTCGACATGCGATGCGGCGGTTGCGGGAACGGCTTCGAGCGCGGCAGCATCGCCGCCATGTCGGGATCGCCGGAGATCGACATGATGTCTTCGGCGTCGCAGTAGAACGGTTCGACGTCGTCATAGCTGATCGGCCAGTCATTGCCGATGCCGTAGGTGCTTTTCAGCCTGAAGTCATTGGGATGGAACCTTGGCGTCTGCGCGAACCAGCAGTTCGTTCCACCCCCCAGTCCGATGGTGTAATTCCACGGCTTGTCGGAATTGGTCTTGTAGGTCGTCTCGTCGTCGATGTCGGTGTTGGCATTCTGCTGGAGCTGCCATTCATGGGTGTTGTGCCGGCCCCATTCGAGCACCAGGACGCGTGCCTTTCGGCGCTTGGCGAACTCGTGCAGGAAGAAGGCCGAGCCGAAGCCGGAACCGATCGCGACGAGATCGAAATGATCGCTGGTGATTTGCTCGGGCTTTACGTCCAGCACCATCAGCCACAACTCCTTGCCGCGCCGGGCGCACCCGCCGAATACCGCTTCCGGCTGTTCGCTCCCGGCCTCATGCCGCCATTCTGCCGATCGAGTGGTATTCGATGCCGTGGCGGGCGATGACCTTGGGGTCATAGAGGTTGCGGCCATCGAAGATGATCGGCGTGGTCAGCGCATCCTTCATCGCGTCGAAGGACGGCGCGCGGAAACTCTTCCATTCGGTGGCGATCAGCAGCGCATCGGCGCCGCGCAGCGCGGCTTCCTTGGTGCCGCACAACAACAGGTCGTCGCGCAGCCCGTAGATGTGCTGGCATTCCTGCATCGCCTCGGGGTCATAGGCCTGTACTTTGGCACCGGCGTTCCACAGCGCCTCCATCAGCGTGCGGGCGGGCGCCTCGCGCATGTCGTCGGTGTTGGGCTTGAAGGCCAGCCCCCACAACGCAAAGGTCTTGCCCTTGAGATTGCCCTTGAAATAGCGGTTCACCTTGTCGAACAGGACGGATTTCTGCTCGTTGTTGCGCTCCTCGACGGCGCGTAGCAGCTTGGCGTCGAACTTGACGCCTTCGGCGGTCTTGATCAGCGCGCGCACATCCTTGGGGAAGCACGAGCCGCCATAGCCAAGCCCCGGATAGATGAAGTGATAGCCGATGCGCGGGTCGCTGCCGATGCCCTTGCGGACCTCCTCGATGTCGGCGCCGAGCTGCTCGGCCAGGTTGGCCATCTCATTCATGAAGCTGATCTTGGTCGCCAGCATACAATTGGCGGCGTATTTGGTGAATTCGGCGCTGCGCACGTCCATCACGATCATCTTCTCGTGGTTGCGGTTGAAGGGAGCGTAGAGCTCGCGCATCACCGCTTCGGTGCCCTCGCTGTCGGTGCCGACGATGATGCGGTCGGGCTTCATGCAATCGGCAACCGCGGAACCCTCCTTGAGGAATTCCGGATTCGAAGCGACGTCGAAGGACAGGTCCTCGCGCCCTCTTTTCTTCAGCGTCTCGGCGACCCTGGCCTTCACCTTTTCGCAGGTGCCGACCGGCACGGTCGACTTGCCAACGATAATCTTGGGGGTGTCCATCTCACGGCCGATGGTCTCGGCGACCGCAAGCACATATTTGAGATCGGCCGAACCATCCTCGCCCGGCGGCGTGCCGACCGCGATCATCTGGATTTCGCCGTGCCTGACCGCGGCCGCTGCGTCGGTGGTGAACTTGATGCGGCCAGCGGCATGGTTCTCCTTGACGAGGCTTTCGAGCCCCGGCTCGAAAATCGGAACGAACCCCTGGTTGAGCCGCTCGACCTTGTTGGCGTCGATGTCGACGCACACCACCTGGTGCCCGACTTCGGCAAGCACCGCTGCCTGCACGAGACCGACATAGCCAATTCCAAAGACCGTCAAATTCATTCGAGTTCATTCCCATGCAAGGCAGCGGACCGCTCTCGGCCCGGCCAGTTCAAATCGACTTTCCCAACTACTTTATGCTGCATGCCAGCGATTCTGGAAACTGACAGGGCTCGCCCAAGGCCGTGAACGCCACGCGATCGATCTGCAGCGTGAGCTTGCGGCCTGGATCGGCGAACGCTCCCATCCAACCGGTCATCTTGTCGCTGCCCCAAAGGCTGAAGAATATCTTCTGGGCATGCGTCGGCAATTTCGCCGGATCGGTGATCGTGTTGACCAGCTGGCCGTTGACATACCAGCGCAAGCTATCTTTCTGCCAGACGAAGGCATAGTCGTTGAAGGCCTTGTCGGTGCCGCCCGCCACGTCGACCAGCTTCTCATTGTTGCCCTTGCCGGCGATATAGGCGTTGACCTGCACCTTGGAGGTGTCCTTGGTCAGGACCTCGAAGTCGATCTCATCCCAGGGCTGCTTGTCGGACGGTCCGATATAGGAGAAGAAAGCCGCATTGAGACCGGAGCCGGTGTCGGTCTTTATCCGCGCCTCATAGGTGCCGTAACCGAAGCGCTGCTTGGTCTGGATCTCGCCGCAGGCGTAGTCGCGGTCCTTCAGCTTCTGCTTTTCGAAGCCGAGCGACAGCACGCCGTCGGACAGCGCGACCAGGCCTTTCGACCAGGTGCAGTTTTGATGACTGCCGTTCGACCAACCGTCGGAAACATACCAGCGTGCACGATCGAAGCTGGCGAAATCATCGACGAATGAAGGCGACGACTGAATGTCCTGGGCGAGGGCGGGAGCCGTCACCAAGCTCCCAAGAGCGACGAGCAGCAACTCGCTGATCGCACTCAGCCGCTTGAGGCCGGCTTGTCCTGTCTGGCTTGTGAACGGCGTTCCGCCGGTTGCGATGGTGGACGTAGTCTTCGGATTCGAATTCATACCAAACTCACCTTTGTGCTGTGCATCCCCAACCCAAAGTCGACGTTCGAACCACTTCCTGAACGGGCCAACCTTGACCTCCTGCTTGACCCTCCCCTGACCTTGTCCTGCCTCGCATCAAATCTGTTGCAGCAATTGCGAACCTTCACTTTCAACCTCTGCCAGCGCCCGCCGGCCTGGTGTACTCGGCGGCAGCGGTGGCCGAATCGGACGCCGCATTCTCGTCGAAGACCGTATCCAGCGAATGACGGAGTTCTTTCATCATGCCGTTCTGGCGCGACAGCTCCGCGATGCGGCGTTCGCAATTCAGGATCGACTTCGTCAGTGCGCTGACTTCGGATGACCGGCGGTCTGAGGTGGAACCGTTCTCCATCGCTTCGACCAGGAAAGCGGCGTTGGTCGCCTTCGTCCGATAGCGATTCTCCAACCCGGCTCTCTCGGCCTCGATCTCGACCGCGATCTGCTCAAACAGCTTTGCCAGGCGATCAAGGCGTGAACCATCGGTCTGCCGGTCACGGGCCGGATCCCTGGATCTGAAACCGAATATCGAAGCCATGAACTCAGATTCCTGTCATCGCCGGCCTATGGGCCGGGCTTCTGGCCGATCCCCGCAGCCGGGGCTCAAAAAACTCATACTGCTTTGTCCTGCTCCTGCGAGGGAGAGACATCAGACCAATCCGATCGGGGGCCAGTTCGGCTGGTCGTCCAATTTGCTGCACCGCAACATAGACTGCCATCGTCTGGGCCGCGAGGCAACCACCCAGTTCGTAAACTCATAAATCCGACCGAAATGGTTTGCGCGATGAGCTTGTCGCCGGCGGGTCAACCCGGACGAAACGGACAGTTTCACCGCTCCTTGCCGGTGCTGGTGCCAGCCATCAAAAAACGCAATGGCGGCACGTGCTTGTGCCTGGACACAAGGCCGACGCGACGAAACAGGGCCTCGAGCTTGTCGGACGCCACGCCCTGGACGATGGGGATGAGGTTGGATTGGCTGGCAAATGCGTAGGCCGCTGCCGATGCCAGCCCGCGCTCGGCCTTGACGTCGAGGAAATTGCGCAGCCGGTATTTGTCGCGCACGTGCCGCTCGTGCCGTCTCAGCACCGCTTTCGAGCCTTCAGGCAGACTGTCGATCGCCAGCAGCGCGAGATCGGCATCGGCCAGACGCTTCAGGTCCTGCGTCTTGTGACGGCCGCTGAGCGAATCGGCGCGGACGATGGCGCCGTAGCCACACGAGCGGATGACCTTGAAGCGCGCCCCGCAGGCGACAGCGCGGGCATAGAGCTCATAATCCTCGCCGAGCCGCAGGCTCTCGTCGTAACGCAACCCATGGCGATCGAGGAAGGCGCGGCTGATCACCGGCTTGAGGAAGCCCAGTTCGCCCCTTTGCACGCGGCGCCGGGAGATATTGCCTTCGACGAAGCGCTCGAAATCGAGGAATTCCGGATCCGCGGCAAATTGCGGGGCGACGATTTTCGTCGCGTCGCCGGTTGCATCATCCCTGATGAGCATGATGTTGTCCGCCGCGAAATCCCAGTCGGCGCCAGCAAACAGGTTGCGAAACCGGCCTTCGAGGAAGAAATCGTCAGCGTCGAGAATGCTGATGAACGGCGATCTCGAACTGGCGATCGCCGAGTTGCGGGCGTAGGAGGGGCCGCGATTGACATCGAGGCGCATCACCGCAAGCCGGCCGCTGCCGTCGTCGGCGGATCGCGCGACTGCCGCGGTGTCGTCGGTGGAGGCGTCGTCGACGACGACGACTTCCGCCACTTCCGGTTCGCGCAACGCGGACGCGATGGCGACGGCGATTGTCGCGGCCGCGTTCTTGGCCGCGATGATCACGCAGACCTGGGATTTCGTCATCGACATGGATTAGCCTCTCGTACAGGTGATATCGATTTGAGTTCGCCCCGTACCCGTTCGATGCCCGATTGCCATCAGCGCCAGATCTGTGTTCATTCAACGACCGCCCGGCCGTTCAAAGATGCGGCGGCTGATGTCGGCGGACGCTGCCCAACCGGCTTCCGCCAGATAGCGGACCGGCGCGCGACCGCACAGTTCCCACAGCACCGTTCGCCGCTGCGGCCACCGAAGCGACGACAGCCACGGCGCCATGACCATGTTGAGCAGGTCCTCGTTGCCGATGCGCGACAGGATGCGCGTCGCACGCTCCGACAGCAGCGTGCCGGCACCGCCGAGCAGTACATCGGCTGCGCGTATACCAAGCAGCAGCGTATCGTCCAGCCCCTGCGCTACCGCGGCATCGAGCACATGCCGCTGGTCCGCCTCGTCGAGGCGGCCGGCGCTGGCGCGAACGTCACAGACATAGCCCGCGCAGGGTTCGCGGTTGAACAGCGCCTTGGCGACGCTGATGCAGGACAAAAGCAGCGTGTCGGCGGCCGAGGTGAACGGCACCGTCCCACCGGCGATTTCGACCTGCCGCTTTCGCCGCAGAAACCCGTCCGCGTCGCGCGGGCTCGGCGAGCCGGGCTGCTGGAGGCGGTAGTGGAGATCGACAGTGGAAGGCCTCGGTCCGTCGCCGCGCGTCATATGCTGTTCGCCGAGGAAGCGAACCCACCAGACGGAGCGCGACTTGCCGGCGACCTCATAGCCGATCGAGCGCAGCGCATCCCGCGCCTTGAAATAGCCGACCGGCGAGACCAGAATGTCGACATCGCCCGAGGGCTTCATGAAGTGGTCGTCGTAGAGAAGCTGCTGCTGGAACGGACCCTTCAGAAAGACGAAATCGATCCGGCTTTCGCGCAGCACCTCATGGATCGCCATGGAGTCCATGATGCAGGACGCGTTCATCGAAACCGTCCTCCTGCGGTAGCTGTCCAGCCAATGGAAAAGCTCGGGCGGTCTGTCACTGACAGGCGCGCGTGACAGGGCCTTGAGGACAAAGGTCGCGACCTTGTTCAGCCTGGCGATGTCGGCAACATTGGCGCCGCCAAGGCCGGGCATCGATACATCGCCCGCGGTAGCTCCTGCCCCGGCGAAATACAACCGCAGGCAGGCCCGCACATAGGCAACCTCGTCGGCACAATCGGCGGCGCGCAGTCGTTCATATGAACCATCCGGCAAGGCCATCTAGCGCACAGTCTCCCAAAAAAGCGATTTGCGCGGCGCGTATGCTGCAACTGCGAAGCAAGCATCACCAAAAACCTTGATGGCGTAAAGCCTTTCCTTTTGCAGTGCAGAATTTTGCAACCTGAGCGTTTACCGACACTTCTGAAAAGCCGGTCAAAACCGCTGTTGAAATACCGCCCCTAACAAGGCGTTTTCAGGCTGCCTCACCATAGATTTGCCGGCTCAGTTCACCCTATTAGGGATGCCTAAAATAAAAGCATTTGGCAAATGTTTTATTCAAGCAAAATCAAATGCTTAAAGAATCGGCATCAACATGGTCGCCAAACATAGGGAATCGGTCTAGAAGACGTCATATTTTAGGCATGACCCACACATAAGGTGCTCGCGCAACCCGTAATTGATTAATGCCTGGTAAATCAGGCTTGACTCATAAATGCTGCCATGCAGCTATTGCGCTGCAGCATGCAAGTGCTGACGGCACTCGACAAGCCGTTTCCAGTCCATATTGGAGAGTAAAATGGAACAGAATGTTGAAAAGCAAGAATACGAGACGCCAAGCCTGACGGTGCATGGTTCGATCGAAACCATCACCCAGGGCGGCGGCGGCAGCACGGCGATCGACGCGTCTTTCCCCGCGCATACGCCGATCGGCGACCTGACGTTTTCCTGAAGCCTATCGCAGTTACTCCAGAGTGATGACGTTGGGTCTCTGGGTTTAAAAAAATAAGAGAGTCGGGGGCCATGCCTCCGACTCCCCTTTTATTGCCTGGAACTGCCGAAGCGTAGTGTAAGCGAGGTTTTGGGATGAACTGGAAGCAATCCGGCCAGGAGTTGGCCGACCAGGATTTGGCCGACCGATATTCAGCCGACCACGCTCGTGTGAGTGCGACCAAGGATGCCGTGGCTTGCGAGTTCGGCGATGGCCTAGCGCTCCTCAATCTGAAATCCAACATCTATTACAGCCTGAACGGCGTCGGCGCCTTCATCTGGGATTTGATCCAGGAGCCCAGGTCGATTGCGGAGATCCGCAGTGCGGTGCTTGCGCGCTACAACGTCGACCCGGAGCGCTGCCAGGCCGACGTCAAGGCACTGCTGAAGGGCCTGGCCGATAACGGGCTTGCGAGGCTTGATCATGAGGAACTTGTCTAAGCAGGTTCCGCATAAGGCCATGGTTTTGCGGCAGGAACCCGCGACCGAAAGGAGCCCCCAGCAGAGAAGGCGCCGGCAAGGCCGGCGAAGCCTGTTTGGCATTCTCTCCCTGAGCGGCTCGGAAATGATCTTCCTTAGCCGCTGCCTGCTGGTGGTCGCGGCGGTTCGGCTGGGGCTGACACTGTTGTCCTACAACCGTGTTCGCAGCCTGGTGACGCGGCTTGATGCGCGACAGTGCGCCAGCATGGGCGAACTGCGACGCGTCGCCTGGGGGGTTGCCGCGGCGGCCCGTTTCGTTCCCAACGCCACGTGCCTGACCCAGGCGCTTTCGGGTCAATACATGCTTGCTCGACAGGGCAATGCCTCGAAGATACGCATCGGCATCGAACGCGGCACGGGCGAGCAACTCAAGGCGCATGCCTGGCTGGTCAGCGACAATCATATTGTGCTTGGCGGATCGATCGACGGTTTCGCCCATCTGGTCGACCACGGCAGCCGATGAGCGGCGTGGCCGGAATTCTGCTTCGACAGGGGCACGTGGCAGCGGCCCGGGGGCACACACCGGCGGTCGCGGCGGCCGATATCCAGCAGATGCTGGCGCGCATGCGCCATCGTGGCCCGGACGGAAATTCGTGGTGGCTGGACACCGGCATCGCGCTTGGCCACGCTTGGCTCAACACCACCGATGAAGCCGCCCCCGGTCCGCTGACGATGGCCGACGGCAAGCTCGCCATCACCGCCGATTGCCGGCTGGACAACCGCGACGAACTGCTGGCCAGGCTGGGCATCCGCGACAGGTCGGTCGCCGATGCGACCTTGCTGATGCGGGCCTATCTGCGTTGGGGCGAAGCCTGCCCCGTGCATCTGCAAGGCGATTTCGCATTCGCCATCTGGGATGCCGAGCGGCAGCTGCTGTTTTGCGCGCGCGACCATTTCGGGGTCAAGCCGTTCTACTACCATGCGGCGGATCGGCGTTTTGCCTTTGCGTCGGAGATCGGGCCGATCCTTGGCGTCGAGGGGGTTGGCGGACATGTCTCCGAGCACCAGATCTCCGGGTTTCTGGCCGGGCTTCCCGATGACCCGCAGGCGACACCCTACAGCGACATCTTCAGCTTGCCGGCGCGCCACAGCCTAACCGTCACCGGCCAACAAGTGGTGCTGCGCCGTTACTGGCAGATCGAGCCGTCGCAACGACCGATACGGTCGGATGCGCCTGAGGAATTCGCCCATCTGTTCTCGCAATCGGTGCGCAATCGCATGCGGGGAACCTCGGCGGTCGGCGCGATGCTGAGCGGCGGCCTCGATTCCTCCTCGATCGCCTGTGTCGCCGGCCTGCAGAACGCCGCCGAGCGCAAGCCGAGGCTGCCCACCTTCTCGCTAATTTTCGAAAAGGGCTCGTCGATGGACGAGCGCCCGTTCATCGATGCGGTGCTGGATCAGCAGAAGGTCGACGGAACGCTGATTCCAGTCGGCAACTATGCGCCATTCGCCGAGTTCGAACGGGTGCTGGAAGAGCAGGAAGGGACGTTCCTGGCGCCGGGCCTGACGCTAACCCGCGGCATCTACCGGACTGCCGGCGCAAAGGGCATCAAGGTGCTGCTGGACGGCCATGGCGGCGACGAGGTCGTTTCACAAGGTCATGGCCATCTGCATGAGCTCGCCAACGCCGGCAGATGGATGGATCTGTGGCGTGAGATCCGCAGCGCCTCCGACACCTATGGCGACAGCACGCTGGGCCTGTATTTCCAGTTCCTGACCCTCTACGGGCCGGCCTGGCGGATCGCGAAGCTAAGACATTTGGCAAATCGCGCCCTGAACAGGATACGCAGGCCGGCGCAGGCGCGGCGCGGCCGCGGCTGGCGCGACTTGATCAATCCGGATCTGGCCAGGCGCACCGAGCTTGTGGACCGATTTCACCGCGCCGGATATATGCCGCCCGGCGTCCAGGCCAGCGACGCCTTGAGCCATCGCTGGATCCTGTCGAATGGCTATGTCCCGCATGCTTTCGAGGTTCTCGACAAGGCTGCCGCCAATTTCGGCGTCGAGCCACGCTATCCGCTCTGGGACAAGCCGCTGGTCGAGTTCTGCCTGGGCCTGCCCGGTGAGGAAAAGCTCAGCCACGGCTTTGGTCGCTATGTGCTGCGTCGCGCCATGGAAGGCGTGCTGCCGGCGGCGGTTCAGTGGCGGCGCGACAAGATCGACTTCACCGCCAATCTCGTCAACGGCATGCTGCGCAACCACCGCGACCTCCTGGAACAGCTGCTGATCTCGGATGCGAGCCGCATCGCGCCCTACGTCAATCTGCCCCAGGTGAGTGCTGCCTATGCGCGGCTGCAGCGCCAGCCCGATCGGGCGGCGCCTTTGGATGTCCAGTATGTCTGGCGCTCGGCATCGCTGTCGCTCTGGCTGCGGCAGCTCCAGCACAGCGGGAGCCCCGCATGATGCTGCGCAACGAGCCGCTCGCCGCATACAGCGATCATCCCCGTCCGGATGGCCGGACCGCGAGAGAGCGCCGCTTCTACCGCGCCTATGGCCTGACCATCGCGTCCGAGGTGGCGTTGCCCGAACTGGAGCCGGCGGCGCCGGGGGCGGCGGACGTCGTGATCGCCGTCGGCCCGATCGACCTGCCAAAACCCGGCTTGGAAGCCGCGACCGAGTTTCGCTTCGAGGCGGACCGGCAATATCTCGCATGGCAGGCCGTCGGCGCATTCCTGATCAGCAATGGCTGCCGCATCGACGTCGAGCCGGCGCCCGGCGTCGACGACATGCTGATCGCGTTTCCGCTGCTGGGTCCGGTGATGGCGCTGCTGCTGCATCGGCGCGGCCTGCTCGTCCTGCACGCCAGTGCCATTGCCGTCGCCGGCACGAGCGCCATTTTCATGGGCGACAAGGGCGCCGGCAAGTCGACGACGGCAAGCGCGATGATCCGGGCCGGACATGACCTGCTTACCGATGACGTGGTGGCGCTGGATCTCGCCAATCCGGATCAGCCGATGATCGTTCCGGGTTTTCCGCAGATCAAGCTGGCAGCCGACGCCGCGGCGGCGATCTCGCTCGGAGAAGCCGAGGTGCGGCCGCAAGTGCATCCGGCAATCGACAAGATGCAGCATCGCTTGAATGGCGCCTTTTCCGGCAACAGGGTGCCTGCGACCAGGATTTATATCCTCGAGCGCGGCGAAAAGGCCGCCATCACGCCGTTGCCCGGCATCGCCGCCCTGCCGGCCATCATCAAATTCTCCTATGTGACGCGGTTCGGCCGCGCGGCCCTGCCAAGCGATCTTGCAAAAGTGCATCTTCGGCAATGCGCGCGGCTGGCGGACCATGTCGGCGTTCGCCGCCTCGAAGTCCCGACGGGCCTCGACAGGATCGGTGAGGCCGTGGACCTGATCGAAAGGGATCTGGCGGCTGGAGATCCGACGACAGGTCGTTGGCGGCCGTGAGCGCAATCATGTCGAAGTCCTCAATCCTTCGCCTGTCGCTGTTTCGAGACGTTGCCGCATTCGGCGCCGCCATTGCCCAGATCGGCGGTCGGCGAACCTGGACGGCGCTGCTCTTCCTGATCCTTGGCAGCCTGACCGAAGGCATCTCCATCCTGCTGCTGGTGCCGCTGCTGCATCTGGTCGGACGCCCCGACCAGGATTTTGCGGTCAAGCTGCCGAACAATGATTTCGTACGCTGGCTGGTGCCGGACGGAACGCTGCAACTGACGACCGTGCTTTGCCTGCTGGTCGGGCTTGTTGCCGTGCAGGCGGCGTTCAACCGCTTCAAGTCGGTCTACATGGCCAAACTGCTGTTCGATTTCATCAACCGCGTGCGCATGAACCTGTTCGAGAGCATCGGCAAGGCACGCTGGGGCGTCTTCACGCGCATGCGCAGTTCCGATCTCGACCATGCCCTGACCGGCGATATCGACCGCGTCCAGGGCGCTGCCTTCTCGCTGTTGATGCTGGTGCAGATCGCCGTGCTCCTGGCCGGCTATCTGCTGGTTTCAGTGTTCATCTCGCCGGTGATGACGCTGTTTGCGGTCATTATCGGCATCGTGATGTTCGTGGCCCTGCAGCCATTTCGATCGCGGGCCACCGCCTTTGGCCGGGTTCTGACCGCCAATCGCCAGGATCAGTACCGGACGGTTTCGGAATTCCTGGGCGGCATCAAGGTGGCCAAGAGCCTGAATGTCGAGGCGACCTATTTCGCACAGCTGCAAGCGACGCTCGAGAAGATGAAGGCCGACAATGTCGACTATGTGCGCAACAGCACGATCGGCACCGCGGTGTTCCAGGTGGCGAGCGTCGTTGGTTTGAGCCTGTTCATCTATGTGGCACTGGTCCGCTTCAACCTGTCGCTGGCCGAGATCGTCGTCCTGCTGCTGGTTTTTATGCGCATCGCGCCGCGCTTCATGGACATGCAGACGCAGGCCCAGCAGGTCTTGATCAATCTGCCCGCCTATACGGCGATGCGCGTCATGCAGGCGCATTTCGACGCCGAACGCGAGCCGGGCGTTGCCGAAGCCGGTGAAGGCGGCAAGCTGTCGCTGGCAACCGGGCTCAACATCAGGGACGTCTGTTTCGGCTATGGCGACGACCCGGCCAAGATGGTCGTCAGGGACATCACCTTCGGCCTGCCGGCCGGCAAGGTCACCGCGCTGATCGGCCCCTCCGGCTCGGGCAAGAGCACGATCGCCGACATGCTGCTCGGCCTGCTCGAGCCGACCGCCGGCACGATGTTCGTCGATGGCGTCGAGATCGATGCCGGCAACCGCCGTCGATGGCGCGATCGGGTGGCCTATGTGCCGCAGGACGTGTTCCTGCTGCATGACACGATCGCGGCGAACCTGCGCCTTGCCGCGCCGCAAGCCAGCGATGACGATCTGTGGACCGCGCTGCGCTCGGCGCACGCCGGCGACTTCGTCGAACGGCTCGACATCGGGCTCGAGACGGTGGTCGGCGACCGCGGCGTGCGGCTTTCGGGCGGCGAACGCCAGCGCATTGCGCTTGCGCGCGCGCTGCTGCGCAAGCCGTCCCTGCTCATCCTGGACGAGGCCACCAGCGCGCTCGACTGGCAGAACCAGTCGCTGATCGCCCAGTCGATTGACGGATTGCGCGGCACGATGACGATCCTGACCATCGCGCACCGGCCGTCGATGATCGCCTTCGCCGATTGGGTGGTGGCGATGGAAAACGGCCGCGTTGTCGAAGTCGGGCAATATCAGCGGCTGAAGGAAAAAGCCGGCAGCCGATTGTCGCGGATGCTTTTGGGCGAACAGTCYGAGAGCCAACCCGCTAACGTTGCGTGAGGCTGCCAGGCTTCTGGTTAGTGCAGGCTTCGCCTGGCGCTGCCCAGCTTCTCGCCTTCGGCCACCTCGGGCGCATTCAGCTTTCTCTCCGCGTCGCGAGCCATGTCGGCCGGCGTCGGCGGGCTCCTGGCGATCATGGCATAGACGAGGACGAAGTAGCCCGCCTGAATGATAATTGCGCAGATGATCACGCGGATCAGCGTCGTACCGATCGAAGCGCCGCCTAGCCAGGACCAGGCAACGACGATTGAAAGAGCGAAAATCATCCCGACGATGAATTTTGGAAGTGCCATACCCAACAGCCCATAAACCGGCTCGGGTCTATATAACGATTGCCCCACCCGAGCGCCGTCCCTTGTCATGCGGGCTTGTTAAGGTCGCCCGCTCTCGGCCGGTTGCTTCCGGCCTTTTCTACCTGTCGCCACTGTGACAGGTATAATTTGCAATTCTATTAAGGCGAGCAGTAGGCGGCAAGGGCAACTCCGGATATTTTTGATTGAGCTTTTGCGATCGATTCGGCCATGCTGCAATGCACGCAAGGGGATTTGAACGGACCTCGAATGATCGCCATTCTTGAGTAAAAGAAACAATATTAAGTAGTATTTTACGGGATTTGCCTTGAGTATCGAGCTCCGCTAAAGCACTATTGTGCTCCGTGCCTTACCCCGCAGGACAGCCCGCCTAAGAACCGCCCCAAAAAGGCCTTTATTTTTCGGGGTTTGCCCATTTATTGTCACAAATGTGCTAAATATCCCGAAATTTGTGCATGGCTAGCTTATTATTTAGTCAATTCATGACGCGACTATTTCAACCGGTTGGTAAATTGTGTGTTGCGCTGCAACATTTTTTTGGTATCTTGCGGCGAACCATTCGTTCACGCATGGAGTTTACGGCATGAGGGACGTTGCCAAGTCGGCCACAGCGGGCTTTTCGCAGGTCGACATCGATTTTCCGCCGCCGATCGGCGGCCTGCTCAAACGCAGCTTCGATATCACCGGATCACTGATTGGCTTGATCGCTCTCAGCCCGCTGTTTGTCATGATCGCTCTGCTCGTCAAACTTTCCGACGGCGGATCGATTTTCTACGGCCACAGGCGAATCGGACGCGGGGGACGGATTTTTCCGTGCCTGAAGTTCCGCACCATGGTCCCCGATGGCGACAAGGTGCTGGCCGCTTATCTGGCCACAAACCCGGACGCCAACGCGGAATGGGTGGCGACCCGCAAGCTGAAGAACGATCCGCGCGTCACCCGCGTCGGAGCGGTCTTGAGGAAACTCAGCCTCGATGAGCTGCCGCAGATCATCAACATCCTGCAGGGCGACATGAGCCTTGTCGGGCCGCGTCCGGTCGTGCGCGACGAGCTCGAGATCTATGGCACCTCCGCCGTCTACTATCTGAAATCCCGCCCGGGCCTGACCGGTCTGTGGCAGGTCAGCGGTCGCAACGACGTCTCCTATGACAGCCGCGTCGCCTTCGATCGCCACTATGTCGAGAACTGGTCGCTGTTCGAGGACGTTCGCATCATCATCAAGACAGTCCCCGCCGTCTGGATGTCACGCGGCTCTTACTGACCGCCGCGATGCCAGGCTTTCGCGGCAAGCATCATCGGGCGATGGGGCTAAAGCGGATCGGAACGTTCAGTTGAAAACAGATATGTTTAAAGCCCTTCGCAGCGGCCCGGTTTCCGGCCGGCTGCGGCGGGCGCGTTTGCTGGCCACATGCCTTGCCATGTCGCTGGTCATCCCCCACATCGCCGCGGCCGACGAATACCGTCTCGGATCGCAGGACAAGCTCACCATCCGCGTTGCCGAATGGCAGACGGTCGAAGGCACATTCCGTGACTGGTCGGCGGTGAATGGCGAGTACACGGTTGGCCCTTCCGGCACGCTGTCGGTGCCGTTCGCCGGTGAGCTTCCGGCATCCGGCAAGACCACGTCCGAAATCGCAGCGGCAATCGGCCAGGCATTGCAGCGCAAGCTCGCTCTTTCGGACAAGCCGGAAGCCTCTGTCGAAATGGCGCAGTACCGGCCATTCTACATTTCGGGCGAAGTCCAGAACCCCGGCCAATTTCCCTATGTGCCAGAGCTGACGGTGCTGAAGGCCATCAGTGTCGCCGGGGGGATCAGGCGAAACGCCGACTTTGGCCCGCAGCTTGGCAAGGACCTGGTCACCGCCAAGGGCAATTTCGATATCTCTGACGACCAGCGCATTCGGCTGCTCGTCAAGCGCGCCCGTATCGACGCCGATATGGCCGGCAAGGCGAGTTTCGAAGTGCCGAAGGAGGCCGAGGGCGATCCTAGACTGCCAGCCATCGTCGCGGACGAGATGACGATCCTGACGTCCGACCAAAAGGCGCTGAAGCTGAAGCTTGAGGCGCTCAGCGATCTGAAGGGGGTTCTGCAGTCCGAAATCGAGTCGCTGCAGAAGAAGATCGTCAACCAGCAGCAGCAGGTCGACCTGGCACAGCAGCAGCTCACCAGCATCGGCCCGCTGGCGCAGAAAGGCCTGATCGCCAACGCCCGGCTGCTGGATTCGCGGCAGTCCGTCGCCGACTTGCAGGGCAAGATCCTGGACTACGAAACGGCCATCCTCACCGCCAAGCAGGCGATCAGCAAGGCGACGCAGGACGCCATCGATGCCCAGAACACCTTGAGTTCAAATCTCGCCACCGACCGGCAGCAGACCGAAGCCGACCTCAACGAGGCCGCGCTTAAGGTGAATATGCAGAAAGGCCTGATGGCCCAGGCCAGCGATCCCTCGATGAGGTCCGCCAGCGACACCGACCAGCAACCCAGCCTGCTCTACGCACTGGTGCGGGTCGTCGACGGCAAGAGCAGCGAAATCTCGGCGAAGGAAGATACGCCGGTGCTGCCCGGCGACGTGATCAAGGTCAAGCTGGCGCCGCTGACCAGCCAGTAGACCCCCAGCCAGTAGACCCCTTGAGCAGTTCACCGTTTCACCGAAACGGCGAACTGCCCTAACTCTTTGCTTTGACGCAATTCCCTGAGGCAAGGCGCTACGCGCTTTTCCCGGGAAAACCGTTTCATACTTTTCCTGGAATTGTTCTAGCCAGCAGACCCCGGAAACCCTGGCACGATCCGCCGTTTCGATCCTTCCCGCCAGGGATGGATCCTGCCTTGCGCCAGGCCCGCCTGGGCGAAGGCTCCCAGGCGAAGCCCCCTTGGCCCGGCTTCAGCCTGCGAAACGATAAAGCGCGTCGTGTTTGAAGGGATTTGTGCGACGCGCTTGAAGCCTTTGTTTTTGATGCATGTCAAAACCGCTGCGCAGTTTTGAGCGTCATGCGCCGCTCAGGACGGGTTGGCGGCCGCCGGACCATTCACATGCCGGGGCCAGGCGGCCTCTCTCTTGGCCGCCTCGGCCTGCTCGAAGGCGGGGCTCCACCGTGTGCGGGTGACCGGCAGCCGCGCCAGCTTGAAGAAGCTGAAATACATCAGGAAGGAGCCCATGATGTAGGGGTTGAGAATCTCGACCTCGACGAAGGAGCGGATCAGGAGCAGCACCATCACGCCGAAGAGAATCACCGAATCCGCTTGCCATGCCTTGAAGATCACCGCCGAGACGTGGCCGTAGAGTGTGCGCAGCATGATCAGCGAGACCAGCGTCGCTCCGACGAAGCCGAGTTCGACGAGGGCTTCGATATAGGTGTTGTGGAAGTGGAAGCCGGTGCGGGTGGTGATGTAGAATTCGTTCCACAGCCGCTCGGCTTCGGCGAAGCCCTGCACCCAATAGGCAGCATAGCCGAGGCCGAGAATCGGTGCTTTTTGCACGGCGTTCCAGCCCTGTTCCCACAGATACGTCCGCCCGGTGAGCGTCGAATCCTTGCCGAAGAGGCCAAGGACGAAGTCCATGAGCCCGAGATTCAAGGCGACGAAGGCGACCACGACCAGAAGGCCGGCGCCGATCAGGAAGATCACCCGCCGATAGCGCCGCGACAGCAGCTTGCTCATTGTAAGAAGCGCGACCAGCGCCAGGACCGCCGGTATCGAGGCCATCGAGGTGGCGGAATGCGCAATGACGAGCAGATAGGCCGACAATAGCACGATAGGCACCGCCAGGATGACGCTCCGCCAGCCGCGCCTGTAAAAAGCAACGAAAACGACGCAGAAGTAGATGCCGAGCGAGGCGACAAAGCCAATCTGGTTCTTGGAGGCGAAAGCGCCGACGAAGTTGTAGGTCCCGTCGAGAACGTCCTCGGAATAGTTTCCGACCCGCAGCGAATAGAGCAGGACGACAAATATCCCGATTAGGGCGCCTATGGTCAATGTGCGCACACTGACGGTGCGCGCCGCGACGTAGGCGCAGGCAATATGGGAAAAATATTGGATCGACGTCCTCGCGGTGATGCCGGGCGCCTGTGACCAGAAGACCGAGAAGCAGACATAGGCGGCAAACAGCAGCGGGAGCCAGGCACTGGACAGGTGCCGCAGGAACCGCCGGTAGTCGACCAGGATGAGCGGCAGCCAGACCGCGTAGTAGGCGAGAATCAGGATCTGGCCGAAAATGACCGAATAGGAAAACGCCCAGATCGAGACGGCAACGGCAAAACTGCCATAGACCGAATTCTTCTCGGGATCGACCAGCAGGGACTTTGGAATCTTCATCTCAGAGTCCCGCCGGCGCGACCCAAGGCCGGCAGGCCGTGGGCCAGTCGGCATATCCGCAAACAAGGGCGTGCAATAAACGGCGTCTCCATTGTGCAGTGCAATATAACCTATCGCGCCCTGCGCTCAATGGCAAATCCGGTCACCTTGTCTTACAGCGAGGCGATTGCCGAGATCAGGCCGGCGCTTGTCGGCCATAGCTGCCTGGATGAGCGCTACCACAGTGCTCCGCCGGTGATTTGTATGTTCTCCATGGTGATGCCCTTGGCCAGATCCGAGCAAAGGAATACGGCGAGAGCCGCGATCTCCTGTGGCTGCAGCAGGCGCTGCTGCGGGTTGCCGTTGGCGATTTCGGCCATGGCTTGCTCCGCCGTGCGCCCCTTGCCTTCGCGCTCGACGACCTGCGCCACGTTGCGGCGCATCAGTTCGGTCTCGACCCAGGTCGGGCTGATCATGACGCAGGTGACGCCATGCGCCGCCCCTTCCAGCGCCACGCAGCGGGTCAGGCCGAGCAGGCCGGCCTTGGAAGCGCAATACGCCGGGTTGTCCTTCCAGCCGACGGAGGCGGCGGTCGAGCCTATGTTGACGATACGGCCCCAGCCGCGCCCGATCATGCCGGGCAGCACGGCACGGGTGACGCGGAAGGCGCCGGTCAGATTGGTGTCGACGATCTTGTCCCACAGCGCGTCGGAGTGGCCGCAGACCGGCTGCTCGGCGGTGGTGCCGGCGGCGTTGACCAATATGTCGGCGGGGCCGATAGCGGCTTCGGCTTCCGCCGCGAATCGGTTGGTGACGTCGCTGTCGCGCACGTCGAGATGGGCGGCGTGAACGCTGGTGCCATGGGCGGCAAGAGCCGAACGCACGCGCACGATTTCGTCGGCGCCGGGATAATAGGCGGCATCGGATTTGTCGGCGCCGGCGGGCGCGATGTAGGAGCCGACGGCGACATTGGCGCCAGCCTCAGCGAGTGCCGTGGCAATGGCAAAGCCCATTCCGGAAAACCCGCCGGTGATGATCGCGCTGCGGCCGGAAAGGTTTGTCATCAGGCATGGTCTCCAGACAATTCGGTGCGGGCAACCAGGCTACCTTGCCTGCGATGCGCCTCACAAGATCAGTGTCGTCAAAGTGGTTTGCCCAGCCATTCGCGATAAAAGCCTTCGAGATCGGGTTCGAAATCATGCACGATCGGATAGCCCGGCGCCGCCGCCTCGACCTCGTGCAAGGTACCGCACTGCGGGCAGATGAATTCGCGGATTTCCATCCATTCGGGATCGGGAAGATCGCTGTTCGGATAGATCTCGCGCAGGGATTGCTCGGTGTTGCGCACGTTGATCGCGGCGTTGAGCTTCCAGTTCTTGCGGTAGTCGCCGAAGGAGTGGCCGCACTCGCAGCGGGTTATCCGCTCATCGCCGCTCTGGCAGATGAACAGGTGATCCGAGACCGGCAGCAGGATCGTATCCTTCCAGGCGACGCGATCCTGATAGACGGCGACCATCTTGAAGAAGCGGTCATCGTCCTTGTAGGCGCTCATGATGCGCCGGGTCTGCGGCCAGGGCAGCTGGCCGGCAGCCAGATCGCGGATGACTTCCTTGCCGTACGAGGTCATGGCTTTGCTCCCGGCGTGAAGATCGACCTGGCGTCGACGTTCCAGAAATCACTGAAATCCTTGGTGAAGCGCGACGACAGCTTGATCGCGCTGGCGTACATCTTCTTCACCTCCGGCGCGAAGTCGGCCTTTTCGACCCGACCTCGCTCGGTGGCGATCCAGTCCGCCACCGGGATTGCTTTCGCCAGACGCTCTTTGCGCATGGCGGCGCGACGCGTCACGGTCGCATCGATATCGGCCGTGGGATAACCGTCTTCATCGTCCTTCAGCACGATGCCGAACACGCTGTCCGCCGCTTCGCGGGTGAGAAAGCCGTTCTCGACATCCCAGGCCGTCTTGATCGGATCGCGCTCCAGCACGTCGCCGTAGCCGCCGCCGCCATTGTAGGAATGGCTGAAGATATCGCCCTCCTTGTGCGGCGAGGTGATGTAGGGGCCCTCGACCACGACATGGTCGCCGCCAATATTCTTCTCATAGTCCGACTCATGGGGGTCGATGCCTGGCGCATGCGCCAGCGGTTCGCCCCTGGCCGCCAGTTCATGGATGTTGGAATTGCGCACGGCGCGGTGCTTCTGACAGGTCGGCGCCGGATAGCCGCCGCACATGCCGCCATTGTCGAACACACGCGAGGAGTGTTCCGAGGTGTGGAGCCGTAGATGCGAAGTCTTGTTGATCAGCCAGGTCGAGACGAAGGAACAGCCGCCGCGATATTTGCCGGCGCCGCCGGAATTCGGCACGATCGAGCGGCCGATATAGACCATCGGCATCGACTGTTCCCAGACCTCGATGTTGCCCATGTCGGATTCCGGGTTCCAGCCGACATAGGCGGTGTCGAGACCGTCCTTGATGGCGAGCGCACCGGAGCCGGCAGCGGCGCATTCGAAATGCGCCATGCCGAACGGCGTGCCGTACTGGCTTTCGCCGCCCATCTCTATCATCGGGCTGTTGACCTGACCGACGAATGCCTCCTCGACGAAACCACGGGCAATGAAGCTGCGCGACAGCAGCCGCTGGAACACGCCATAGGCCGGCAGCAGCAGCGCCCACGATGTGGCTGTCGCCACCATCTCGTTGTCGGGGTTGGTCCAGGTGCCGTGCGGCAGTTTCAGCTCGGTCGCCATCCAGGCGCCGTCATTGACCAGGCCTTCGAAATTCATGTGCTGGGTCAAGGTCACGAACATGCCGCCATCCATGCCGGCCGGCGTGCAGTTCATCGAATGGTAGCCCCAGGGCTGGGTGCCCTCGAAGTCCATGGTGATCTTGCCGTCGGTGGTGATCTCCATCTCGATCGGGATGTTGTAGAGCCAGTCCGGATCGCCGAGCAGCTGGAAGCCGGGCTTGCCTGCCGTGACGTGGCCATAGAAGGTGTGGCCGCGATAGATGCCGGGCACGGTCAGCTGGCGGGTACGGGCAAGCTGGGCACGACGGCCTTCCTCGATGAACTCCTTCGACACCTTCATCCAATAGTCGAGGCCGATCTCGGAAATCAGCTGCTTGACGCTTTCGCGCATGTCGATGCAGGAGGCGACCTTGGCCTTCTCGTCCAGCACCCAGTAGATCGGCATGCGCAGATTGCGCTCGCAGCGGATGACATAGTCGCGGCGGATCTCGTCATTCTCGCCGATCTTCTCGGCGCAGACGAACAGGCCTTCGGTGAAGCGCTCCTGCGCCAGGCAGACGTCGCCGCCGGGCGTGATGCCGCCGGCCTCGAGCTCATGGCAGACGGCACCGGCCCAGCCGACCAGCGTGCCCTCATGGAAGATCGGCACCACGTCCATGACGTCGGGCACCTGCACGGTGCCGATGAAGGCATCGTTGTTGGCGAAGATATCGCCTTCGCGGATGCGCGGGTTTTCCTCGTAATTGTTCTTGATCATCCACTTGATGAAGCGGCTCATCGTGTGGACATGCACCATTATCCCGTTGGACAGCGCGATGGCGTCGCCCTCGGGAGTGTAGATGGCGACCACCATTTCGCCGACCTCGCGCACGCCAGGCGAGGCCGAGATGCGGCGGGCCATTTCGCGTGCAGAGACGCAATACGCGCGCAGCTTCGTGTGCAACGTCTCGAATTTCAGCGGATCCTGGTTGCGCAGCGTGAGTTCCGTGATGCCGTCATAGCAGCCGGTCTCTTCCATCAACCGCTCGGAATCGAGCAGTCTTTCGCGAAGGCGCAGGGCCGAGGCAGGTTTGTCCAACATGGCGATCGCCCTCTCAAGCGTGGGTGTAGTGCAGCAGCGTCCATTCATCGACATGGACGCGATCTTGCGGGTGGACGACGAGCGTCGTGGCGGGATGTTCGATGATGGCGGGCCCGATCACCTCATGGCCGGGTTGCAAGAGATCCATCTCGTAGAGGTTGGCCTTGTGCCAGCGCCCACCGATATAGGCCTCGCGCACGCCCTTGTGGGCGGCAGCCGGATTGGAGGCACCGAGCGGCCGCTTGAGCAGCACCGGCTTGACCTTGTCGGCGGTGGCGATCAGGCCAAGCTCGGTGATGGTGAAGCCGGCCTCGCCATAGCGCGACACGCGGTGGTTGACCTTGGCATAGACCGCCTCGAACTCGTCGAGCACCTTGCGCATGTCGTCGGCCGAGTTGACCTCGGCGAGCGGCGCCATCACTTCGACGTCCTCGAGCTGGCCGGTGTAGCGCATCATCAGGAACGGCACGGTCCTGATCTTCTCGCGCGCATGTCCGTCGGCGATCATCTCGTCGACCGCCGCCTTGGTCAGATCGTTCCAGACCGTGGTGACCTTGGCGCCGAATGCGGCAAGCGTCGCCTCGTCGGCACGGGAGGGGATGTCGTGCTGCGTCGACACCGAATGCCGGCGCATGAAATCGGCCGTTGTGCAGCCGAAGGCGGAGAAGGCGGCGGCGAACTGGAAGGTGATGATGTCCTTGAAGCCGATGCCCCTGGAGCAGCCGGCCAGATGCAGCGGGCCAGAGCCGCCATAGGACAGCAGCGTGAATTCCGACGGATGGATGCCCTGGCCCGAGATGACGCGGCGCAGCGCGTTGTTGGCGTCGGCCTCCAGCATGTCGATCATGCCTTCGGCGGCCTCCTCGACACCAACGCCGAGCACGTTGGCGCATTTTTCCTCGAAAGCCTTGCGGGCCTTCTCGACCTGCAGCACGACCTTGCCGCCGAGGAAGTAATACGGGTTCAGCCGACCGAGAATGGCGTCGCAATCGGCGATGGTCGGCTCGGTACCGCCCCTGGCGAAGCAGATCGGGCCGGGATCGGAGCCCGCGCTTTCCGGTCCGAGACTGACTTTCTTGGTCAGCGGATCGACCTTGAGGATCATGCCGGCGCCCGCACCAATGGTGTCGAGATGCAGCGTCGGCACGTTGAGCTTGAAACGATCCATCAGCGGCTCGTTCTCGATCCGCGTCTGGCCGCGCGTGATGACCCCCATGTCGAAGGACGTGCCGCCCATGTCCGAACAGATCAGCGAGTCGTTACCGATCAGCTTGCCGACATAGGCCGCACCCAGGATGCCGCCGATCGGGCCTGAAATCATGGTTTCATGCAGGCGCGGATGATTGATCGAGGTCAGGCCGCCGAAGGAGAGCAGCGTCTGCACGCCATATTTGAAACCGTATTTCTTCGAGACGTCCTCGATCCCCTTGAGCTGCTTGCGGCCACGCGAGGTGGCGTAGGCCTCGATCAGCACCGAGTTAAGCCGCGACTGTTCGCGGATGACCGGACGAACCTCGTGGCTGGTGTAAACGGTGATCTCGGCGCCGGCCTTTTCGATCTCTTCGCGGCAGATCTCGGCAATGCGCTTCTCGTGCACCGGATTGACGTGAGAGAAGATCGTCATGATGCAGATCCCCTCGACCTTGTCGGCGATCAGCTTTTTCGCCGCCACCGCGACCTCATGCTCGTAGAGCGGCAGCACGATGTCGCCGAACTGGTCGATGCGTTCGGTGACGCCATGGGTACGGCGGCGCGGCACCAACGGATCGGGATGATGGTGGGTGACCGCATGCAGCCGGTCGGCATAGGAATAGTCGGCCCAGGCCTGCAGGCCGCGGCCCATCAGGATCATGTCCTCGAGGCCCTTGGTGGTGATCAGGCCGAGCCGGCGCCCGGTGCGCGACAGCAGCGTGTTGAGCATGCCGGTGCCGGAATAGAGGACCACGTTGACGCCGGAAAACAGCTGCTCCAGCGAGATGCCCCAGGCGTCCGCCGCGTCCTCGGCCGAAGCGAGGAAACCTTCGGCTTCGTTCTTCGGCGTCGTCGCCGACTTGCCTATCTTGAAGTGGCCGTCCTGATCGACAAGGATCGTGTCGGTCATGGTGCCGCCGGCGTCGATACCGATGACAATTGGATTGCCAATGATCGGCTGATTGCCAACGATGGGGCCGGTGAGGTTGGGCTGGGTCACGGTCGCCTCGGAATCTGGTCTAAGTTGTCGCTAGGCTAGATTCGACGGGTGGCCTCGCGCCATATGCCTAAAGACACAATGACGGGCTGACCGACATCGCCGAGAAAAGGGCATGCGCATGGGGACCATCTGGGCGCCGCTCGCCAAAGCGATCGCCGCCACCGGCACGGACAGGCATGTCGACTGCCTGATCGACCTGATCGGCGCGGACATCGCGCACGACCTCGTCACCGTGACGCGCTATTCAGCGACGCAGACACCGGAATTCGTCAAGCACCGGCGCTTCTCGGACGAGATGGTGCAGCGCTATCTCGCCAGCTACTACGTGTTCGACCCCTTCTACGCCTCGTGGCGACGCGAGCGAAGGCTCGGTATCATGCCGCTGAAGCGGCTTGCCGACGACGCGGCCAAGCGCGGCCAGTATATTGCCGGCTTCCTGGCGCAGTCGGAAATCTGCGACGAGGTCGGCATCATGCTGGCCGATGGCGGCGACTGGTGCCTCGGCATCTTCCTCGACCGCTCGACCACCACCTTCAAGGACAGTGAGATCGCCCTGCTGGACGAGCGGCTGCCGGTGTTCGAGGCGTTGCATGCGCTCGACACCAAGGCGCGCGGAACCGAGTTCTCCCGCACCTCGGCGCCGACCGGCCCCGGTGCCTCGCCCCGGCAAGAGCCGACCATCCCGGCAAGCCTGTGGCCGGAGCTGTCGCTGCGCGAGCGGGAACTGGTCCAGCTGATCCTGGCCGGCCACCCGACGGCGAACATCGCCGAGCGCCTCGGCATCACCGTCGGCACCGTGAAGAACCATCGCCGCCGCATCTACGAAAAACTCGACATCACCACCGAGCGGGAACTGTTCCTGCAGTTCTTCCAGCACCAGGTGGACCGATAGATGCTCCTGCGTCGACGTGCCTTTCCGTCGGTGGCGATGTGACAGCGCCATCCATCGGACCATTCCCTGCGTCGGCGGATACAGCTACAATTCTGCGTGACGGGGGCAACGAAGGGAGCGCAACACGCGTATGATTGCCAACGTCCGAATCGACGAGAACGCAAGAAAGATATGGGAAAGCCATGACACCGAGTGACAGTTCGGCATGCGCGATGACCTGCCCGGCGGAACCTGCGGCGGTCAGGCTGGAGTGTGCATCGTTTGCTTAGGGCCGAACCCGCCGCGCTGTCCGATGACGAGCTTCTGGATCGCTACCAGCGTGCGGCCTTCGACTATTTCCTGGAGAACGTGAACCCCGAAAATGGGCTGGTCGCCGATACGTCGCGGCCGAATTCACCGGCCAGCATCGCGGTCGTCGGTTTCGCCCTGTCCTGCTATCCGATTGGCGTCGAGCGAGGCTGGATGACACGCGACGCGGCGGTGAAGCTGAACCTTGCGGCACTGCGCTTCTTCTCGACCTCCTCGCAAGGCAATGGCGACGACGTCACCGGCCACAAAGGCTTCTACTACCACTTTCTCGACATGCGGACCGGCCTGCGCGTCTGGCGCTGCGAACTGTCGATGGTGGATACGGCATTGCTGATCGCCGGCGTGCTGGTGGCGGGCGCCTATTTCTCCGGTGACGATGACGAGGAAGCCGAAATCCGCCGGCTGGCCGAGGTACTCTACCGGCGTGTCGACTGGCGGTGGGCGCAAGGCAGCAGTCCAACCTTGCGGCAGGGCTGGAAGCCGAAGAGCGGCTTTCTCCACTATGGCTGGGAAGGCTACAACGAAGCGACGATCCTCTATGTGCTGTCGATGGCCTCGCCCGACAGCCCGACCTCCGGCGACAGCTACGAAGGTTGGACGGCCACCTACCAGTGGGAGAACATCTACGGCTACGACGTGCTCTATGGCGGACCGCTGTTCATGCACCAGTTCTCGCATGCCTGGATCGATTTCGCCGGCATCCGCGACGCTTTCATGCGCGAGAAGAATTCGGACTATTTCGAAAACAGCCGCCGCTCGACCTACCTCCACCGCGACTATGCGCGGCACAACCCCTATGGCTATGGCGGCTACGACGAGAACCTGTGGGGACTTTCGGCAGGCGACGGACCGGGCGGCTTTCGTACCAGCGTAGAGCGTCAGCGTCGCCGGTTTTCCGGCTATGCCGCGCGTGGCGCTCCGTTCGGGCCGGATGACGGGACGATCGCCCCATGGTCCTATCCCGCGTCACTGCCGTTCGCGCCGGAGATCTGCCTGGCGGCGTTGCGCCATCTCGGGGATCGCTACCCCGAGGTGGTCGACAATTTCCGGCTGCCGAGCGGCTTCAACCCGACACTGGCGAACCGGCGAAAATTCGGCCGCAACGGCTGGGTGTCGGAAGGCCACTACGGCCTGGACCAGGGCATTGTGGTGATGATGATCGAGAACCACCGTTCGCGCCTGGTCTGGAAACTGATGCGCTCCAACCAGCACATCCGTCGAGGCTTGCGCAAGGCGGGCTTCACGGGTGGATGGCTGTCGAGGGATCACGGCGATGACGCCTGACCGGACCAGTGCTGCCGCCTTCCCTGTCGACCGCAATGACATCGAGCTGATCCAGCACGCCCATCCACCGCACTGGAAGAATCCGGGGCCGGACGGTCCCTACAACCTCGTCGTCATCGGCGCCGGGCCGGCCGGGCTGACCGCCGCCCGCGACGCGGCCGGCCTCGGCGCAAAGGTCGCGCTGATCGAGCGCAACCTGATCGGCGGCGCCTGCGTCAATGTCGGCTGCATCCCGTCCAAGTCGGTCATCCGCACGGCCAGGCTCTATGCCGATATGCGCGATGCCGAAAGTTTTGGCGGCGACACGCCGGAGCGTCTTCACGTCGACTTCCAGCGGGCCATGCGGCGCATGCGGCAAATCCGGCAGCGGATCAGCCGCGCCGATTCGGCCGCGACCATCGCCTCGGAAGGCATCGATGTCTTTTTCGGCGAAGCGCGGTTTGCCGGACCGGACGCGGTCATTGTCGCCGGCAAGACGCTGCGTTTCAAGAAGGCGCTGGTCGCGACAGGTGCCCGTGCGAGCCTGCCGACAATTCCGGGGCTGGCTGAAGCCGGATATCTCAGCAACGAGACCGTGTTCAACCTCACGGCCTGCCCGCCACGGCTTCTGGTCATCGGCGGCGGACCGCTAGGCTGCGAGGCGGCGCAGGCCTTCTGCCTGCTGGGTGCGAAAGTCATCCTGGCCCAGCGGGACCCCATGTTCCTGCCCGGCGAAGAGCGCGACGCCGCCCAGGTCCTTTCGGATGCGCTGGCGCGCGAAGGGGTCGAGGTTCGGCTCAACACCGAGGTTGTGGCGGTACGGACGGCAGGCGGAAAGAAGCTCGCCGACCTGCTGCGGGACGACGACACGACGACGATTTCCGTCGACGAGATCATCACCGGCATAGGCCGTTCGCCCAATGTCGACGGTCTCGACTTGGAAAACGCCGGGGTGGCATACGATGCCAACGGCATCAAGGTCGACGATTATCTCAGGACCACAAATCCGCGCGTCTATGCGGCAGGCGATGTCTGTCTCGACTACAAATTCACCCATATCGCGGAGGCAACGGCCCGCATCGTGGTGCAGAACGCCCTGTTCCTCGGGCGCAAGAGGGTGAGCCAGCTGGTCGTGCCGTGGTGCACCTATACCGATCCGGAAATTGCCCATGTCGGCCTCTATCCGGCACAGGCGCGCCAGGATGGCATCCCGGTCAAGACCTATACGGTGCTGATGCACGACGTCGCGCGTGCGGTCATGGACGGCGAGGAAGAGGGTTTTGTCAAAATCCACGTCAAGGAAGGGTCCGACCGCATTCTGGGCGCCACGGTCGTCGCCAGCCATGCCGGCGAGATGATCAATGCGGTGTCGCTCGCCATCAAATCCGGTATGGGATTGCACGCGCTGGCCGACGTCATCCATCCCTTCCCGACGCAGGCACAAGGCATAAAGATGGCCGGAGACGCCTACCGGCGAACCCGGTTCACCTCGCTGTGGAAGCGGTTGTCGGCGCGCTGGCTGGCGTGGTCCAGGCGGTGACCCCTTGCGGGCCGTCGGCATGAAGCTTGCACCGGACATCCCAGCGGATCACGCGCTTGACGAAAGCGCCGTTCAGCTAAACAAGTCGAACCCCTTTTGTGATTGCGGAACGGTCTGGAATGCCGTCTGGAACAGAGCCTCGGAGCGCCGAACGGCGTGTGCTGGTCGTGTCGCACGATCCGGCCTTTCCGCCGCAGTCCGGCACGGATCTGCGCAACCACCGCAATGCCGTGGCGGCAGCGGCGTTCGGACCCGTCTGCCTGGCGTCGGTGCGGCCGCAGGCTGTGGAAGCCGTCGATCCGCCGATCCGCATCGAAGCCCTATCGATCGACGGTGAAGCTCGCACCGGCTCGATCGGCTGGTGGCGCATAAGGGCAGAACATCGCATTTCGCGCTCTGCCCTGAAGCGGCTCGAGGCCCTCGTTCGAGACTTCCGCCCGGACACAATTGTGGTCGAGGGCATAGGCCTGTTCAAGCTGCTGCAGCCTTTGAGACCCCTGACGAAACAGCTCATCCTCGACATGCACAATGTCGAGTCCGACCTGGCGGGACAATTGCATCGCGCCGACAAGGCGCGGTCCGCCGCGGCCAGGCTTGCCACGGCCATTGCCATCAGGCGCCTCGAAGGAAAGGCGCTCTCCTTGGTCGACAGGGTCTGGGTGTGCTCGAACGAGGACCGCGCAAGGCTGATGATCCTTTTCTCGCACAGAGTGCCGGTCGATGTGGTTCCGAACGGAATTCCCCACGTCAGCGATATCCCCGAAACGCTGCCCGCCGAGGCTGCGGCCGACAATGGCTTTCCGGTGATCCTGTTCGTCGGCCATCTCGACTATCCGCCAAATGTCGATGCCGCCAAGAGATTAGCCGGCATCATATTTCCTCGTATCCAGGCGGCTTTTCCGGCGGCGACGCTGATTATTGCCGGGCGCAGGCCGAAGCCTGCAGTGCGGGCGCTGGCCGGATTGCCTGGCGTGGAGCTCGTCGAAGACCCGGAAACCATGGCGCCGCTGCTGTCCAGGGCGCATCTCACCATCATCCCGCTTGCGGCAGGCGGAGGCACGCGCATCAAGATCCTGGAGGCGATGGCCTGGGGCGTGCCGGTGATCGCGACACCGCTGGCCGCAGAGGGGCTTGGCTTTGTCGAGAACCAGGAGCTGCTGCTGTCGGACAGCGATGAGGCGCTAGCCGAGATGGCGGTGGGACTTTGCCTGGACGCTGAACGCAGAGCAAATCAGCGCATGCGCGCGCATCAGGCTGCATGGGCCAGGTTCGGCCCGCAAGCCATCCGCGACGCCGTTCGCAAAGGACTGGGACTGGACGAGGCTGGCGGGTGATTGAGGCGCCGAAGGGCGGTTTTAGTCGTGCAGTTCCCGCGATATCGGCGGGCCGACCGAAAAACCGGAGAATGTGACCTCAAAACCTTCGCGTTGCGGCGAACAGCACATCATGCCGACATCGACCGCCTTCGAGATCGGAAAATAGGCAAGCCGCACGGGCTTCCAGCGGCCATCGGAAGCATCGAGATACTGGACGCGGATCGTCTCGGCATGACGGGTCAAGCGGATCCGCACACCGTGCGGGCTGGCTGGAATGGTGGCCAGCGACCAGTCCGAGGCATCGTTGGTGACGACGACGGAAAAATACATCACGCCGTCGGTGTATTCGATGCCGGCCTTGATCCAGTGCGTTTCGCTGAGCCGGACCATCAGTCCGGCCTGGTCGTAGAGCACCTCGTAGCGGCCCTCGACCGTGACTTCGGCGGTGAAATCGCCCTCGACCTTACTGTAGAGGAAGTGGCCGTTGTCGCGCCAGAAACCATAGAAGGTCTCGCGCCAGAAATCGGTCTCCTTGCCGGTGCGCACACGAACGGTATCGCCGTCGATGGCATGGTGCGGCGGCGGATTGAGCCAGGTCAGGTCTCGCAATGTCATCGCCGCGCGCCGGTCCGGTGTTCTTGATGTTGCCGCGTCGCCGGCATGATCGGCCCGGGTGGCCGATCAGCCCGGCATGATCGGAAGTGGCCGATCAGCCCGGCGTGATCGGCGGAGGCCAATCAGCCTGCGAACGTATAGGCGGTCTTCACCGTGGTGTAGAATTCCATGGCATAGCGGCCCTGTTCGCGCGGGCCGTAGCTCGACCCCTTGCGGCCGCCGAAGGGGACATGGAAGTCGACACCCGCCGTCGGCAGATTGACCATCACCATGCCGGCCTCCGAATTGCGCTTGAAGTGCGTGGCGTGCTTGAGGCTCGACGTGCAGATGCCCGAGGTCAGCCCGAACGGTGTGTCGTTGGCGACTGCCAACGCCTCGTCATAATCCTTGACGCGGATGACGCTGGCCACAGGGCCGAAAATCTCCTCGCGCGAACTGCGCATGGCGTTGGTGGCTTCGGTCAGCAGGGCCGGGCTGAGATAGAAGCCGGGCGTCTTGCGGTCGAGCCGTTCGCCGCCGAAGGCGAGCGTGGCGCCTTCCCTGACGCCGATGGCAATATAATCCTCGTCCTGCTTCAATTGGGTCGCGTCGACGACCGGGCCGATCTGGGTCTGCGCGTCGAGAGCGTCGCCGACGACCAGTTTGCCCATGCGATCCTTGAGGGCATCGACAAAACGGTCATGGATGGCGTCGGTCACGATCAGCCTGGACGAAGCCGTGCAGCGCTGGCCGGTCGAGAAGAAGGCACCGTTGAGCGCGCAATCGACAGCGACCGCAAGGTCGGCATCGTCAAGCACGACCAGCGGGTTCTTGCCGCCCATTTCGAGCTGGAACTTGCGCATGTGCTCGACGCTTGCGGCGGCGACGCGCTTGCCGGTGCCGACCGAACCAGTGAAGCTGATGGCGTTGACGTCGGGACTGTCGAGCATGGCCTGACCAACGACCGAGCCCTTGCCCATGACGAGATTGAGCACGCCCTTCGGCAGGCCGGCGCGATGCAGGATGTCGACGATGGACCAGGCGCTCTCGGGAACCAGCTCCGCCGGCTTGAAGACGACGGTGTTGCCATGGGCGAGCGCCGGAGCGATCTTCCATGCCGGAATGGCGATCGGGAAATTCCACGGCGTGATGATGCCGACCACGCCGACGGCTTCCCGGGTGATCTCGACGCCGACGCCCGGCCGCACGCTTGGCACGACCTCGCCTGACAGGCGCAATGTTTCGCCGGCGAAGAAATCGAATATCTGGGCGGCGCGAATGGTCTCGCCAATGCCCTCGGCCAGTGTCTTGCCTTCCTCACGCGCCAAATTGCGGCCGATCTCGTCCTTGCGCGCCATGATCTCGTCCGACGCCTTTTTCAGCACCGCGTGGCGCGCCAGCGGACCGGACCGGGACCAAGCTGGAAACGCAGCCTTGGCGGCGGCGATTGCCTGCCCCGCCTGCGCGGCACCCGCCGAGGCATAGTCGCCGACGACATCGCCGGTGTCCGAAGGGTTGATGTTGCGGGAGCCGGCGTCGCCGACCCATTCGCCATCGATGAGGTTCTGTCGAAACAGGGTCATGTCTTGTCTTCCTGCTGGTTGGCCGCGCGGCGGCGTCTGTCTGAATTGGTATTTGCCAGACAATTGCCTTGCGGGAAAGCATGCAGTGGGCCAGCCGCCCGCGACAAAATCCCAGGCCTGGCATCATGCCGATGGCGCGGCGGCGACAGCGCCATACGATCCCCAGTCCGGCTAACATCCGCTAGGCATCATCCGGGCTAGGCCGAATTGACCTGGACAGAAGTGTCCATAGCCTTGATTTGCCTGATGCAGCGTGTCATGCGTCGTGCCTATGGAAGCCACAGATACGACGATCCAGCGCGCGGGCGCCACCGGAAACATCAAGGCCACCCGCGAAGACTGGCTGAAGCTTGCGCTTGAAACGTTGATCTCGGATGGTGTCGAACGCGTTCGCGTGCTGACCCTTGGCCAGAAGCTCGACGTCTCGCGCTCCAGCTTCTACTGGTATTTCAAGAGTCGTCAGGACCTGCTCGACCAGTTGCTGGATTACTGGCGGCAGACCAACACCAGGTTCATCGTCGAACGCGCCAGGCGACCCTCCGCGACCGTGATCCGCGGGGTGATGAGCATCTTCGAATGCTGGGTGGACGAAAGGCTCTTCGATCCGCAGCTCGATTTCGCGATCAGGGCCTGGGCCCGTCGCTCGCCTGCCATCAGGCGCGCGCTCGACGAGGCGGACGAGGAGCGCGTCGATGCCATTCGCGACATGTTCGTGCGTCATGGCTATGACGAAGAAGACGCGTTCGTGCGCGCCCGCGTGCTCTATTTCATGCAGATCGGCTATTACTCGCTCGAACTCAACGAGCCGATGAGCAGCCGCCTGGCCCAGGTCGCCTTGTATCTGCGCAGCTTCACCGGCCAGGAGCCTTTGGCGGAGGATGTCGAGGCGTTCTCGCGCTACGTCGAGGAGACGATTTCGCGCAAACGCTAGCACTATCCGCTACGTGCACGATGGACAGGCCTACTAGACATATATGTACAATACCATTACGCTTTACCCTGAGAAATCAGCCTTGCCCGGCACGCCATGACCAGAACTTATTCCGCTTTGTCGCTCTTCAAGGAGGGGCTGGCCGGCCAGACCGGCTGGCAGCCGGCCTGGCGCTCGCCCGAGCCGAAGCCATCCTATGACGCGATCGTCATTGGCGGCGGCGGCCATGGGCTGGCGACGGCTTACTACCTGGCAACGAACCATAATATCAGCCGGGTTGCAGTGCTGGAAAAGGGCTGGATCGGTGGCGGCAACACCGGCCGCAACACCACCGTGGTGCGCTCTAACTACTACTATCCGGAAAGCGTCGAGCTCTACGGGCTGGCGCACCGGCTCTACGAGGGGTTGTCCAGGGACCTCAACTACAATGTCATGCTGTCGCAGCGCGGCATGGTCAATCTTTGTCACAGCACCGCCGAAATGGAGGTTGGGGCGCGCACCGTCAACGCCATGCAGATCAACGGCATCGATGCGGAGCTGTTTTCGCCAGACGATGTGCGCCGGGTGGCGCCGATCTACAATTTCTCAGCCAATGCGCGCTTCCCGGTGTTCGGTGGCATCTGGCAAGGCCGGGCCGGTACGGCGCGCCATGACGCGGTCGCCTGGGGTTACGCGCGGGCGGCGAGCCGGCTCGGCGTCGACATCATCCAGAACTGTGAGATCACCGATTTCATCATCGAGGGCGGCCGCTGCCGCGGCGTCCAGACGACGCGTGGCGCGATCCGTGCTGACCGTATCGGCATGGCGGTCGCCGGTCATTCCTCGGTGCTGGCGGCCAAGGCCGGCTTTCGCCTGCCGATCAACTCCTACGCGCTGCAGGCCTGCGTTTCCGAGCCGGTCAAGCCGATCCTCGACACGGTGGTGCTGTCGCCCGGCACAGGCGTCTATGTCAGCCAGTCAGACAAGGGCGAGATTGTCATCGGCGGCGGGCTCGACCGCATCCCCTCCTATGCACAGCGCGGCAATCTGCCCACCTTGGAGACGGTGATTGCCGGCGTGCTGGAGATGTTCCCGATCTTCGGCCAGTTGAAGCTGATGCGGCAATGGGCAGGGATCGTCGATGTCGTGCCGGACTCCTCGCCGATCATCGGTGAATCGCCCTTGCCCGGCCTGTTCCTCAATTGCGGCTGGGGCACGGGGGGCTTCAAGGCCATCCCCGCCGGCGGCACGCTGCTGGCGCAATTGCTGGCAACAGGCAAGCACAACGACATCAGCCGTCCGTTCGACCTGGATCGCTTCGCCAGTGGGCGGCTGATCGACGAAGCGGCCGGCTCTGGCATCGCGCATTAAGAGGACTTTATGCAGCTTTTCCCTTGCCCGTTCTGCGGCCCGCGCGACGAGACCGAGTTCCACTATGGCGGCGATGCTGGCAACACGCGGCCGGATGGCGTCGATGTGCCGGTCGGGCGCTGGGCTGATTACCTCTATCTGCGTTCCAACCCGAAAGGCACCGCGCGCGAAATCTGGGTGCATATGAACTGCGGCGAGTTCTTCGTCATGGAACGTGACACCGTCACCCACACGGTGGTGTCCTCAACCGCTCTTGGTGGGGAGCACGCGGCGTGACCGCCTCGCGCCTCGCCACCGGCGGTAGCGCCATCGACCGGTCGCGGCCGATCCGCTTCAGCTTCGACGGCGCCACAGTGCACGGCTTTGCCGGTGACACCATCGCCTCGGCGCTGCTGGCCGGCGATGTCGCGGTCGTCGGTCGCAGCTTCAAATATCATCGGCCGCGCGGCATCTGGGGCGCCGGCGTCGAGGAGCCAAACGCGCTGGTCGATATCGGTGGCAGCGTGCCGGCGACGCCGAACACGCGAGCCACTACCGAGGCGGCGCGCGACGGGCTGGTGGCGAAAAGCGTCAACGCCATGCCAACCGCATTGGCCGACCGCAACGCCTTCCTCGATCGCTTCTCGCGCTTCATTCCAGCGGCGTTCTACTACAAGACCTTCATGTGGCCGGACTGGCACATGTTCGAGCCACGCATCCGCGCCATGGCGGGGCTGGGCACGGTCGATACGGACTGGACATCGCAGGGCACAGCCGACCAGATCAACCACCATTGCGACGTGCTGGTGGTGGGGGCGGGGCCGGCCGGCTTGGCGGCGGCAAGGCTGGCATCCGGCGCCGGTCTGTCCGTCACGCTGGTCGACGACCAACAGAGGCCAGGCGGCTCGCTCGGCCACCGGGCTGGTGAGATCGACGGCAAGCCGGTCGCCGATTGGATCAAGGAGACGGTTGCGGAGCTTGCCGCGGGTGGTCACCCGATCCTTCCTTCGACCACCGCCTTCGGCATATACGACCACAATCTGGTCGGCCTGAACCAGCGCCATCGCGACGGACGGCCGGACACGCTGTGGCGGGCCAGGCCGCGCCAGATCGTGCTGGCGACCGGCGCCATCGAGCGGCCGCTGCCCTTCGCCAACAACGACCTGCCGGGCATCATGTCGGCGGATGCCGCACTCGCCTATCTCAGGCTGCATGCGGTGCTGGTCGGCCGCAGGATCGTCATCGCCACGAACAATGACAGCGCCTATGAAGTGGCGGAGGCGCTCGCCACGGCAGGCGCCGGTGTGACGCTTGTCGACATCAGGCGCGACGGCACGCCCGCCGCACCTGCCAACGTCAGGCTGATCGCTGGACATAGCCTCGCCGCCGCGCATGGCAGGTTGCGTGTCCAAGCCGTGACGCTCGACGACGGCACCAGGCTGGATGCCGATTGCGTGCTGGTTTCGGGCGGCTGGACGCCGACCATTCATCTCTTCGGCCAGGCCAGGGGCAAGCTCGCCTGGAGCGAGGCGCGCGCCGCCTTCCTGCCGGGCGACCCGGTCGATGGTATCGCCGTGGCCGGCGCCGCAGCCGGTGCGGTTTCCTTGTCGGAGGTGTTTGCAGGCGCCGGCAAGGCGATTGCATCGCTCGGCCAGACCACGACAGCGGTGCCGCGCAGCACCGGGCCGGAAGCGACGGGCGGCATTCTCGCGGTATGGCCGATGCCCGGCTCGAAGGGACGCATCTGGATCGACTACCAGAACGACGTGACGGTGAAGGACGTCGAACTGGCGGCACGCGAAAACTTCGTCTCGGTCGAACATCTGAAGCGCTACACGACGCTCGGCATGGCGACCGACCAGGGCAAGACCTCCAACCTGCCGGGCCTCGCGCTGATGGCCGGTATCACCGGCCGGACGGTGCCGGAGGTCGGAACCACCACCTATCGCCCGCCGTTCACGCCGGTGCCGCTGGCGAGCTTTGCCGGCGCCCGCAGCGGCGAACTGATGGCGCCGGTGCGCCGGCTGCCGCTGGAGAGCGTGCATCGTGCCAGCGGCGCCGTCTTCCAGGAGTATGGTGGCTGGCTGCGCCCGGCTCACTATGGTGGCAACGCCGACGCGCAACGCTCCATCGCGGACGAGGCGCGGCGCGCTCGCCGGTCGGTCGCGCTGTTCGATGGTTCGACGCTCGGCAAGATCGAGGTGATCGGACCCAAGGCGGCCGAATTCGTCGATTTTATCTACTACAACACCATGTCGACGCTGAAACCCGGCCGCTGCCGCTATGGCTTCATGCTGTCGGAGAATGGCGTGGTCTTCGATGACGGCGTGCTGGTTCGGCTCGACGAGCATCGCTTCGTCGTGTCGTGCTCGTCCTCGCATGTCGCTGCCGTGCATGCGCGGCTGGAGGAATGGCGCCAGGACCGCTTCGGGCGCGGCGCCGTCTACATCCACAACGCCACCGCCGAAATGGCGACGCTGACCGTTTCCGGGCCGAACGCCCGGAAGTTGCTCGAAACGCTGGATCTCGGTCTCTCGCTCGACGATGCCGACCTGCCGCATATGGCGGTCAGCCATGGCTCCTATGCAGGTGACGAGGTCCGCATCGCCCGCGTCAGCTTCACCGGCGACAGGAGCTACGAGATCTCCATCCGGGCTGATCGCGCCGAGCCGCTGTGGGCGCATCTACGCCATGCCGGCCAGGCGTTCGACGCCGTCGTCATCGGCCTCGAGGCATTGATGATCCTGCGGGCCGAGAAGGGTTTTATCGTCATCGGCAAGGACACTGACGGCACCACGCTGCCGCAGGATCTCGGCGTCGAGGGTCCGCGCGCCAAACGTCAGGGTGAATTCGTCGGCCGCCGCTCGCTGTTCACCGAAGAGGCATCGCGCGGCGACCGCATGCAGCTTGTCGGACTGACGGTGCCCTCTGGCGAAGCGCCGCTGCCGACCGGCGCGCATGGCGTCAGGTGGAGCGATGGCAGATTGCGCAGCCAGGGCTTTGTCACCTCGAGCTACCAGAGCCCAGCACTCGGTCGTCCGATCGCACTTGGGCTGATCGAACGCGGCGCCGCCCGCCACGGCGAGACGATCGACATCCAGCACCTCGGCAAGGTCAGCAAGGCGACGATTACCGCGCCTTGCGCCTTCGACCCCGTAGGAGACCGGCTGCATGCGTGATCTGGCTGAAAAATGGTCTGTCGCGCCCGACTGGCAGTCGGCGGTCATCACGGCACCCGGCCTCGTGGTGCGCGCGACCGCCGGCCTCAATCAGTTGCTGGTCAGCGGCGACCTCGATGCCTGGTCGCGGGCGTCCGGCCAGGACGCAAATGGGGTCGGTGCCTTTGGCACGGCGCAAGGCGACCGCTATGCGGCGCGGCTGGCGCGCGACCGGCTGCTCGTCGTGTCGAACAGCCCACTCGCCGTCGCGATGGGCTGGCACGCAGAAGGCTTCGCGGTGACGGCGGTCAGCGCCGGGCTGCAGGTGTTCGAGGTTGAGGGCTCGGCGCTCGACGCTTTCATCGCGCGCGGGACGACACTCGATGCCAAGCAAGCGAGTGCCAGCGCAGCGCTTTCCTTCGCCGGCATAAGCGCCATCGTCTATCGCCATCAGGGCAGGCTGCGCATTCATGTCGATCGCGGGCTTGCCGCCTATCTCTGGACATGGATGGCAACGGCGGCCAGCAACATCAGCGCTGGATCATAGAATTAGCCGGCTCAGAGCGAGAAGGACCAGAACAGGCAGGCCAGCGTCGCGGCGGCGAAAACCACAAAGAACAGGCTGCGCAGCAGAACATTGCGGCGCAGCTCGTTCATGACGAAGTGGCAACCGACGATCGCTGCTGCAAACAGGAACCGCCAGTTGAGCAGCGCCCACACGGCGCTGCCCTGGCCGAAGGCCCATCTGGCGGCGAGACAGCCGACGATGGCGGCAAACAGCACGATCACGGTCCAGAAGACCGCATCGGCGGCATGGGTGAGAACGATGCTGGCCGCCCTGATCGGCAGGATCATCATCAGCAGGGCGCTGAAGAAATAGACCGCGGCAAGCGGAATGAACGTTCCGGCATCGGCAATGCCATCGAGCCGTCTGACGCCGATGGCTCCATAGGGATAGCCGTGCCTGGCGACAGCCAGGCTCAACGCCATGAGCAAGGCAGTCAGCACCGCGACCAGTGCGAAGGATGTGAGGGCTTTGCTCATGACGTTCCTGTCCCAGACGAATCAGACAGGAACAGATGTAGCGGGCGGTCGTAAATTGCGCGTAAGCGAGGCTACCGCCCACAGGAATTATCGTCGCAATCCGCCGACGGAATGCTACTCGGCGGCGATCCTGCCTGCCGAGCGGTTGGCCAGCACGAATCCGACCTCGTCCACCGCCTGCGCCGCACGCTTCAGGATCGCATCGGAGCGCAGCACGCCGTCGGTAAAATCCTTGTCGGTGGCGTAGACGGCGGTGGGCAGCGTGAAGGCCTCGAAGAAGCCGAACAGCGGCCGCAGCTGATGCTCGACGATCAAGGCGTGGCGCTCGCCACCGCCGGTCGCGGTCAACAGGATGGGTTTTCCCCGCAAGGCGGCCGGATCGATCAGGTCGAAGAAGTGCTTGAACAGGCCGGTATAGCTGCCCTTGTAGGTTGGCGACCCGACGACGAGCACGTCGGCAGCGAGTATTTCCTCGAGGATTGGGTGCGCCTGGCTGTCGAGATCGCGAGCCCATCTTGCCGTTCCCAGCGACCGACCGAGATCCTCGATATCATAGGTGCTCGCCGACAGGCCGTGACGGGCTGCTATGTCCCTGGTGACCAGATCGACGAAGGCGCGCGTCTTTGACGGCCGGGTGATGTTGCCGGAAAAGCCGACGACTGTTGGATTTGACATGGCAGTGGGCCTCTTGATGATCGATGTCTGATGCGGCGAACCTATGCCCGCCGGTGGAAAATCAGCTCCAGGCGTGCAGCGGCGGATTTTCGCCGTTGAGGAAATACTTGCCGAGGATGGAGTATTTCCAGCGCACCGGATCGTGCAGCGTGTGCGTACGGGCGTTGCGCCAATGCCGGTCGAGATTGTGCTCGGCCAGCGTCGAGCGGGTTCCCGCCAGTTCGAACAGCTTGTTGGTGGCGGCGATGGCGATCTCGGTCGACAAGATCTTCGCCTCGGCGGTGACGATCTGCGCATGCGCCACCGTCTCAGCGGTCGGCTCGGCCACCGCCCGGTCTATCGCCAGGCCGGCCTTTTCCAGCAGCGCCTGCGCCGCATGCAGGCGCAGCGTCAGGTCGCCGATGGCCTGGATGGTGTAGGGATCGTCCCAGGCATTGTCGACGCCACTGTCGATCCAGGCGCGGCTCTTGGTCCTGACGAAACTGACCGTCTCGTCGATCGCCGCTTGGGCGATGCCGGTGTCCACCGCCACCTGGATGATTTGGAAGATGGCGCCGTCGGCGGTCGGCTTGTCATAGCCCTTGTAGCCGGGCACCAGATGCGTCTTCGGCACCTTGACATTGTCGATGATGACGGTGCCGGACAGCGTCGTGCGCTGGCCGAAGCTCGACCAGTCGTCGATGACCGTCAGGCCGGGCGCGGCGCGGTCGGCGATCGCATACCAGGCACGGCCCTCGTCATCGAGCGCCACGATCGGCACCAGATGGGCAAGCAGCGCGCCGGACGAATAGAATTTCCGGCCGTTGACGACGACATGATCGCCGGCATCGGTGAAGCGGGTCTCGAAATCGGCGGCGCGCTTGGAGCCGAACTCGGAAAAGGCATTGCCGAACCGCGTGCCTTTCAGCACTTCGGCGAACAGCAGCTTCTGCTGATCCGCATCCGACACCGTGCGAATGGCGGCGACGACACCGAGATGGTTCTGCGCAACCTGGCCGATCGAGGAATCCGCCGCCGAGATGATCTCGATCACCCTGGCGAGCGTGGCGTAGGACAATTCGGGACCACCGAATGCCTTCGGCACATTGATCGACCACAGGCCGCTTTGCGAAAACGCATCGAGTTCGGCAACGGGCCAGATCCGCTCGCGGTCGCGCCGGGAAGAATCCCTGGCGAATTCGGCGGCGAGCGCTTGGGCGATGGCGATCGCCTCGGCGTCGTCCTTGATGATGTGCGCCGACGCGGTTGGCCGTGCGACTGGCGGCACGGCGGCGGAGGCATGGTCGGTCTTGACGGTCGAATCGGTCATTTTACTGCTCCTTCGGATTTCGGTTCAGGCAACGGCATGGAGATGGGCTGGCTTGGCGGCCGGCGATGCCTGTTGCCCCAGGTAGAAGGCCCGCACATCCTCGCGCTGGCGAAGCTCGGCGGCCGCACCAGAGAGAACGGAGACGCCGTTTTCGAGCACCGTGGCGTGGTCGGCATATCCAAGAGCGACCGCCGAGTTCTGCTCGGCGACCAGGATCGACAGGCCGGTCTCACGATTCAGTTTCCGGAGCGTCTGGAAGATGTCCTGGACGATGAGCGGCGCCAGCCCCATCGACGGTTCGTCGAGGACCAGCAGACGCGGCCGCGACATCAGCGCCCGGCCGATGGCCGTCATCTGCTGCTCGCCCCCAGAGGTGAGGCCGGACAGGGTCCGGCGCTTCTCCTTGAGACGGGGAAAATAGCCGTAGATCCGCTCGAGATCCCCGTTGATCTCGGCGCGGCGGCCGCTGCGGCCGATGCCGCCGGCGACCAGGTTCTCCTCGACGGTGAGGCTCTTGAAGCAGTGCCGGCCTTCCAGCACCTGCACCAGTCCGGCGCGCACCAGATCGCCCGGCTGGCGGCGCGAGACATCGCTGCCGTCATAGCGGATGGTGCCGGCGTTGACCTGGCCGCGCTCCGCCGGCAGCAGGTTGGAGACGGCCTTCAGCGTGGTGGTCTTGCCGGCGCCGTTGGCCCCGAGCAGCGCCAGGATCTCGCCGCGCCTGAGCTCGAAGCTGACGCCGTGCAACGCGGTGATGGCGTGGTTGTAGGTCGCATGAACTGCGTCCACGACAAGGATGACGTCATCGTTTGGCATGAGCTCTTACTTCCCGTGGTTCGAAAACCGGAAATGGGCCGGGCGTCGCGGAAAACTGGCCGTGACGCCCGGCTTGGATTGATCAGTTGGTGGTCACGGCATCGGCGTCATCGGCTGTGCGCAACTTGATGCCTTTCTCCGCGGCATAGGCCTCGGCAGACTTCTCGATGATCGGCCGCAGCAGAGCCCAGTCCGGCGCGATCCAGTCGGAGACGACATTCCATTTCTTGCCGTCCCACTGCTGGAAGGTCACGTAGCCCTCACCCTCGTGATTGTCCCAGCTGACATTGATCGAGTGGAACAGGTCCTTGGCGCCGAGCGCCTCGACCTTGGCCGGATCAAGCTTGAGGTGCTCGAAGCCCCAGCGGACCTCGTCGCCGGTCAGCGTGCGATGGCCGAATTTCTCCTGCGCGACACGGATGGCCTCGACATTAAGGATACCGTTGACGATGCCGAGGTTGTGGTAGACCGAGCCGATGCGCGACTTGTCTTCCAGATTGCCCTTGCCGGCGTCGTAGACCGTCTTCACGATCTCCTGCACCACCGGATAGGAGTTGCCGGAGGCCTGCGTGGTGATGGCGGTGTAGCCCTTGGCGGCGTCGCCGGCCGGGATCACGTCCTCTTCCGAATTCGACCAGACATTGCCGACGATATGGTCGACGGGATAACCGACCTTGACTGCCGTCTTCAGCGCCACCGGGTTCATCACGCCCCAGCCGCGCAGGACGACGAAGTCCGGCTTGGCGCGGCGGATGGTCAGCCACTGCGACTGCTGCTCGTTGCCGGGATGCGGCACCTCGATCTGCTGCACGGTGAAGCCGTATTTCTGCGCCAGCAACTCGTAGATCGGGATGGTCTCCTTCCCGTAAGGCGAGCCGTGATAGAGCACGACGATCTTCTTGCCCTTGAGCTTGTCGATGCCGCCCTCCTTCGAGGCGATGTAGTTCACGATGCCGGACGTCTCGCTGTAGGGATTGAGAAGCAGCGGGAAGACGTAAGGGAAGACACGGCCGTCGGTGGAGTCGGTGCGGCCATGGTTGACGGTGATCAGCGGCACCTTGTCGGCTGTGATGCGGTCGATCATGGCATAGGCGATGCCGACCGAGAGCGGGTTCCAGGCGGCGGCGCCGGCATGGCTCTTCTGCCGTTCGTAGCACTCGACGCCGCGCTCGACCTCATACTGGGTCTCGCATTCGTCCCAGGTCAGCTTGACGCCGTTGACGCCGCCGTCGCGGATGTTGATGAGATTGAGATAGTCGATGAAGCCGCCGAAGAAGCCGGTGCCGCCGGCCGCATAGGGCCCGACGCGGTAGCTTTGCAGCGGGAAATATTGCTCGTCGGCGTGGGCGGCGGGCAAGGCCACCGACACGATCATCGCCGCGGACAGCGCCGCCGCCTTGATGGTGCTCAGGAAGGTCATGGCTAGGTACTCCCGGTATGGGCCGTCTTGGGTCCGGCCTCTGGTTCATTTTCAGTTCGGGGCGGTTGCCCCGGATCAGCTCAAGTCGACTGCCAGGCGAACAGGAGCCGTCTTCGGATCCTGTCCCACAGCGCCACCAGCCCGTCGGGTTCGAGGATCAGAAACAGGATGATGAGCGCGCCCAGCACGATGCGCTGGCTCATGTCGAGCACGCCCGAGTCAAAGTGATCGCCGAGCAGAAAGCCGCCGAGGCGAGACAGAGCGAGCGGAAAGACCACGATGAGGGCGGCACCGAAAAAGGCGCCTCGGATCGAGGCCAGGCCACCGATGATGATGATGAACAGGATTTGGAACGAGCGATCGAGGTCGAAACCATCCGGCTCGACGGTCCGCAGATAGGCGAAGGCCCAGATGACGCCGGCGATGCCGATGATGAAGGACGAGATGGCGAAGGCCAGAAGCTTGGTCTTCAGGACCGGGATGCCGATGATGCGGGCGGCGGTTTCATTGTCGCGGATGGCGATGAAGTTGCGCCCGGTCTGCGACGACACCAGCCGATAAGCAAGGAAGGTCACGATGGCGACGATGGTCAGCGCAAAGAGATAACGGCCGACGGCGCCGTCGAGAGCAAAGCCGGCTATTGAAAGTCTTGGCGCGTCGATGACGCCGGACGCCGAGTCGTTGGAGAACCAGCTGAACTTAGTCAGCGCCCACTGGACAAAGAACTGTGCGGCAAGCGTCGAAACCGCGAGATAGAACCCCTTCAGCCGCAGGCTCGGCAGGCCGAAGACGATGCCGATCGCGGCCGCGACCAGGCCGGCCAGGACAATGCTGCCGATCAGCGGCAGGCCCTCGACCCGCAGGTTGAAATTATAGGCGGCGAAGGCGCCCGCCGCCATGAAGGCGGCACTGCCCAGCGAAACCTGGCCGGCATAGCCGGTCAGGATATTCAAGCCCACGCCGGCGAGGCTGAGCGCCAGGAACGGCAGCAGGATGGCCTCGAACAGGTAGCTCGAGCCAATCAATGGCACGACGCCGTAGGCGAAGGCGAGCAGCGGGACGGGCGCGATCCATTTCGGCAGCACCGGTGCGGAGGAGAAATCGCTTGATATCGCGGTCATGGCTCAGATCCTTTCGACGAGCTTCTGGCCGAACAGGCCGGAAGGACGGATCAAGAGGAAGACGAGCGCGACGACATAGGCGAACCAGCTCTCGATGCCGCCGCCGAAATAGTCGCCGATATAGACCTCGGCGAGCTTCTCGCTGGCGCCGATAAGCAGTCCGCCGACGATGGCGCCGAGGATGGAATCGAAGCCGCCGAGCACCAGCACCGGCAGCGCCTTCAGGACCACCAGGGACAGCGAGAACTGCACGCCAAGGCGAGCCCCCCAAAGCAATCCCGCCACCAGTGCGACGAGACCGGCAGCTGCCCAGACGGTCGCCCAGATCAAGGGCAGGCGCAGGCCAACCGCGAGGGCCGCGAACTGGTCGTCGGCGACAGCGCGAAAGCTGAGGCCGATGCGGGTGTAGCGGAAGAACAACGACAAAAGCAGAACCATGCCGGCGGCCACCAATGCGGCGAAGATATCGAACTGGCTGATCAGCACGCCGCCGATTTCCAACGGCACGTCCTCGATGCCGAGATCGAGGCCATGGACCTGCGTGCCCCAGATCAACTGGGCCGCGCCCTCGATGATGTAGGAGAGGCCGAGCGTCGCCATGAACAGCGTGATCGGCGGCTTGTTGGTGAGAGGCCGCAGCACCGTCCGCTCGATGGCAATGCCGATCGCCACCATGATGGCGAAGGTGACCACCAGCGCCAGCGCGAACGGAACGCCGCGTTCGACCAGGCTGACGAAGGTGAGCGCCGCGAACAGGAGCAGCGCGCCTTGCGCGAAATTGAGCACGCCTGAGGTCTTGTCGATCAGCACGAAGCCGATGGCGACCAGCGAGTACATGACGCCGGAGAGCAGGCCACCGACGAGCACTTCGATGAAGAACTGATAATCGAAGTCGGCGATCATATGCCTGCCCCGTCCTCATTGTCCGAGGCGACGCCGAGATAGGCGTCGATGACCCGCTGGTCGTTCCTGACTTCGTCGGGCGTGGCGTCGGCGATCTTGCGGCCATAGTCGAGAACGGCGATGCGGTCGGACAGGCCCATGACGACGCCGACGTCATGCTCGATCAGCACGACGGTGGTGGCGAAGCGGTCGCGCGCGGCACGCACGAAGCCCGCCATCTCGCCCTTTTCGCTCGCGGTCATGCCGGCCATCGGTTCGTCGAGCAAAAGCAGGCGCGGTTCGGCGACCAGCGCGCGGGCCAGTTCGACCCGCTTCTGCAGTCCGTATGGCAAGGTGCCGACAAGACGATCGCGAACGGGGCTGAGGTCGAGGAATTCGAGGATCTGATCGGCGCGGCTCAAGGTGTCGCGCTGCTCGCCGCGCGAGCGGCCGATGCCGAGCACCTGGCCGGCAAAGTTGGAGCGGACCTTGTAGGCAAGGCCTGAGGCGACATTGTCGAGAACGCTGAGGCCCTTGAACAGGGCAAGGTTCTGGAAGGTCCTGGCGACGCCGAGATGCGCCAGCCGCTGCGTCGGGACATGGGCATGACGGATCCCGTCGAGCAGGACATGACCGCGATCCGGTCGATAGACGCCGCTGATGACGTTGATCAGCGAGCTCTTGCCGGCGCCGTTCGGGCCGATGATGGCGCGTATCTCGCCTGATAGAACCGACAGGTCGATATCGGCCAGTGCGACGACGCCGCCAAACGACAGGCCGATGCCCTGAAGCGAAAGCAGCGGGGCGGCTTGCGCGGCAAGCCCGGCGCGGCCTTCGGATGGCTGCGCTGGCGGCAGAGCTGACGGCAGGCCGCGCGCCAGGACTTCCGGCGCATAGACCGAAGCCTCCATCACTCCGAGGGCATAACTTGGCAACGGCATTCCAATCGTCCTCGATTGCACCCTCAGGCGCGCAAATCCTCGTTGCCGCTCGAAGGATCGAGCGCGCCGGGCAAGCTTCATTCGTGGGTTGGCCGGCGCCTGTCCGGCCAACCTTTCAGGGTGACTATTCCGCCGCCAGCGAGGCTGCTGCCTCGCTGTCTTCCAGCTCGCGGACAAGCGGGATGACATGCTTGCCGAAATACTCGACCTCTTCCTGGAAGTGCAGGAAGCCGAGCAGGATGAGATCGGCGCCGGCACGCTTCAGGTCGACGATGCGCTCGGCGACCTGCCTCGGCGTGCCGATCAGGTTCGAGCGGAAGCCGTCATTGTACTGGACCAGATCGTCGAAGGACGATTTCGCCCAATTGCCCTCGCCTTCCGGCGAGGCCTTGCCGGCATTCTTGACCTCATGGCCAAAGGCGTTGACCGCTTCGGGATTGGCCTTGGCGATGATTTCGGCAAGCACCGCCTTGGCCTCGTCCTCGGTCTCGCGGACGATGGCGAAGGCATTGACGCCGACCTTGACGGAATGGTTGTTGGCCTTTGCCTTGGCCTGGATGTCATCCACCTGCCTGGCGATCTCGGTCGGTGTGTTGCCATTGGTGAAGTACCAGTCCGAAACGCGCGATGCCATGTCGCGCGCGGCGCGCGACGAGCCGCCCTGGAAGATTTCGGGCAGCGGATGCGGCGGCTTCGGCTTCAGCGAATATTCGTTGAAGCGATAGAAATCGCCACGGAAAGTGAAGCTGTCCTGCGTCCATATTCCGCGCAGCGAACGGATGAATTCCTCCGAGCGGCGATAGCGCTCGTCATGGTCGAGCCAATGTTCGCCGATGGCGTGGAACTCGCCACGGAACCAGCCGGAAACGAGGTTGATGGCGACGCGGCCGTTGGTCAGATAGCTGATGGTGGCAATCTGCTTGGCCGCCAGCGCCGGATTCCACGGTCCGGGCAAGATCGCCGCGATGACCTTGAGCGTGGTGGTCGCCGCCAGCAGGTCATGGCTGAACGCCACCGATTCATGCTGCTCGTCGGCGCCGTAGCCGGCGGTGAAACGGATCTGGCTGAGCGCGTAGTCGAAGCCGGCCTTCTCGGCGATCTGCGCCAGCTTGCGATTGTATTCAGCCGAATGGTTGGTGCGCTGCTCGATGTTGGAGATCACCAGGCCACCCGAAACATTGGGCACCCAATAGGCGAATTTGATCGCGTCGGTCTCTGCGTGTGCCATGAACTGTCTCCCCTTCAGGCCGTGTCGTTGATCGATCCGACCGCAGCCGGTTTTCGCCAATATTTATTATGTTTATAGAATATATATACAAAGAAGGATTTTCCGTTTTTGAAGCCCTCTCGGGACGGAAATACCAATTTTGCGCGGCCAACCCGGCTTCCGGTTGTCAGTCCGTGACCAGACCGTGCCCGGCAGTGGCGCCGATGGCCTCGGCTGGCGTGTCGAGCAGCTTTGTAATCTCGGCCGCGACCGCCTGGGCATGGCGGGCAACCTCCGGCAGGCCCATGAGTTCGCCGAAAGTCCCTCGCGCCAGCGGACCGGCGACAAAGAGAGTCGTGACCACCCTGCCGTCCCGGGCAACGGCGCGGCTGTCGCGACTTGTCTCGATACCGAGCCCGTAGGGGTCGGCCCCGATCAGCCCGGCCTCGGTCAGCGAGCGCAGTGCCGGGTTGTTCTGTAGTGCCTGCCCATGCGCCGGGCCTGTGGTGTTGATGACCGCGTCGAAGCGGGCCGTCTCGATCCGTGTCTGCCCGCGCCGTTGAAAGCTGACCGCCAGGCTGCCGTCCTCATGGTTCGATGCGACAAGCCTGGCGGCGATGTTGTCAAATGTGCAGGCTGCATGGCGGCGGTCGAGCACGGCCGCGACCTGCGGTGCGATCCTAAAGCGATGCACGTCCCAGAATACGCGCAGCTGGCGGACCAACCTTGCCCGCTCGGGCGGGGCAAGTGCTGCCCACAGCACCGGTCCCTGCTGGCGCAGCTGGTCGAAGACGGACTGCCAGTTGACATTGGCTGCCTGTGCCGCTGCCAGCGTCGTACGGATCGTCTTGAGCAGAAGCAGCGCCGTCGTGGCAGGCTCGGACGCAAAGTCGCCGAAGGGCTCACCCCTGATGTCAGGGTGGCCGCGCGACCGCAGCCCGCGGCGAGACAGCGCCAGGATGCGGCCGCGATGCCCGCGACGATCGAGTTCGGCAACCGTGTCGGCCGATGTCAGTCCGGAGCCGACGATCAGCACCGACGCTTCCCGCCCGATCCCGGCAAGTGCTGCAGGAGCGTACGGATCGGCGATGAACCCCGGCGCCTCCGCCAGCGAGGTCAATGCGGTGGGAATATTGGGCAGCGGATGCGTCGCCGCCAGGACGACGATGTCAGCGGCGACCGGCCCGCTGGTGGTGTGCACGGTCCAGCCCCTGCCATCCGCGCCACGTGCCACATGTGTGGCGAGACCGCCGACATGACGCACCGCGCCCGAACCGAGCCAGGGTGCGAGGTGCTCGGCGACGTAGCGGCCGAACACGCGCCGACGCGGATAGACGTCGCCATTCTTCCAGATGGCGTCCGGATCGCGTTCGAGTTCCCCATTACGGTCCAACCAGCGCGCAAAATGCTGCGGATCATCGGAAGCCATGCTCATCCTGACCGCCGGGACATTGACCCGGTGCGCGGGCTCCTCGCTGGAATAGGCAAGGCCGCCGCCGAGCGCCGGTCGCGGCTCGATCACGGAAATCGACAGGCGCTCCGACCGAGATGCCCGCGCCAGATGCCAGGCCACCGCAGCGCCGGAAAAGCCGCCACCGATGATGGCGACGCGCAACCGACGGGTCGGGGGGAGCGCGTTCATGAGACGCTGGCGAGTGACTTCGGCCGGTGATCGCCGGCAATGGTCTCGCCGAACGGGCCGGTGTTGACCGACGAGCCGGCGGCCTTCACCGGATGATCGGTGGGCAGTTTCGGCAGCACCAATTCGCCGAAGCGGTAGGCTTCTTCGAGATGCGGATAGCCAGACAGGATGAAAGTATCGATGCCGAGGCGCCGGTACTCGTCGATGCGCTCGGCAATCGTGTCGGGGTCGCCGACAAGCGCCGTCCCGGCGCCGCCGCGTACCAAGCCGACGCCGGCCCACAAATTGGGCGCAATCTCGAGCTTGGCGCGGTTGCCGCCGTGCAGTGCGCTCATCCGCGCCTGGCCGACCGAATCCATGCGGGCAAAGACCTTCTGCGCCGAGGCGATCGTCGCGTCGTCGAGCCGGCTGATCAGGCTGTCCGCCGCGGCCCAGGCCTGTTCGGTCGTCTCGCGCGCGATGACATGCAGGCGAATGCCGAAGGAGAGCTTGCGGCCGGCCTTCTCGGCCAGTTCACGCACCGTGTCCAGCTTGCGCTCGACATCGGCGGGCGGCTCGCCCCAAGTCAGGTATTTGTCGATCTCCTGCGCCGCCACCACGGATCCTGCGTCGGACGAACCGCCGAAATAAAGCGGCGGGTATGGAGTCTGCACCGGCGGAAATAGCAGCCGGCCATCCTCGATGCGGAAATGCTTGCCTTCGTGCTCGACCGTCTCGCCGCTCAGCACGCGCTTGTATATCTGCAGGAATTCCTGCGTCACTTCATAGCGCTCGGCGTGCGACAGGAAGATGCCGTCCCCCTTGTTCTCCAGCGGGTCACCGCCGGTGACGACGTTGATCAGCAAACGGCCGTTGGAGATGCGGTCGAGCGTCGCGGTCATGCGCGCGGCGAGCGTCGGCGATTGCAGGCCGGGCCGCACGGCGACAAGGAAGCGCAACCGCTCGGTCGCCGGCACCAGAGCCGAGGCGATCACCCAGGAATCCTCGCAGGCCCGGCCGGTCGGCAACAGTACGCCGTAATAACCCAGCGTGTCGGCTGCCTTTGCCACTTGCGTCAGATAGGGCAGGTCGACGGCCCTGCCGCCTTCCGATGTGCCGAGATAGCGGCTGTCGCATGCGTCGGCAGGAACCAGAGCACCTTGATGCGGTCAGGGATGTCCCGGGTCATGATCTGCCTCCCGCGGTCTGACGACATTGGCCGACTATGCCAGACGGAATTGAGGGCGAGCGCAAAAGGTTGGGCATGGCGGGGTCCTGTCCGTGTGGAAACCAGATCGCCAGTGCAGATTGCTTATTCTATAAATTCTGTAGAGTTAGTTTATTCCAAATCCGCGACGGCGATTAGAATTTCTCTCCTCAGGTGGTGGCGCCGACCCGGTTCAACCCTTGCCCAAATCGCCGAAGCCGTGCTGCGATCGTCTCTTGGCTATGATCTTTCCCCGGCACTCAGGCGGGATGCTGCAGCTGGCTCAGCCCGCCATCGACGACGAGGGTGGCCGCGTTCATGAACGGGCACTCGTCGGAAATCATGAACACCGCGGCGAGCGCGATCTCGTGCGTCGAGGCGATGCGGCCGCCGGGATGCAGCGCCATGGTGTCGGCGCGCGCCACGGCCGGATCAGGAAAACTGTTCCAGTAGTCGATGGCCTTCTGCGTCTCGACATAGCCCGGCGCCAGCGCATTCACGCGCACGCCCTGCGCCGCATATTCGAGCGCCAGCGATTTGGTCAGGCCGAGCAGAGCGTGCTTGGCGACGGGATAGGGGAAGGTATGCGGAATGATGGTGAAGCTGTGCGTCGAGGCGATGTTGAGGATGACGCCACCGCCGCTTGCGATCATGCCCGTCAAGACTGCCTTGCTGCAATTCCAGGCGCCCTTGACGTTGACATCGAAATTGCGGTTCCACTCCTCCTCGCTGGTGTCGAGCGGCGTCGAGAACACATTGACCCCGGCATTGTTGATCAGCGCGTTGATCGTACCGATTTCATCGTTTGCCCGGCTGACCGCCGCGGCAATCGCCGCCCCATCGCTGATGTCGGCTGCGGTATGCCCGACATGGCCTTGCGGTGCGACGAGGCTCGCGACGGTCTTGTCCAGCAGCGCGCCGTCGCGGTCGACCAGGAACAGTCTTGCTCCCTCGGCCAAACAGGCTTCGGCAATGGCGAGCCCGATGCCTTGCGCGGCCCCCGTCAGGAAGATGCGTTTGCCGGACAGGCGCTCAGCCATCTTTCTTGCTCCAGTCGAGGACGGTCAACGTCGGCCCAGTGCCGACGAGCGCAGATTGTCGAGCAGCACCGCCAGGAGCAAGATAACGCCGCGCACGATGTACTGGTAGAAGGCCGGGATGTTGAGCAGGTTCATGGCGTTTTCGGCGATGCCCATGATCAGCACGCCGACGATGACGCCCGACATGGTGGCGCGGCCGCCGGCGAGCGAGACGCCGCCGAGCACACAGGCCGAGATGACCGAAAGCTCAAGCCCGACCGCCGCGTTGGGCTGGCCGGAGGTGATGCGCGACGCGAGCAGGATGCCGGCGATGCCGCAGACGACGCCCTGGAGGGTAAATATCCAGATGCGCGTCCGGTCGACATTGACGCCGGCCAGCCGCGAGGCCTCCGGATTACCGCCGATGGCCAGCGTGTTCTTGCCGAAGACGGTGCGGTTGAGGACGAAGCCGAAGATGCCGAAGAGAACGGCCAGCACCCAGATCGGCGTCGGTATGCCAAGCAGTTTCGACAGCGCCAGCTGGTAGAAGTCCGGGCTGTTGATGCCGACGGCGCGGCCGTCGGACGCGATCAGCGCAAGGCCGCGAACAATCTGCATGGTGGCCAATGTGGTGATCAGCGCGTTGATGCGGAATTTGGCGATAACGATGCCGTTGATGAAGCCAACGAAGGCGCCGCAGGCGATTGCCGCCAGAAGGCCAAGCAGGATCGAACCGGTGACGTTCGACGCCATCACCGCGACCATGCCGGCAAAGGCGACGATGGAGCCGACCGACAGGTCGAAGTCGCGCGCCGCGAGGCAAAACATCATGGTGCAGGCGACGATGCCGACAGTGACCACCGACTGCAGCAGGCCGAGCATGTTGCGGTCGGTGAGGAAGTTCGGCACCAGAGCCGACACCAGCGCGAAGGCAACGACGAAGATGACGACGAGGCCCTGTTCGCCGAGCAGGATCTTCTTCAACCGGTCGGTCATGGCAGGGTCCTCAGGATGCGATCGCGTCGGGGGTTTTCTTGTCGGGAAGGGCGGCGGCCAGGATCGCCTTCTCGGCGAACTGGTTGCGGTTAAGTTCAGCGCTGATGCGGCCACCGCACATCACCAGGATGCGGTCGCAGATGCCCATCACCTCCGGCAATTCGGACGAGACAACGACGATCGCCATGCCGTCCTCGGCAAGCTGGTAGAGCAGTTCGTAGATTTCCGATTTGGCGCCGACGTCGATGCCACGCGTCGGCTCGTCGACGATGAGAACCCGCACACCTTGCTCGGACAGCCAGCGGCCGAGGATGACCTTCTGCTGGTTGCCACCGGAGAGGTTGATGATGTCCTGCTTGCGCGACGGCGTGCGCACCTTGAGCTTCTTGATGAAGGTTTCGGCCGTCGCGATCTCGCTGGCCCGGTTGAGCACACCAAAGCGTGTGTGATGGCGGCGCGACGAGATGTTGATGTTCTCCTCGATCGAGCGACCCTGGATGATGCCGTCATGCTTGCGGTCTTCCGAGCACAGCACGATGCCGGCCCGGATCGCGCCATGCGGATCGGAGGCGTGGATCCCCTTGCCGTCGACTGTGATGGCGCCGCCCGAGCGCGGATCGGCGCCGAAGACCAGCCGCATCAGTTCCGAGCGCCCGGCGCCGATCAGGCCGAAGAAGCCGACGATCTCGCCGGCACGAGCCTCGAAGCTGGCCGGCGTCCTCAGCTTTGCCCCTGACAGGGCCTCGATCTTCAGTCTGATATCGCCTGCCTTGCGGGGGCGAAAGCCCCAAATGTCCGAGATTTCGCGGCCGACCATTTCGGCGACGACCTGGTCGCGGGTGACGTCCTTGAGCGAAACGTGGTGCGCCGCCAGCTTGCCGTCGCGCAGCACGGTCAGGCTGTCGCAAAGCCGGAACACCTCGTCCAATCGGTGCGACACGTAGATGATGACCTTGCCCTCGCCGCGCAGCCGATCGATCAGGGCAAACAGGATTTCGCTTTCACGCGACGACAGCGACGAGGTCGGCTCGTCCAGCGCGATGACGCGCGCGTCGAGCATGATCGCCTTGGCGATCTCGACCATCTGGCGCTCGCCGATCGACAGCGTCTTGACCTTGCGGCGCATGTCGATGTCGATGCCGGCCGATTTCAGCTTGGCGCCGACGTCGTCCAGCATCCTGGTGCGCGCGATGATGCCGGCGCTGGCGGGAAAGCGACCGAGGCTGAGGTTTTCGGCAACGGTGAGCTCGGGAACGAGCTGCAGTTCCTGGTGAATGACGATGACGCCATTGTCGAAGGCATCCCGGGTCGAGGCATAGGCCTGGACCTTGCCGTCGATGCTTATCTCACCCGCGTCGGCATGCTGGTCGCCGGAGAGGATCTTGATCAGGGTGGATTTGCCCGCGCCGTTCTCGCCCATCAGGCCATGCACGGCGCCCTTGTCGACGCCGAACGAGACGTCCGACAGTGCCTTGACGCCCGGATAGGTCTTGGTGATGCGCGAAAAGTCGAGAAAGGACACGGGCGTCGATCCTTGTTGTGCCATGACAAACAGGCGGCGGGATGAGCCGCCGCCTGTTTGTACAGGGAGGATTATTCGATGCCGAGACCCTGGCGGACCTTCTGATAGTCGTCGCGCTTGGCTAGTGCGCCGGAGGTCAGGATCAGCTTCTCCGGCTCCTTGTTGTTGGCAACCCAGTCGTACATGTTGAGCGCCGTCTCATAGCCATGGCGCTTCGGCGAGATGATCACGGTGCCGACAAAGCCGGTGGCGGCCGGCTTCTTGAACTCGTTGATTGCCGAATCCGCGCCGCCGATGCCGACGCCGACCATGCCGTCCGCCGGGATGCCGACGCTTTCTGAGGCCCGCACGGCGCCCAGCACGGCTTCGTCGTTGAGGCCGAAGGAGATCCATTTCTTGATGTCGGCATGGGCATTGAGCACGACCGTCGCGGCGTTCAGCGCGGCTTCCGTGTCGGTCTTGGCCTGCGGCGCGTCGAAGATGTTCTCGGCCTTGAAGCCGTTCGCCTTCAACACCGAGATGGCGCCTTCGACACGATCGACCGCCGTCGGCAGCTGATCATAGGAGACGCGGATGGCGCCGACCTCGTCGGCCTTCCAGCCACGCGCCTTCATTTCATCAACGATCGCCTGGCCGACGGCCTCGCCGATCTTGGTGGCCGAGATGCCCATATGGGGCACGTCTTCCAGCGCCTTGCCGTCGGCACCGACCAGACGGTCGTCGACGGTCATCAGCTTGAGATTGTTGGCGGCGGCCTTGGCGACGATGCCAGGTCCGAGCTTCACATCCGGCGTGCAGACGATGAAGCCCTGGGCGCCCTGGGCGCCGAGATTGTCGATCGCCGACATCAGCTTCTCACCGTCCTCGGCGCCGATCTTGACGAGGGTGAAGCCCTTTTCCTTGGCTGCCTGGTCGGCGAACTTCCATTCGTCCTGGAACCACGGCTCCTCGGGCTGCTTGACGATGAAACCGATCTTGGTGTCCTGAGCATAGGCAGAAGCGATCGTCGTGACGGACAGCACGGCAAGAGCGCCCGCGACGAGCGCGGTCTTCAAAAGTCGCATGATTACCTCCCAGCGATAGGCCGGGCGCTCAGCCCGGGTGTCGGCGTTTCTATTCGCTTTTATCATACTCGTCAATTGATCTGGTATGATAATTAAGGTACATGCTCTGACCAACGATCGCTGGCGCAACTCGTTTGCATCCGCTAATGCCGGGCCGGTTGCGCGAACTCGCAGGTTCGCCGCCTTGGAGGAGGGCTAAGGTGACCGAAATTTCGAAGAAAGCCCCGGAGGGTGCGACCACCCGTCGCCCGCGCGTCATGCCCGACGTGACCAAGGCGATGGCCTCGCACATCTTTTCCGGCCGCTACCCGGCCGGATCCTCCTTGCCGACCGAAAACGAACTTGGCGTCGAGTACGGTGTCAGCCGCACCGTCATCCGCGAGGCCCTGAAGGTGCTGGCCGCCAAGGGGCTGGTGTTGTCGCGGCCGCGCGTCGGCACCGTCGTCTGCAACGAGGACGACTGGAACATCATCGACCCGCAGGTGCTCGCCTGGCACGCGCCGCACGCGCTGGACGACAAGCTCTTCGACGCCATCCTGGAGACACGCCGGGCCATCGAACCGCTGGTCGCCGAGCTTGCCGCGACGCGCGCGACACTGCAGGAGATCGCCGATCTCGAAGCGGCCTGGCGCGGCATGGCAGGCGCCGGCGAGGATCGTGCCACTTTCTCGCGCAGCGACATCGCTTTCCACCAGATCGTCTATGCCGCGAGCCACAACCCGATCTTTCGCCAGATCGGCAATCTGATCGACACGGGGCTGAAGTTCTCGCTGGAGGCGACGGCGACGATTTCGCTCGAGCGGCGCCTGGAAGCGGTGGCGGCACACCGCGAGGTGGTCGAGGCGCTGCGCATGCGCGACGCCGAGGCGGCGCGTGGGGCGGCAAACAAGATCCTCGACCTTGCGGCGCGCGACCTCGTCAGCGCCAAGAAACTCAAGAACAACTGAGACAGCGCATGAAAATCATCTCGCTCACCACATACATCGTTCCACCGCGCTGGCTGTTCCTGAAGATCGAGACCGATGCCGGCGTCACCGGCTGGGGCGAGCCGGTCGTCGAAGGCCGGGCGCTGACCGTCGAGGCGGCGGTCAAGGAGCTTGGTGATTATCTCATCGGCAAGGACCCGCGCCTGATCGAGGACCACTGGACGGTGATGCATCGCGGCGGCTTCTACCGTGGCGGACCGATCCTGATGAGCGCGATCGCCGGCATCGACCAGGCGCTGTGGGACATCAAGGGCAAGGCGCTCGGCGTGCCCGTGCATGAACTGCTCGGCGGCAAGTTGCGTGACAGCATCAAGGTCTATTCCTGGATCGGTGGCGACCGTCCGGCCGAGGTCGCCGCCGGTGCGCGGGAAGTGGTGGCGCGCGGCTTCCTGGCGCTCAAGATGAACGGCACCGAGGAACTGCAGATCGTCGATAGCCATGACAGGATAGATGCCGCGGTCGAGCGGGTCGCCATGGTGCGCGAGGCCGTCGGCCCCAATATCGGCATCGCCGTCGATTTCCACGGCCGCGTGCACCGGCCGATGGCGCGCATCCTGGTCAAGGAGCTGGAGCCCTACAGGCTGATGTTCATCGAGGAGCCGGTGCTGAGCGAGAACCGCGAGGCGCTGAAGGAGATCGCCGCCCTTGGCTCGACGCCGATTGCTTTGGGTGAACGCCTCTACAGCCGATGGGACTTCAAGTCGGTGTTCGAGGAAGGCGTCGTCGACATCATCCAGCCCGACCTCTCGCATGCCGGCGGCATCACCGAATGCCGCAAGATCGCGGCGATGGCCGAGGCCTATGATGTCGCGGTGGCGCCCCACTGTCCGCTCGGGCCGATCGCGCTCGCTGCCTGCCTGCAGCTCGACGCCGTGAGTTACAACTGCTTCATCCAGGAGCAAAGCCTCGGCATCCACTACAACGCCGCCAATGACCTGCTCGACTACGCCGCCAACAAGGATGTCTTCCGCTACGAGGACGGCTATGTCGCCATTCCCGATGGCCCGGGCCTCGGTGTCGAGATCGACGAGGACTACGTCAAGGAGCGCGCCAAGGAAGGCCACCGCTGGCGCAACCCGATCTGGCGCCACAAGGACGGTTCCTTCGCCGAGTGGTGATGACTATGCTTTCACCTGCGCCGCTTCAGGAGACTTCAGTCCATCAACCAGGTGATGAAGATCCGCCTCGTTCTCGTAGTGCAGGGTAGAGACCAACGCATCAATCGTAAATTCCGGATCGACCTTGTCGATCTGAGCGAGGTGAGCGGACGCAGCGGTCCGATCGCCCAGCCAGTGATAGGCCGCCGCGACAAAAGCGTGTTGGTTGGCATCCATCTTCGACAGATGCATGAAGGCCTCGATTGCTTCGGGATATTCGTGGGCTGTAAAGTGAGCTTTCCCAAGATGGCTCCAGAAGCGTTCCGGGTGGTGAGGGTTCAACCGCATCGCCTTGCGAATCCAGTCGGCCCCTTCCTTGGGGTGACCGAGCCAAGTCAAAAGCTCGCCGTGCTGGACCACGACGAGATCGTAGTTTGGATTGAGGGCGAGTGCCCGCTCCTGGTGGTGCCGAGCCTTCGTCAGATCGTTGCGGCTGATGCTGATGGCCGCCAATATCCGTTGGACGTCCGCATCGTTGACGTCCAGCTCTTGCGCCAACTCAAGCTCGCGGATGACCTCGTCGAAAGTGGCATCCTTGTCAGCGCACCAGCCGTAGCCCCAAGCCTGCCCCAGGATGCAGCCCCGCCAGGCATGGGCATGCCCGTATTCGGGGTCGAGTTCCAGCGCTCGGGTCACCAGCTTCAGCGCCTCTTCATTCTCGGCTCGATTGCTGCGGTGGTGGCGGACCTTGGCCGCGAGCACGCATTCGTATGCGGCCATGTTGGCAGGTGTTTTGCGCACCACGAGGTCCTGCTGCGCGGCCTCGACGCGGCCTGGCAGCGTAGCCACGATCGCTGCGGTCAGTTCGTCCTGAATGGCGAAAACATCGTCGAGTTTGCGGTCGTATCGCTCGGCCCAGATGTGCGTATCGGTTGCAGTATCGATCAGCTGCGCGGTCACCCTGAGCTGACCGCCCGATTTGCGGACGCTTCCCTCTACCAGGTATTGCGCGCCCAGCTTCCGGGCGATTTCACGGAGGTTTACCGACTGGCCTTTGTAGACGAAGGTGGAGTTGCGCGAGATGACGAACAGTTCGTGCCGGCGCGAAAGTTCCGTGATGATATCCTCGGTCAGACCATCAACGAAAAATTCCTGTTCGGATTCGCCGCTCATGTTGGCGAATGGCAGGACCGCGATCGACGGCTTCACCACCGCGCTGCGCCGGGCCGAGCCGTCCCCGGTACGCGGATCGGCTGCATCCTCCAGCACCGCGCGCCAGACCCGTATCGGGCGAGAGATGTTCTTCAGGGCCTTCTCGCCGAGGTCCTCGAACCTGATTTCGAGCCGGTCGAAGACCTGTTCGTACACGGCCTGGGTGACGCACACCCCGCCGACTTCGGCCATCTGTTCCAGCCGGGCGGCGACATTCACGCCGTCGCCATAAATGTCGCCCTCATCGAAGATGATGTCGCCGAGATTGATGCCGATCCGAAACTGAATGCGTCCGGCTTCCGGTACGTCGGCGTTGCGGCGGCGCATACGGATCTGCACCTCCGCCGCGCAGCGCACGGCATCTGCCACGCTCTGGAACTCGACCAGCATGCCGTCACCGGTGGTTTTGATGATGTGGCCCTGGTTCTTGGCGATTGCCGGATCAATGAGTTCGATCCGGTGCGTTTTGAGCCGCGCAAGCGTGCCCCTCTCGTCGGCTTCCATGAGCCGAGAGTATCCAGCCATGTCGGCTGCCAGCACCGCCGCGAGCCTGTGTTCCATGTTCCAGCCTCGAAGCACGCAATCCTAGATGGCAGACGCTGCAATCAAAGCCGATCACGGTGAAGCCGCCACCTAACAGCACCGTCCCCGCGCGATCGGAAGGCGCCCAGCCATAGCATTACTCGAAATGAGCGCATGCGGGAAGGAAATCGAACGCTCCGCATACCCGCTCGCGGCTGTTCAATTGGTCTGCCTGCTCGAAAGGGGAAGATTTCATCCCAAATCGATCGCATTCAGTAGCCGATTGAACGGCTTCGAAGATGGTGGGAATGTGCTTCGACCACATCCGTAGAATAGAGCCTTGAAATCAAGGCTTTCCAGGAAAATCAATGGTCTAGAGGGAACTTGGTGGAGCCAATCGGAATCGAACCGACGACCTCTTGAATGCCATTCAAGCGCTCTCCCAACTGAGCTATGGCCCCACTTCCGGCAGTCAACCGGCGCCGTTTCCGGCGAAGAGATCCGGCGTGGGTTGGAGACCGCGCCGTTAGTGCAGGCGGCTTCTAACCCCGCCTTTCGTCAATATCAAGCCTTCAAGAGCGGCTTTTTCTTCACAGGCCACGAAAGCTGGCAAACGCCTGCTTTCAAGGCCGATCAGACCTCGTCGTCGTCGTCGCCGACGCCGATCATGTCGGCAACGTCGTCGTCTTCTTCTTCTTCGTCGGCAAGGAAGGTGTCATCTTCGTCGTCGCCGAGGTCGACATCGTCCTCGTCGTCGCCGAGATCCGGCAGATCGTCGGCCTTGACGTCTTCGTCGGCCTCTTCGAGCGAGACGACTTCAACGCCCTCTTCGTCCTCGGCGTCCACTTCCTTCTCGGCCACTTCCTCTTCCTCCTCGAGGGCGGCGATCTTGCCTTCCTCGAAATAGGAACGAGGATAGGTCTTGCCGGTGTAGGGCGAGACGATCGGGTCCTTGTTCAGGTCGTAGAATTTTCGACCCGTCTCCGGGTCGATGCGCTTTATGCCAAGTTCGGTTTTTGCCACGGCAAGCCTCGTCAATAAAAGAGTGGTCCCCTTAACCACAGTTTGCAGCGCTGTCAAAGCGAAAAGCCGGCGTCACAAAACCATGCAATGAAAGGCCTCGCGTCGATGACGACCATGGGGGATGACCATTTCGGCCCGCCGTGATACGAGACCGCCGCAACAAATGAAAAGCGCCGGCTCGCCGGCATTCCGTCCAGGGAAATTCCATGTCTCACACCGCCGCCCCAAAGTCGGCCACCGCCCGCAAATCACCAGCCCTTGCCGGCACGGCGCGCGTGCCGGGCGACAAGTCGATCTCGCACCGCTCCTTCATGTTTGGCGGCCTCGCCTCCGGCGAGACCCGCATCACCGGCCTACTCGAAGGCGAGGACGTGATGCGCACAGGTGCGGCCATGAAGGCAATGGGCGCTCATATCGAGAAGCGCGGCGCCGAGTGGGTGATCCGCGGCACCGGCAATGGCGCGCTGCTGCAGCCGGAAGGCCCGCTCGACTTCGGCAATGCCGGTACTGGCTCGCGGCTGACCATGGGCCTGGTCGGTACCTATGACATGGAAACGACCTTCATCGGCGACGCCTCGCTGTCGGGCCGGCCGATGGGCCGCGTGCTCGAACCCTTGCGCCAGATGGGCGTTCAGGTGCTGAAGGCGACGCCAGGCGACCGCATGCCGATCACGTTGCATGGGCCGAAGCACGCCGCACCCATCACCTACCGCGTGCCGATGGCCTCGGCGCAGGTCAAATCGGCGGTGCTGCTCGCCGGTCTCAACACGCCGGGCATCACCACCGTCATCGAACCCGTCATGACGCGCGACCATACCGAAAAGATGCTGAAGGGCTTTGGCGCCAATCTGTCGGTCGAGACCGACGAGCGCGGCGTGCGCCACATCTTCATCGAAGGCCAGGGCAGACTGACCGGCCAGACGATCGCGGTGCCGGGCGACCCGTCCTCGGCCGGCTTCCCGCTGGTGGCCGCACTGATCGTGCCGGGCTCCGACATCGTCATCGAGAACGTGCTGATGAACCCTACCCGCACCGGCCTGCTTTTGACGCTGCAGGAAATGGGCGGCAAGATCGAGATCCTCAATCCGCGCAATGCCGGCGGCGAGGATGTCGCCGACCTGCGCGTGCGTTACTCCGAGTTGAAAGGCGTCATCGTGCCGCCCGAGCGGGCACCGTCGATGATCGACGAATATCCCGTGCTTGCGGTTGCCGCCAGCTTCGCCGAGGGCGAAACGCTGATGCAGGGGCTGGAAGAGCTGCGGGTGAAGGAATCCGACCGGCTGTCGGCCGTCGCCAACGGGCTGAAGATCAACGGCGTCGACTGCACCGAGGGCGAGGCTTCCCTTGCCGTGCGCGGCAAACCGGGCGGAAAGGGCCTTGGCCGCCATCCCAACGGCCAGGACACGACGGTGCAGACCCATCTCGACCACCGCATCGCCATGAGCTTTCTGGTCATGGGGCTGGCGACGGAAAAGCCTGTCACCATCGACGACCAGGCGATGATCGCGACCAGTTTTCCGGAATTCATGGGGCTGATGAAGGGGCTGGGCGCGGAGATTGTATGAAATACGTCTACGTTCATTGGAAGCATGAGAAGGCAGAGGAGCCGTCTCATCTCTGGTATGAGATCGCAGACGATAAGTTTCAGAACCGAACAATAGAGTTCTATGCCGATGGGTCGGTCGGTTTCGCCGTTCGCGGCGAAGCCACGGATGGCTCAGATGATCTTGAAATCGGCGGCACAACAAACTCCACCGAGGGTTTTCCAGATGTTGAAGAGATCAATTCGGACAAAGAATTCGAAGCTCTGGAGATCACGGCAGCCGAGTTCGATCAACAATGGCGCAAAGCGCTTGCGTCACGACGTCATATGACGAGGCTCCTGACCATCGCCATCGACGGCCCGGCCGGCGCCGGAAAAGGCACGCTGGCCCGGCGGCTGGCCGACCATTACCGGCTGAACCTGCTCGACACCGGCCTTACCTATCGCGCGGTGGCCTACGCGCTGATCCAGCACGCGCTGCCGCTCGACAATGTCTCGGCGGCCGAAACCGCGGCACGCCAGGTCGATCTGGCCAAGCTCGACCGGGCGGTGCTGTCGGCGCATGCGGTTGGCGAGGCGGCCTCGAAGGTCGCGGTGTTCCCGACCGTGCGGCGCATCCTGGTCGAAAAGCAGCGCGCATTCGCCACGACGCCGCCGGGCGCCGTGCTCGATGGCCGCGACATCGGCACCGTCGTCTGCCCCGACGCCGACATAAAACTCTATGTAACGGCGAGCGCCGAGGTGCGGGCGCGGCGGCGACTGGCCGAGATCGAGAGCATCGGCGGGACCGCCGATTTCACCGAGATCCTCGCCGATATCGTGCGCCGCGACGAGCGCGACATGGGCCGCGCCGACTCGCCCTTGAAGCCGGCGGCAGACGCGCACTTGCTTGATACCAGCGAAATGGCTATAGAAGCCGCGTTTCTTGCGGCCATGGCGATCATCGACGACGTCTTAGCCACGAGAAACAAGGCCTGAGCCGGGTTTTTCCCTCGTGTTTCCGTTGCCGGAGGCGAAGAAAATACCCATATCGGGCATCAACCAGCCTGCCAGCATTCTTCATGCGCCGGAATTGCCGCTTAAAGAGCGGCCCAGGGCTTTTGTAGCCCGGAACGCCGGCAGGCCAACGCAACGCTAACCCACGGCGCCCGTCCCGCGACAGAAGCGGGGCACTCCAGGAGAAACAATGTCAGCTGCAAATCCCACTCGCGACGATTTCGCGAGCCTGCTCGAAGAATCATTCACAACAGGCCATTCCGGCGAAGGCCAGGTCGTCAAGGGCACGATCACGGCCATCGAAAAGGACATGGCCATCATCGACGTCGGCCTCAAGGTCGAAGGCCGCGTGCCGCTGAAGGAATTCGGCGTCAAGGGCAAGGACACCACCCTCAAGGTCGGTGACACCGTCGAAGTCTATGTCGAGCGCATCGAGAACGCGCTTGGCGAAGCGATGCTCAGCCGTGAGAAGGCCCGCCGCGAAGAGAGCTGGGTCCGTCTCGAAGAGAAGTTCACCAAGGGTGAGCGCGTTGAAGGCGTCATCTTCAACCAGGTCAAGGGCGGCTTCACCGTCGACCTCGACGGCGCCGTGGCCTTCCTGCCGCGCAGCCAGGTCGATATCCGCCCGATCCGCGACGTCTCCCCGTTGATGCACAACCCGCAGCCCTTCGAGATCCTCAAGATGGATCGCCGCCGCGGCAACATCGTGGTGTCGCGCCGCACCGTGCTCGAGGAGAGCCGAGCCGAACAGCGTTCGGAAATCGTGCAGAACCTCGAAGAAGGCCAGGTTGTCGAAGGCGTCGTCAAGAACATCACCGACTACGGTGCGTTCGTCGACCTCGGCGGCATCGACGGCCTGCTGCATGTCACCGACATGGCATGGCGCCGCGTCAACCATCCGACCGAAATCCTCAACATCGGTCAGACGGTCAAGGTGCAGATCATCCGCATCAACCAGGAAACCCACCGCATCTCGCTCGGCATGAAGCAGCTCGAGAGCGATCCGTGGTCCGAGATCGGCACCAAGTTCCCGATCGGCAAGAAGATCAAGGGTACCGTCACCAACATCACCGACTACGGCGCGTTCGTCGAGCTGGAGCCGGGCATCGAAGGCCTCATCCACGTTTCGGAAATGTCGTGGACGAAGAAGAACGTGCATCCCGGCAAGATCCTGTCGACGACCCAGGAAGTCGACGTGGTGGTGCTCGAAGTCGATCCGGCCAAGCGCCGCATCTCGCTCGGCCTCAAGCAGACGCTTGAGAATCCGTGGCAGGCTTTCGCCAGCAGCCATCCGGTCGGCAGCCAGGTCGAGGGCGAGGTCAAGAACAAGACCGAGTTCGGACTGTTCATCGGCCTCGAAGGCGATGTGGACGGCATGGTCCATCTCTCCGATCTCGACTGGACCCGTCCGGGCGAGCAGGTCATCGAAGAGTACAATCGCGGCGACATGGTCAAGGCGCAGGTGCTCGACGTCGACATCGACAAGGAGCGCATCTCGCTCGGCATCAAGCAGCTGGCCAAGGATACGGTCGGCGAAGCAGCGACGAGCGGCGAACTGCGCAAGAACGCGGTCGTCACCTGCGAAGTCATCGGCGTCAAGGATGGTGGTCTGGAAGTGCGGCTGGTCGACAGCGGCATCGAGACCTTCATCAAGCGCTCCGATCTGAGCCGTGACCGCGACGAGCAGCGCCCCGAGCGCTTCACCGTAGGGCAGAAGGTCGACGCGCGCGTCATCGCCTTCGACAAGAAGACCCGCAAGCTGCAGGTCTCGATCAAGGCGCTGGAAATCGCCGAAGAGAAGGAAGCGGTCGCCCAGTACGGCTCGACCGACTCCGGCGCTTCGCTGGGCGACATCCTGGGTGCCGCGCTGAAGAAGCAGGGCAGCTAAGTCATCTGCCCCCACCGCCTTGCGCGGTGGTCAGTTCAAGCCCCGCCGGAGCGATCCGGCGGGGTTTTTCTTTACGGTAAGATAAACTTCCTCGGGTATTTGCCAGTAATCCGAGGAGAGGCTTTCCATGCGCAATGACGACGATCGTCCCGCTACGGGCTCTTCGTGGTTGCCGCGTCTCTACATCGGGTCACCGGCCTTGTTCTGCTTTTGCGGAATGGCGATCTTGATGGCTGTCCTCTGGTCCCTGGGTTTCCAGCTCAATGGCGACGTGGACGACCTGGTCAAACTGCATGAAGTCCGCACCTTGCTTGAAACGGGCAACATCTTCGACCGGATGCTGCCCGGTGTTGCCCAGCCAGAGCCCTATGTCTCGCACTGGCCATGGATCGTGGACCTGCCCTATGCCGCCTTCGCGCGTCTGCTGATGCCGTTTGCCGGCTTCGAGCCGGCGCTGACGCTGGCAAGCTTTGCCGTGCCGCTGCTGCTGCTTGCGCCCGCGCTCTATTTCTACAATCGGCTGGTGATCGCAGTGGGCTTTGCCAACCCGGCCGTTGCATTGCCGCTGGCTCTGATCTTTGCCGCGCGCAGCTTTTTCGAATACGCCCCGGGACGGATCGACTACCACAATCTGCAAATACTGCTTCTGCTCGCGGCCTTGGTCTTGATGTTGTCGCAGAACCGCTTCGCTGCCTTCATCAACGGGCTACTGGCGGCCTTGGCGCTTGCCATCAGCGCCGAGTTCGCGCCGTTCTATGCGCTGGTGATGGCGGTCTATGCCTTTGACTGGATCTTCGGCCGCGAACGGGGTGCCGACAGGATCGCTGGCTTCGGGCTGGCATTGGCCCTGGGCGGGGTCGGCCTGCTCGCCGCGATCGTGCCGCCTTCAGCCTATTCCGCCATCAGATGCGATACCTATTCCACGCCGCATGTGACGGCACTCGTCGCGGCCGGGCTTTCATTTGCCGTGGTGCCTTTGCTTGTCGGCCGGCGCGGCGGATGGGCGACGCGGACGGCAATCTTGCTGATGTTCGCGGCCGCCAGCGCGGCGGCGCTGGTGGTGTTGTTCCCGCAATGCCTGGCCGGCCCTTATGCTTCGCTCGACGCCTATGTACGCGACAACATGCTCAACAGGATCCCTCAGGAACTGAGCCTGTTCCGGCGCCCTGATTTCGTTTTGTCGGACAGCTTTCCCAGCATGGCGTTGCTGTTCTTCGGCGCGCTCGCCCCGGCAGTCATCTGCCTCAATACGCGGAGCCGAAGCCGGCCGCTGGTCATCCTGGCGCTGTTCTCGCTGCTCTCGCTGGCGCTGGCGATCGGCTATTTCCGCTACTTTCGCTATCTTCCGGTTTTTTCCGGCATCGGTCTGACCTTCGTGCTGGCGAGTTTCCTGCCACCGGATGCGGGACTGGGGCGCTATTTGAAATCACACGTGCCGGTGGCATCGCGAAGATACGCGTTGATCCTGCCCGGTCTCGTTCTGTCCCTGGCAATGGCGCTTTACCAGCTGTCGGCAAGGCCATCGCACGCAGCCATTCCAGCCGCCGAGTTCGCCGACAGTTGCGATCTCAGGCACATTGAACCGCGACAGGGTTGGCCGGCAGGCGCCGTTGTTCTGACGCCACCGTTGATCGGAGCGCATTTTCTTGCTCTTGCCGAAGGTCCCAAGGTGGTGACAATCCCCAACCACCCGTCGGCTCAAGGGATCGAACGGAGCTATCGCTTCCTTGATCCCTCGACCGCCGACCCGCGCACGTTTCTCGATGCGTCCAAGGCGACACATGTCGCCCTTTGCGGGTGGAGAGGCCCGCCGTCGCTTGAACTCGAAAACACCTATCCATTCGCGGCAGCGCTGATGGAGGGCCACCCGCCATCATGGCTCAAGGAGTGTCCGACGGATGCTTCCTCGCCGCTGCGGCTCTACCGCTACCGCAACGCCGACGGATCGGAGGCCACCTGCCCTGTTTCGACGGCTTCTGATCAGGCCCTGCCGTAGAGCGGCACCAGCGTTCCGCTCATCGCCTGATTGGCTGGCGAGGCGAGATAGGCGATGGCTTCGGCGGCCGCTTCGAGACTGACCCATCTGGTGACGTCGGCATCCGGCATATCGGCGCGGTTTGCTGGCGTATCGAGCGTCGATGGCGCCACGGCATTGACCAGGATGCCCTTGCCTTTCAACTCCTCGGCCATCGCCACCGTCATCGCCGCTACCGCGGCCTTGCTGGCGGCGTAGGCAACCATGCCGCTGCCGCGCCGCGGGTCGAGCCCGGCGCGCGCCGTAACATTGACGATGCGGCCCGCGATGTCAGACGCCAGCATCGAGCGCACTGCCGCACGGCAGCACAGGAAGGCGGTGCGTGCGTTGGTGTCCATCATCTCGGCAAAGGATGCCGACTCGATCTTTTCCACCGGTGCCGCGGTGAAGCCGCCGGCCAGATGGATCGAGCCCCACAGACCTGGAACCTGGCTGTAGAACGCCTCGACCTTGGCGGAGTCCGAGAGATCGACATTGTGCACCAGCTTGACGCGGTCGTGCTCGGCAAAGGGGAAATGCCCGGGCGCCGCGGCATGGGCATTGGGCACATGGCAGATCGCGCCCTCACTCAGCAGTTTGCCGACGACCGCACCACCGAGCGCCCCGGTGCCTCCGGTCACGACAATGTGCCTGCCTTCAAGTGTTTCCGTCATCCTGGACCGCTCCTGTTATTTTTTTGATTGTGTCGCTTGTTACGCCGCCCGACGCAGAGCGTCGCGCCTTTCGCACCATCACTCAACTGATATCTCGACATGGCAGTTGTTGCGTCTTTGCATGCATCGGCCTGTCGGCCAGCCGGGTCCATGCCGGCTGAGGCACATGAAGCACGTTGCGCCGCCACTCTTCAGTCAACAGTGATTTCGATGACGCGCGGCAGTCCGGTTGCCCGGGCGCGTTTCAACGCGTCCGCCAAGGCGTCGATATCGGCAAGCCGTTCGGCGCCAAGGCCATAGGCTTCGGCCAGCTTGCAGAAATCCGGCGGCGCCGGCGACACGCCGACAGGCTCGACGCCGACATCGAGCATCGAGGTTTCGATCTCGCGGTAGCCGCGATTGTTCCAGACGACGAAGATGACCGCTGCCTGGGCATCAAGTGCGGCGCCCAGTTCCGGTAGCGTAAACTGGAAGCCGCCATCCCCAGTGAGACAGACGACCGGCGCATCGGGCACGGCAAGGGCGGCGCCGATCGCCGCCGGCGGGCCGTAACCGAGCGCGCCGAAGCCGGTGGCGGCATTGAACCAGCCGCCGGGGCGATCATGGTCGTAGTAGAGATTGGCGGCATAGATCGGCTGCGTCGAATCGCCGACGATGAGCGCGCCCGGTAGTGCGTCGCGGATCACTTCCACGGCGCGCACCTGCGACTGCATCGTCGGACTGATCTCGGCAAAGGCCGCCTCTCGTGCTGCGGCGGCGCGTGATGGTCCGCCCTCGCTTGCCGGGACATGGCTGATTTCCAGGAGCAGCGCTTCGAGCGCCTCGACGCAATCGGCCTGAATCGAAACCGCCGCCGGGCGGCGGGCCAATTGGTCCGAGCCGATATCGATGCGGATGAGATTGGCTGGCAGCACGAACCCGCCATCGCTGTAGCCGTCATAGTCGGTGGGGCCGAATTCGGTGCCGGCGGCAATGACCAGATCCGCTTGCGCCATCAGCGCCCGCACTGCCTTGAGACTTGGACTGGCCGGCACGCAAAGCGGATGGGCATGCAGGAGGCCGCGCGCATTGGCTGTCTCGACGACCGGCGCGCCCAGATGTTCGGCCAGACGCCGCAATGGCGCTTCGGCGCGTTTGGCGCCGCCGCCGGCCAGGATCAACGGAGCGCGCGCGGCGGCGATGAGTTTGGCTGCGCTGGCAATTGCCGCGCCGGAAGGCGCTGGCGGTGCTGCATTGCTCAGCATGGCGGTGATGCCATCCGCCGGCTTGACCATGACGTCGGTCGGGATTTCGATATGCACCGGACCGGGCCGGGCCGATGAAAACAGCGCGAAGGCCTGCGCCAGTGCGCCAGGCAATTCACTGGCGTCGGTGACCCGCTGCGAAGACAGCGCCACCTTCTCCATCATGCCGCGCTGGTCGGGCAGTTCATGCAGATGGCCCAGGCCCTTGCCGAGCGTCGACGTGGCGTTGACACCTGAGATCACCAGCATCGGCACCGAATCGGCACGCGCCTGTCCCATGGCGGTGATGGTGTTGGTGAGCCCCGGTCCGGTGATGACGAAGGCGACGCCCGGCCTGCCACTGGCGCGTGCATAGCCGTCGGCCATGAAGCCGGCGCCCTGCTCGTGGCGCGGCGTGACATGGCGGATATTCGAGCGCGCCAGCCCCCGGTAAAGTTCGACCGTGTGCACGCCGGGAATGCCGAAGACCGTGTCGACGCCATGGGCTTCGAGCAGCGAAATGAGCGCCTCGCCGACAGTCGTCCCTATGGTGTTCCCAGGGGTGGTCCCAGTCGTGGTCCCAATGGTGGTCATTGGCGCAGCACCGGTCGCGTCAGGCAGGTCGGGCCACCCTCGCAAGCGATGCACAGCGCATCCGCCTCGAAGGTGGAAACCGTGCAGCCGGCCGCCTGCATGGCAGCCGCCGTCCTGGGGAAGCCGGCGACGGCGATCACCTGGCGTGGCGCCGTCGGCAGCACGTTGAGACTGAGCCCGTTGGAAGCATGGAACTCATCGGCATCGCCCTCGACCAGCGTGATGCCACGGCCCTTCAGCATCTGGTAGAAGGCGGCCGGCAGCAGAGGCGCGTAGACCAGGGCCAGATCGTCGGCAAGCGGACTGATCACCGACATCAGGTGCAGGCAGGCCTCCTCGCCGTGCCAGAGCGGCAGATCGAAGCCAAAAACCGAAATGCCCCTGGGCGAAAGCAGGTTGGCGAGCTGCTGGATACCATCCTGGTTGGTGCGCACGCCACGGCCGACGGCCAGCGTGTTCGCATCCACCCAGACGCAGTCGCCGCCTTCCACCTGGCCCGGATCATCGATGCGGCCGAGGATGGGAATGCCCAGGCGCTTGTAGGCTGCTTCGTGCAGGCCGGGCTCGGTCCGGCGCAGCGCCTTGCCCATGGCAAGAATGATCGCGCCGTGATCGGTCATCAGCGAAGGATCATGGGTGAAGACCGAATCGGCCAGCCCGTCGTTGGCATCCGTCAGCCATTCGACCTCGGCGCCGGAGGCCGAAACCAGCTGCGTCAATCGCTCATGCTGGGCAGCGGCTCTTCCCGGCTCGAAGCCCGGGCCGTAGTGCCACTCCTGCGCCCTGGCATCACGCATGGCGCTGGCGGCGGACCGCATAAGCACGCGTTTCAGCGGTCCGGCCATGGACTGCGACCCGTATGATTTGCCCACTCAATTCTCCCGACACGTCCGTTGCCGCCACTAACCACTACGGCAAGCTGTGATCAATAGTCCAAAAACCATGGTTGACGGAGGCAAGCGGAACGGTCCATCTTGAGAACGGGAACTCTGTCCAGTGACGGGTAATGGGTAAAAGAATCCAGCAGCGACGGGCTCGACCACTCCTCGGAGCGTCGAAGGGATGATGGCGCAAAGCGCCGTCCCCGCACTGAAACACACGGCGCAGGACGGCGCCGCCGAAGCCATCCATGTCGAGAACCTGCACAAGCGGTTCGGTGAGCTGCATGTGCTGAAAGGCGTCTCGCTGTCGGCCCGCGACGGCGAGGTCATCGCSATCATCGGCGGCTCGGGCTCGGGCAAATCGACATTGCTGCGCTGCATCAACTGCCTGGAGAACCCGACCAGCGGCATCATCCGAGTCAATGGCGAGGAGATCAAGCTGAGGGCGGACAGCCACGGCCACACGGTTCCGGCCGACCGCAAGCAGATCGAGCGCATCCGCTCCAAGCTCGGCATGGTGTTCCAGAACTTCAACCTGTGGAGCCACATGACGCTGATCGAGAACGTCATCGAGGTTCCCGTGCATGTGCTTGGCGTCCAGCGCGATGTGGCGATCCGCGAGGCCGAGAAACTGCTCGCGCGCGTCGGCCTGGCCGAAAAGCGCGACGTCTATCCGGCCTATCTGTCGGGCGGGCAGCAGCAGCGTGCCGCGATCGCCCGGGCGCTGGCCATCAATCCGCGCGTCATGCTGTTCGACGAGCCGACTTCGGCGCTCGATCCCGAACTGGTCGGCGAAGTGCTGAAGGTGATCGGCGACCTGGCGCGCGAAGGCCGCACCATGGTGCTGGTCACCCACGAGATGAAGTTCGCCCGCGAGGTCGCGACGCATGTCGTCTATCTCTACAATGGATTGGTCGAGGAAGAAGGACCGCCGGAGCAGATCTTCGGCGCGCCCAGATCCGAAAGGCTCAAACAGTTCATCCGCAACATCGGCTAGGACAGGCCGAGACGGAAGAAAACCGGGAACCAACAACAAACTGGGAGTCGTGAAATGAAGACTGTTCTGAAGACATTTGCCGCAGCGCTGCTGCTGGGCGTGGCCGCCATGGGCGTGGCCAAGGCCGATCCGGTCAAGATCGGCGTCGCCGCCGAGCCCTATCCACCCTTCACCTCGCCGGATGCTTCGGGCAAGTGGGTTGGCTGGGAGATCGATTTCATCGACGCCGTCTGCGCCGAAGAGAAACTCGACTGCGTCATCACCCCGGTTGCCTGGGACGGCATCATCCCGGCGCTGACGACAAAGAAGATCGATGTCATCGCCAGCTCGATGTCGATCACCGCCGAGCGCCAGAAGACGATCGACTTTTCCGACAAATATTACAACACGCCAACCGCGATCATCGGTCCCAAGGACCAGAAATTCGGGCCCGCGCCCGCGGACCTCAAGGGCAAGGTCGTCGGGGTTCAGGTCTCGACCGTGCATGCCGTCTACGCCAAGAAGCACTTCACCGAGGCGGCCGAGATCAAGGAATACCAGACCCAGGACGAGGCCAACAACGATCTTGCCGCCGGCCGTCTCGACGCGGTGCAGGCCGATTCCATCGCGCTTGGCGAATTCCTCAAGTCGGACCAGGGCAAGGCGTGCTGCGACCTCAAGGGCATGGTGGCTCCGGACGATGAAGTGCTCGGACCGGGCGTCGGCGCCGGCGTGCGCAAGGAGGACACCGAGCTGAAGGACAAGATCAACGCCGGCATCAAGGCCATCCGCGCCAACGGCAAGTATGACGAAATCTCGAAGAAGTACTTCGATTTCGACATTTACGGCGGCCCGACGCAGTCGAACTGACGTCGTCCACGCATGAGCAACAACCGCACGGCATCGCGCCGTGCGGTTTCGCCGGAACCTGTCCACGCACGCTTTCCGCTGACGAGAATTGACAGCGGCTGACGCCAGCAATTCGGGGACGACGCTGATCGACGCACTTCTTTCGGCCTCCGCGGCCGGCATCATCGAGCTTCTCTCGCCCTACCCGCCGGGCTGGGGCGGAGCTCTCTTGGTTGGACTGCTCCATTCGATCGAGATCGCGCTGGGCGCCACGTGCCTCGGCCTTCTGATCGGCACCGGCGGCGCCTATGGCAAGCTCTATGGCGGGCCGGTGGTACGCGATCTCCTGGCCGTCTACACCACCATCGTGCGCGCCGTGCCCGAACTGGTGCTGATCCTGCTGCTGTATTATGCCGGAACCGACCTGATCAACCAGGCGCTGACGGCAATGGGTTATCAGCGCGTCGACATCAGCGGCCTTGCCGCCGGCATCGCCGTGCTAGGATTTGTCCAGGGCGCCTATTCGACCGAAGTGATACGCGGCGCGATCCTGGCCATTCCGCAAGGCCAGATCGAAGCCGCCCGCGCCTATGGAATGTCTCCCGGCCTGCTGCTGCGGCGCATCACCTTGCCGGCCATGCTGCCCTTCGCCATACCGGGCCTCGCCAATCTCTGGCTGATCGCCACCAAGGACACCGCGCTGCTGGCGGTCGTCGGCTTCTATGAACTGGCGCTGGCAACGCGGCAGGCCGCGGGCGTCACCAAAGCCTATTTCACCTTCTTTTTCGCCGCCGGCGTGCTCTATCTGCTGCTGTCGCTGTTTTCCAATCTGATCATCGGCCGTATCGAGGCCTGGTCGCGGCGCGGCATGCCTTCGCTCAAGGAGGCGCGCTGATGACCGGTGAACCGGCCATCATCAATATCGTCGCGCGAACGTCGCTGTGGTTGCAGCCGCACCGCATCGTGCTGATCCTTGTGGCGTTGGGGCTGGTTCTGGGGGCCACCTTTTTCATGCGGTGGGACTGGCTGCCGCAGTATTATGAAATGGGATTGCTGGGCATCTGGCGCTCGCTGTGGATCCTGGCCGTCACCTGCGTGCTGGGCTTCCTGCTCGCCGTGCCGCTGGGGCTGGCGCAGGCGACCGGCTCCTTCTGGTTCGCCGCACCGGCTAAGGTCTTCTGCACGGTGATCCGGGGCACGCCGCTGCTGATCCAGCTGTGGCTGCTCTACTACGGCCTGGGCTCGCTGTTTCCGCAATATCCGTGGATCCGCGAATCTTGGATGTGGCCGTATCTGCGGCAAGCCTGGCCTTATGGCGTGCTGGCACTGACCTTGTCTTTCGCCGGGTATGAGGGCGAGGTGATGCGCGGCGCCTTTGCCGGCGTTCCCAAGGGCCAGCTCGAGGCCGCCCGCGCCTTCGGCATGACCCGCTGGAAGACATTTCGGCGCATCTGGCTGCCACAAGCGTTCTATCGTGCGCTGCCGACGCTGACCGGTGAAACCGTGCTGCAATTGAAGTCGACGCCGCTGGTGGCAACGATCAGCGTCATCGATATCTTCGCCGTTTCGTCCAAGGTGCGGCAGGACACCTACCTGACCTACGAACCCTTGCTGCTGCTGGCGCTGATCTACATGACGATCACCGGCATCCTGGTCTTCGCCTTCAGCAGGATCGAGGCGCGGATCCCCAACAAGATCGGCTAGCGAGCAGCCAGCAGCGAATAGCGGGTAGAAGCGGCGCGCCGCATCCTCTATTCACTAGCCACCACTCCCTACTCGCTTAGAGGCAGCCATGATGCAACTCAGTCTCGACCAGGCAAAAGGACTTTGCCGGATGGCGGCGCTTGGCGCCGGCGCCAATGAGGAAGCGGCGCAATCACTCACCGCCTCGATCATCGCCGCCGAGTCGGAAGGGCTTTCGACCGTCGGGCTGTCGCATTTCATCGATTATCTCGAGGCGCTCGAAGCCGGACGCATCGACGGCAATGCCGACCCGGTGATCACCCGGCCGGCGCTGGCGGTCTATCTCTCCGACGCGCGCGGCGGGCTGGCGCATACCGGCTTCGACCGCACCATCGACGACCTCGCCAAGGCGGCAAAGCTGTTCGGTGTCGCCATCTTCTCGCAGAAGAATGCCTATACATGCGGCGCGCTCGGCTACTTCACCGGCAGGCTGGCAGAACTTGGGCTGGTGTCGTTCGCTGCCACCAATGGCCCGGCGGTGCTCGCCGGCTCGGGCTCGGTCAAGCCGGTCTACTGCACCAACCCGATGTCGTTTGCAGCACCTGCCGCCGACGGCGCGCCGCTGGTCATCGACCAGTCGTCGAGCGCTACCGCCTTCGTCAACATCCGCAAGGCGGCGGAAGACGGCAAAAAGATCCCCGAAGGCTGGGCGCTGGATGCCAGCGGCAACCCGACCACCGATCCGGCCGCCGCCATGAAAGGCGCCATGCTTGCCTTCGGTGGCCAGCGCGGCGCCAACATCGCGCTGATGGTCGAAGTGCTGGCGGCGGGCCTGTCGGGCGCCAACTGGTCGCTCGATGCGCCATGGTTCACCGGCGGGCCGGACAGTCCAGGAACCGGGCTGTTCGTGCTTGCCGTCGAGCCCAAGCTGCTCGATCCCGATTTCGAGCAGCGCATGAAGGACCAGCTCGACCGGCTGCGGCGGCGCTTCGGCGTGCATGTGCCCGGGCGTGCCCGGGCCGAAGCCGCCGAGAAGGCGCAGGCGCGGGGCATCACCGCGCCAAAGGCGGTGGTGCAGCGCATTTCCGAATTCGCCGCACGTTATTCTTCCTGAACAATCCGCTTATTTATCAGCTAGTTATCTGAAGACTGCCCGCCCAAGGCGAGCTGCGGTGCAAATTTCTTTGCGTGCTGCTGAACCTTTCCGCGCATCGCAGCGACCCAGCTATGTCCAGGGCAAGGCGAGCTTGCCCGATCCACACCGAGGGGAACAGCAAACGGAAGAGAAAGCCTGTTTTACGCAGGGGATGTCCCTTTGCGCCTCGAAAACCCACCCAAAATCAAAAGGAAATTGCCATGACCAACACCAAGCTCACCATGCTGACCGCCGTCCTTCTTCTCGGCTCGTTCATGGGCGCCACACAGGCTGCCTCCTTGAAGGCCGCGCCGGTCAAGCCGTCCGCGCCCGGCGTGATCACCGCTCCGAGCGGCGGCGCCACCGAGGATCATTACTGCAAGAACGGCCATGCAAAATTCGCCAACTGCAGCGCCGATTTCATCGCGGCCTGCAAGAAGGTTGGCGGCACCATGTCGGATGTCCAGGGCTGGGGTGGGCGTACTTGCTTCACGCCCTCCTGATACCGTCTCAGGTCAGGCCGCTCCGTCGGCCCCTGGCTTCGCATGATGTCACCCGGAAAACCCCGCTGCGGCGGGGTTTTCTGTGTTTCGTTCTATGGCGCCAAAACATGATGATGAAAGTTAACTTTTGTTAACTTGACTTGATGGGAGCCATCGGGCGTTTGCAAAGGACTATCACAAAAACAGGAGCTACGATGTCCGTGACCACTGACGCCTCCCGCGGCAAGCTGATCGTTCCAGTGCTTGGCCGCCTGTATTCGTCGCTGCATGACGCCGGTGAAACCGCTCTTCGCGTCGTCGCCGGTGCGTTCCTCGCCATCCATGGCTCGCAGAAGATCACCAATCCTCTCGGCGCCGCCGAAATGGTCGAGGGCCTCGGCTTCTATCCCGGCGCCTTGTGGTCGTTGCTTCTGGCCTGCACGGAATTCTTCGGCGGCATCTTCATTGCCATCGGCCTTTTGACGCGGCCGGCCGCCTTTGCTGGCCTGTTCGTGCTGCTGGTCACTGTCTGGTTCCACTGGGTCACCATGAGCCAGGGCTTTTCGGGTGCCGAGAAGTCGCTTTTGTGGGCCGCGATCCTGCTCTTCTTCGTCATTCGAGGCGGCAACCGCCACTCAGTCGACGCCCGCATCGGCAAGGCGTTCTAACAGATCGAAACAGGGGTGACGCGACCACGCGTCGCCCTTTGCCTTTGGCGCGAAACGGATTATGAAACGGCTTCAGCCAAGCTTGCGAGCGCCGGAGCCAGCCATGACCGAAATCCTGCAGACCCCAAAGCTCGTCGTCGTCTTTGGCGGCTCAGGCTTTGTCGGCCGCCATGTTGTGCGCGCGCTGGCCAAACGCGGCTATCGCATCCGGGTTGCCTGCCGGCGGCCTGATCTCGCCGGCCACCTGCAGCCTCTCGGCAATGTCGGCCAGATCCAGCCGGTGCAGGCCAATGTGCGCGTCCGCTGGTCCGTCGACCGCGCCGTGCAAGGTGCCGATCATGTCGTCAATCTGGTCGCCATCCTGCATCAGAGCGGCCGGCAGAAATTCTCTACCGTGCATGAGTTCGGTGCCCGCGCGGTGGCCGAAGCGGCGCGCGCCGCCGGCGCCGGCCTCACCCATATTTCGGCGCTTGGTGCCGATCTGGACTCCGGATCGGACTACGCACGCACCAAGGCGCTTGGCGAAAAGGCCGTCCTGGAGACGATCAGGGACGCCGTGATCTTCCGGCCGTCGATCATTTTCGGACCGGAGGACAGCTTCTTCAACCGCTTCGCCAACATGGCGCGCTATTCGCCGGTGCTGCCGTTGATCGGCGGCGGCCAGACCAAGTTCCAGCCGGTCTATGTCGGCGACGTCGCCGAAGCGGTGGCCCGCTCCGTCGACGGCAAGGTCGATGGCGGCCAGATCTACGAGCTTGGCGGCCCCAAGGTGCTGACCTTCAAGGAGTGCATGGAAGAACTGCTAGACGTGACCGAACGCAAGCGCCTGCTGGTGCCGGTGCCGTGGTGGGTGGCGAATATGCAGGCCTCGATCCTCGGGCTCCTACCCAATCCGCTGCTGACCAAGGACCAGGTGATGCAGCTGCGCGAGCACAACATCGTTTCGGACGCGGCGGCCAAGGCTAACCGGACATTGGTCGGGCTCGGCATCCAGCCGCAATCGATCGCCACGATCCTGCCCAGCTACCTCTGGCGCTTCCGCGCCGCCGGCCAGTTCCAACAGCGCAAGCCCGCAGCATAAGTCAGTGCATCCCTAGCGCGGCGTGACCTGCATCGGCAAACCGCCTTGCGGCTGCGTGGTTAGCTTCTGCACCGGCCAGGGTTTCGTCTCGGCCGTGGTGTCGAAGCGGAAGCGCGACAGCATGATGGCGAGCGCGATGATCGCCTCCTGCATGGCGAAGCTGGCACCGATGCAGACGCGTGGACCCGCGCCAAACGGCAGATACTGGAAGCGATCGATCTTCTCGCGGTTTCCCGGGTGGAAGCGCTCCGGCATAAAGGCGTCAGGGCGGTCCCACAGCTTCCTGTGGCGATGGACGACCCATGGCATGACCAGCACCGCAGCGTATTTCGGGATATAAAGATCCTTCCACATTTCCGGTTCGATCGGCTCGCGGTTGATCGACGGCGCCGGCGGATAGAGCCTGAGCGCCTCGTCGAAAGCCGCGCGCGTGAACGGCATCGCGTCGAGCCATTTCGTCGGATCGGGCTCGCGCGCCAGCACCCGGTCGATCTCCTGCTCGACCCTGTCGCGCTCCCATGGCGATTCCGCGAGACAGTAAAGCGTCCAGCCGAGTGCACGGGCCGTGGTCTCGTGGCCGGCGCCGATGAAGGTGATGATGTTGTCCTCGACCTCGGCCCGCGTCAGCCCGTCGGGCCCTTCGGCCTTGAGCAGGAGCGTCAGGAAATCCTGCGGCACGGCATCGGGGTCGCGCTTGAATTTCTGTTCGCGCAGCTTGACCGTGTCGGTGACGATCTTGCGGAAATAGGCCATGGTCTTGCGACCACGGATGCGGGTGAGCCGTGGCAGCCAATCGGGCGCGCGCAACAGGTCGAGCGGATCGACGCGGCCCATGGTCTCGAACAGCCGGTCGATCTCATTGGCAAAACTGCCCGGCTGGCCAGCGATCTCGCCGGAGAACAGCGTCTCGGCCAGGATGTCATAGGTGAGCAACGTCATGTCATGGGCGATGTCGGATGTGCCGCCACGCTCGTAGCGGGTGACGAACTCTTGCGTGCGCCTGAGCATCGGCTCGGCGAAGCCGAAGATGTGGCGTGGCGTGAACACCGGCGCCATCGCCTTGCGCGAACGCTTCCAGACCTCGCCCTCGGCGGTCAGCAGGCCGTCGCGCAGGATCGGCCGCAGGATCTTCTGGCGCACCGTCGCCATCTTGTAGTTCTTGGCGTTGTCGACCAGCACGTGGCGGATGAGGCCGGGATCGTTGGCGACGACCAGATGTCCACCAATGCCATTCACCGAAATCCAGGGCTCGTTGTAGGTATGCTCGCCCCACAGTTCGAGCGGATTGCGGTAGACGATGCGGATCATCTCCAGCGTCGAGGGCGGCGTCGTGCGCGGCTTTGGCGCCGGGGGAACGAAGGGGGCGGGCTGGACGTCCATGGAGTGCTCCGCTGATCCCTCAATGTAGTGGCTGGCAATCCAGACGTCCATGTGACCGAAACGCAGACCGAAACCTCGGCGCCCAAGACGCGAACTTAGAGAGTCTGTTCATCTGATCGTGACCGCTCCGCCGGCGACCTCGCCTTGTCCCACAGGATGCTCTGCCCTAGTGACAGTCACCAACAGATACCGCCAATCGAAGGAGCCCTGCCTTGAAGCACCAGTTGAACATCATCATCGGCAGCACGCGGCCCGGCCGTGCCGGACCGGTTTTCGCCAAATGGCTGGAGGCATTCGCGCGCGAGCACGGGAAATTCGACCCGGTGCTGACCGACATTGCCGCGTTCAATCTGCCGGTTCTGGACGAGCCGCATCACCCCAAGCTCGGCAACTATCAGAACGACCACACCAAGGCCTGGTCGAAGGCGATTGATGCCGCCGACGCCTTCGTCTTCGTGGCGCCGGAATACAATTATTTCGCCGCTCCGGCGATCATCAACGCGATCGACTATCTCGCACGCGAGTGGAAATACAAACCCGCCGCCATCTTCAGCTATGGTGGCGTCTCCGGCGGCCTGCGCGCGGCGCAAGCGCTCAAGCCGCTGCTGACTTCGGTGGGCGTAATGCCAATCTCCGAAGGGGTTTCCTTGCCGCTCTATCAGAAACTGCTCGAGCATGACGGCTCTTACCGGGCCAGCGAGCAGGTGCAGGGCGCAACCACGGCCATGCTGGACGAGCTGTTGCGCTGGAGTGAAGCCCTGAAGCCGATGCGGACGGCCTGAAGGAGCCGGTTTTCGGCCCAAAAACCCGGCTTGCTCGCGCCATAAAGAGGTGGAATGGTTGGCGAACGACTGCGCCGGGGGCGGTTCGACTTGCGCTTGCTGTTTGCCTTGCTGCTGATGCTTACGACCACGGCCACCGCGGTGGCGGAGCGGCGCGTGGCGCTGGTCATCGCCGACGACGACTACCGTCTGGTCCGGCCGCTCGCCAATCCCATCAATGACGGCGAGGCGATGGAAGCGTCGCTGAAGAAGCTCGGCTTCGAGGTCGTTCTCGAAACCAACCGCGATCTCCGACGCATGCGCCGCGCGCTCGACGATTTTCGCGAGGATGCGAAAGGCGCCGACGTGGCGCTGGTCTACTTCTCCGGCCATGGCGTCGAAATCTCAGGCGACAACCGGCTGCTGCCGATCGATGCCGACGCCTCTTCGCTCGATGCGCTGCAGAAGACCAGCCTGCCGCTGGAGGAAGTGCGCGACACGGTCGCCGCCACCGCAAGGGTCGGGCTGATCGTGCTCGACGCATGCCGCAGCGATCCCTTCTCGGGAAGCAGCAGCGAAGGGCGAGGCGCGACCTCACTGGCAAAGGATGTTGCCGACAAGGTCAAGCCGGGACTTGGCCGGATTGGCCGCGCGGAAAACATCCTGTTTGCCTTCTCGGCCGCCCCCGGCGAGACGGCTGCCGACGGAACCGGCCAGAATTCGCCGTTTACGACGGCACTGACCAAATATCTCGGCACCGACGGTCTCGAGATCCGCTCGGTGCTGACTTTGGTGCAGCAGGAGGTCTATGACCTGTCGCGCGGAAAACAGCTGCCTTACGTCGAGAGCGGCCTGCCCAAACTGTTCTTTGCCGCGGCGGCCAAGGAACAGCTGCCGGAGCGCGAACGCCTGCTGCTCGCCATGGCCGACGTGACGCCGGACATGCGCGGCCAGGTCGAGCAGATCGCCAGCGACGCCGACATGCCGCTGGCGCCGCTCTATGGCGCGCTGATCGGTTCCGACACCGGCAATTTGTCAGCGGACAGCCTGAATACCCGGCTGCGTGAAGCGGCCGACGCCTTCGTCAAGGTGCGCAGCGAGATGAAGACGCTCGCGGCCGATGATCCGCGAGTGACGGAATTGCGTCGGCAGGCTGAAGAGCAGCTGTCGCTCGGCGCCTTCGACGCAGCGCAGGCAAAACTGACGGAAGCGGCCAATATCGACGAGGTGTCGCGCAACGCACTGAAGGTGAATTTCGTCGACCGCACGCTGTCGCAGGCCGCAACGGTATTCCTGTCGGCAGGCGCGGCGCGCGCCGACCTGAACTATGCGGCAGCCATCAACGGCTACGAATTCGTGCTGGCGCTGTATGGCGAGGCCGGGCAGACCTCGCTCAGCCTGAAACAGGCCGACCGCCAGAGCCGCACGCTGGAGGAACTCGGTGTTCTCTATACGACGGTCGGCAATATCGAGGCGGCCGGCCGCGCCTTTTCCACACTGTTGGCCAACCTCGAGCAGCGATCGCTTCAGGAAACCGATCCCAGCGTCAAGCGCGATCTCGCCATCAGCCATATCAAGCTCGCAAACATAAGGATGGCGCAAGGCGACCTGCCAACCTCCCTGGAAAACTATGAGGCGGCTAGGGACATGCTGCAGGACCTGACCACAAATGTGCCGGACAAGAAGGACTGGCTCGGCGATCTTGCCATGGCCAACGACAAGATCGGCAACGTTCTGGCGACGCAAGGCGATGTGAGCGCTGCGGCCCAAGCCTATCAACAAAGCCTCTCGATCAAGCAACAGTTGGCCGATGCGGAGCCGGGCCGCGCCGATCTGCTCAATGATCTGACAATCACCTATGACGAAATCGGCGACCTTGCCCGTACTGCCGGTCAGTTGGATGGCGCCCAGACAGCGTTGGAAGAGAGCCTGAGAATTCGGTTGGCGCTGGCCGAGAACAAGCCCGATGACACGCGGCGCCAACGCGCTGTCTCAGTCAGCCAAACCAAGATCGGTGATCTGCTGCGGGAGCGCGGCGACGCCGCCGGTGCGCTCGTAGCCTTCAACAAGAGCCAGGCGATCGCCGAAGACTTGGCGCGCCGCGACCCCAACAATACCGACTTGAAGCGCGACCTGTCGATTGGTTACTCCAAAATCGGCAATGCTTACAGCGACCAGAAGGATTGGCCGCTCGCGCTGGAGGCCCACCAGCAGGCGCTGGCCACAGCGCGCGACCTTGCCGCCATCGATCCCGGCAACACGGACTGGCAGCGCGACCTGTCGGTGTGCCTCGAGCGGGTCGCCGAGGTGCTTAGGGTGCAAGGCAATGCCAGCGGCGCCCTGCAAAACTATCAGGACAGCCTTGCTATTGCCGACCGGCTGGCCAAGCTGGATTCTGCCAATTTGAACTGGCAACGCGATATTTCGATCACCCTGCAGAAGATCGGGTATCTGGAAACCGACCGACGTCACTTTGAGGGTTCCAAGGCGGCCTTCGAGGCCAGCCTCGCTATTGCCCAGAAATTGGCCCAGTCCGATCCGAACAATGCGATCTGGCAAATCGATCTGGCGCGCGCCTACGTCGCCTATGCCTATGTGGCGAGGGATCCGAAGGCCGCGCTGACCACGGCGCTCAACCTAACGCTGGAGCTCGACCGCACGGGGCGCCTGGCGCCCGGAGACAAATTCATGATCAAACATTTGCGCAGCCTTCTCGCCAAATCCAGCGCTCGAAAAAAATAGCCGGCTGCCTGCTCGGGATTCACCCCGGAAATGCCTGCAAACCTTGGAAAAACCGCCTTTAGCGCCTATATCTAGACAATATCAGAGGCGCGATTCGGTGCCGATTTTCAGCACCGTGCAAGCGGCATCCAGACAACAGGTTTTCATGAGCGATCAGATCGACAACAACAACGGCGCTGAAGCCGAATACGGCGCCGATTCCATCAAGGTTTTGAAGGGGTTGGATGCTGTCCGCAAACGCCCCGGCATGTATATCGGCGACACCGACGACGGTTCCGGCCTGCATCACATGGTCTACGAGGTGGTCGACAACGCTATCGACGAGGCCTTGGCCGGTCATGCCGACCTCGTCACGGTGACGCTCAACCCCGATGGTTCGGTCACCGTGATCGACAATGGCCGCGGCATTCCGACCGATATCCACACCGGCGAAGGCATTTCCGCGGCCGAAGTGATCATGACGCAGCTGCATGCCGGCGGCAAGTTCGACCAGAATTCCTACAAGGTGTCGGGCGGCCTGCATGGTGTCGGCGTCTCGGTGGTCAACGCGCTTTCGGCATGGCTGAAGCTCAAGATCCGCCGCAACGGCCAGATCTTCGAGATGAGCTTCACGCACGGCAATGCCGACGCGCCGTTGAAGGCCACGGGCAGCTACGAACAGCACAAGGTTGCCGGCACCTATGAAGGGCGCAGCGGCAGCGAGATCACCTTCTTCCCGTCGGCCGAAACCTTCACCATGGTCGAATTCGACTTCGGCACGCTGGAACACCGGCTGCGCGAACTCGCCTTCCTGAATTCCGGCGTGCGCATCGTTTTGACCGATGCCCGCCATGCCGACATCGTGCGCCACGAGCTGCACTATGATGGCGGGCTGGAAGAGTTCGTCAAATATCTCGACCGCGTCAAGAAACCGCTGATCGACAAGCCGGTCGCCATCAAGGCCGAGCGCGACGGCATCACCGTCGAGGTGGCGATGTGGTGGAACGACAGCTACCACGAGAACGTGCTGGCCTTCACCAACAACATCCCGCAGCGCGACGGCGGCACCCATCTGGCCGGTTTCCGCGGTGCGCTGACCCGTCAGATCACAGGCTATGGCGACTCCTCGGGCCTGACCAAGAAGGAAAAGGTCTCGCTGATCGGCGACGATTGCCGCGAGGGCCTGACGGCGGTGCTGTCGGTCAAGGTTCCCGATCCAAAATTCTCCTCGCAGACCAAGGACAAGCTGGTCTCGTCGGAGGTCCGTCCGGTGGTCGAAGGGCTGGTCAACGAAGCGCTCGGCACCTGGCTGGAAGAACACCCGAGCGAGGGCAAGGTGGTCATCGAGAAGGTCATCCAGGCCGCGGCTGCGCGCGAAGCCGCGCGCAAGGCGCGCGATATCACCCGCAAGAGCTCGCTCGGCGTCACCTCGCTGCCCGGCAAGCTGGCCGACTGTCAGGAGCGCGACCCGGCGAAATCCGAAATCTTCATCGTCGAGGGCGATTCCGCCGGCGGCTCGGCCAAGGGCGGCCGTTCGCGCCAGAACCAGGCGATCCTGCCGCTGYGCGGCAAGATCCTCAATGTCGAACGGGCCCGCTTCGACCGCATGCTCGGCTCCGACATGATCGGCACGCTGATCACCGCGCTCGGCACCTCGATCGGCAAGGACGAGTTCAACGCTGACAAGCTGCGCTACCACAAGATCATCCTGATGACCGACGCCGACGTCGACGGCGCCCACATCCGCACCTTGCTGCTCACCTTCTTCTTCCGGCAGATGCCAGAACTGATCGAGCGCGGCCATCTCTACATCGCCCAGCCGCCGCTCTACAAAGTGACGCGCGGCAAGAGCTCGCAATACATCAAGGACGAGAGCGCCTTCGAGGAGTTCCTGATCGGCTCGGGGCTCGAAGAAGCATCGCTTTCTCTGGGCTCGGGCGAAGTTCGCACCGGACAGGACCTGCGCAGCGCCATCGACGATGCGCTGGCGGTGCGGCAGCTGATCAACGGGCTGCACACGCGCTACAACAGAGGCGTGGTCGAACAGGCGGCGATCGCCGGCGGGCTCAACCCCGACGTCTTCACAGATCTCGGCCGCGCCGATGCCATGGCGGAGCGGATTGCAAAACGCCTCGACATCATCGCCGAGGATACCGAGCGCGGCTGGACCGGCCGCATGTCGACTTCGAACGAAGGCGTCGGCGGCTATGTGTTCGAGCGTACGGTGCGCAGCGTCAAGGAATACGCGCATCTCGACCTGGCGCTGATCAATTCGGCCGATGCCCGTCAGCTCGACCGCTACGCACAGCGCCTCAGCGAGGTCTACGGGACGCCGCCGGTGCTGCGCCGCAAGGATGTCGCCGAAACCATCTCGGGGCCGCTGGCGCTGCTCAACGCGGTCTTTGCGACCGGCCGCAAGGGGCTGACCATGCAGCGCTATAAGGGTCTCGGCGAGATGAACGCCGAGCAGCTCTGGGAAACCACCCTCGACCCGAACGTGCGCTCGCTGCTGCAGGTCAAGGTCAATGACGCCACCGACGCGGACAGTCTGTTCTCGCGGCTGATGGGCGACGAGGTCGAGCCGAGGCGGGAGTTCATCCAGGACAACGCCTTGTCGGTCGCCAACCTGGATATTTGATCTCCCTGGATATTGATCTCCGGCATTGGCGCGCTGCGGCGCGCCAATTTGTTCCATCCGAGGCAAACAAAATCATTTCATAACCCGCCGGAACGGAAGTTCCCGAGGGACATTGTGACAGTATCGATCACAATTTCTCACAGGAGGCCTTCATGGGACGCGGTATCTTGCTCTGGCTACTTGGAATCCCGATTCCAATCATCATTCTGATCATGCTGTTCGTACGGTAGGGGGAAATTCATGCAGTCCACCCTATCGGCTGTCGACGTTTCCGCTTCCACTGAATCCTCCACTCCTGCCGTCAGTTGGGGACCGATCATCGCCGGTGCCTTCGCGGCCTCGACGTTGACCTTGATCCTGATGCTGCTCGGCTCAGGGCTCGGTCTCACCATGGTGTCACCCTGGTCGGGCTCAGGCGCGTCGGTCACCACCTTCGCGGTGTCCACCGCGATCTGGCTGATCGTCGTGCAATGGCTGTCCTCCGGTGTCGGCGGCTACCTTGCAGGGCGCCTGCGCACCAAATGGGTAGGCATCCATACCGACGAGGTCTATTTCCGCGACACCGCCCACGGCTTCCTCGCCTGGGCGTTGGCCACCTTGCTCGTCGTCGGGGTGCTTGGCTCGGCCCTGTCCACTGCGCTGGGGTCCGGCGTGCAGGCGGTCTCGACCGTTGCCTCGGGCGCCGTCATGGGCGCGTCGGCCAGTGCTTCCGCCGGCGGCGCTTCGACCGACAATGCGACGTCCTATCTGGTGGATTCGCTGTTCCGCCCGGCCGATGCGGGCAAGCTCGCAGTAGCCAATCCGGACAGTAATGCCGCCGCGGTCGGGCAAGCCTCGCGCATCCTGATCGCCGGCGCTGCTGCCGGCGAGATTTCGGCGGACGACAAGACCTATCTGTCGCAACTGGTCGTTGCCCGCACCGGTCTGTCCGAGGCCGACGCCAAGGCGCGTGTCGATGCTCTTGTTGCGAAGGTCGAGGACGCCAAGGTCAAGGCCAAGCAGGCGGCTGACACCGCCAGGAAGGGGAGCGCGACCTTTGCGCTGCTTGGTGCGCTGTCGCTGGCCATCGGTGCCTTCATCGCAAGTGCTGCGGCGGCCCTCGGCGGCAGGCAGCGCGACGACGAGGAGGCGGTGTTCCTGACCAGCCGGTGATTCTGGGGCCGAAGCAAATCAATCCACTCCGGGCCAAGCCCGGAGTGGATTTCTGTTTGAATTGCCGTGCAGCGCGGTGGGATCTCTCTGTTCTTATCGTTTGGCAGTCGCCGGCGCTTGGCTCGGCTCCAGCTTGCGGCCAAGGTCGACAGCGTCGCGCAGCACGGCAAGATGCGTGCGCGGCTCGGCGCCGGCCGACGCGGCGACCTCGACGCCGGTTGCCGCCAGCGACCAATAGAGCGTATGCGTGAAGATGCGGCCGAGGGAGCCGTGCAGTTCGACCTGGACGTTCTCCACGCCGGGGCCGAAATTCTCCGTCATCGGTCCGGAAATCGGGTCGCCGGTCAGCCAGCCATTGCCCCTGTCGAAGATGTTGGTCCATCGTGTTGCGGCAAACACCGCGCCATGATGCACCGCCCGTTCCGGCTTGCCTGAAGGACTGCGCCCTTCCTGATAGAGGATCGTGCCTCCGGCTGCTGCCCCTTCGGCGATTGGCGGACAGGCTGAGAACAGGCGCTCCGCGATGCCGCGCTGGAACTCGGCGAGGTCATACGTCACCAGAAACTCGCTGTGGGTCAGCGGGCTGCCGAGCGTGACGAAATCGCTGATCTTCCACGGCAGCGGATGGTCGGCGTCTTTCGTGCGCAGCTGTCGGTAGAGCTCCCACTGATCACGCCGCAAACCGGCGAGGTCGTCCAGCCTATCGGGCCACGCGGAACCGTCGGAACTGAGCGTCGCCTTGTCGATGGCGCGGATCGCTTTGAGTTTCGCCTTGTCGCGGATGGCCTCCAGTTTTCGGGGCCTGAAATCGGCCCACAATATCTGCAAGAGATCATAGGCGATCATCGATCCCAGACTGTGCGAGACGAGCACGATCCGGTCGTAGGTATCGTCCAACATCAGGCGCTTCAGCAGCCTGAGGCCACGCTCGCGGATCAGCGCGCGCTTCTCGACTGTCGCCGCTTCCGCGCGCACATAGGCGGCGACATCGCCGAAATAGGGAAGGCCGAACCGGTCGACCGACCAGATGACGAATGAGGCCAGGATCGTGACGAGCACGCCGGCGGCCCAGGACATGTAGCCTTGCCAAACCGACGTCGCCAGCGCCAGCGTCGCGCACAGGACGACGATGACCGCAAAGAGGGTGACGAGATAGAGCTTGCGGGCGTCGCGCGGAATGTCGGCGGGCTTGCGCCACAGCAGGTTCGTCACCCAGGCCGCGAGCCGGCCCCGTGTCGTGCCTTGCGTGATGTCGGCCCAGTAAAGCTCGTAGAAATCGGTGCGACGGCCATCGACATCGTAAGGCGTCGTGATGCGGCGAAGTTCGTACGAGTTTGTCCGGCTGTCGGGTGTGATCCAGCTCTGGTTGATCTTCGCGCCAGCGGGGTCGACCGGATCGGCGACATGGGCATAAAACGGCGCACGGGCGGGGTCATGGCTCCAGACCGCCTGAACAAAGCCCCGCAGCGTATCCATGGGCCGCTGTTCGCCCATGCCATGCACGATCACCACCGCCTGGCTGAGCTTGCGCGGCGCTTTTGGGGTGGCCTGCGATGCGATGGGGTCGGGCACCAACGTCTCCGTTGACGACAATCCCGTCGACGGGACGGGCATTCGTCATCGTAGCCCCGAAATCGCCGTCAAGCCAAGAAAAAGCCCGGCGCGAGGCCGGGCGTTTCTTGGCGCATCTCAGTGCTGATCCCCTGATCAGTGATCCATGGCCTTGACGATCTCCTCGGTCATCTTCTTGGCGTCGCCGAGCAGCATCATGGTGCCGTCCTTGTAGAACAGCGTGTTGTCGATGCCGGCATAGCCGGAGCCGAGCGAGCGCTTGACGAACAGGCAGGTGCGCGCCTTGTCGACGTCGAGGATCGGCATGCCATAGATCGGCGACGACTTGTCGTCGCGGGCGGACGGGTTGGTGACGTCGTTGGCGCCGATGACATAGGCGACATCGGCCTGCGCGAATTCGGAGTTGATGTCCTCGAGCTCGAACACTTCGTCGTAGGGCACGTTGGCCTCGGCCAAGAGCACGTTCATGTGGCCCGGCATGCGGCCGGCGACGGGGTGGATCGCATATTTGACGTCGACGCCGTTGGCCTTGAGCTTGTCGGCCATCTCGCGCAGCGCGTGCTGCGCCTGGGCGACCGCCATGCCGTAGCCCGGCACGATGATGACCTTCTGCGCGTTCATCATCAGATAGGCCGCATCGTCGGCCGAGCCCTGCTTGACCGTGCGCTCGATGCCGTCGTCGGCGGCCGCCGCCGTCTCGCCGCCGAAGCCGCCGAGGATGACCGAGATGAACGAGCGGTTCATGCCCTTGCACATGATGTAGGACAGGATCGCGCCGGACGAGCCGACCAGCGCGCCGGTGATGATCAGCGCCAGGTTGCCGAGTGTGAAGCCGAGGGCGGCGGCTGCCCAGCCGGAATAGGAGTTGAGCATCGAGACGACGACCGGCATGTCGGCGCCGCCGATCGGAATGATGAGCAGGATACCCAGCACCAGCGATGCCGCGACGATCAGCCAGAACACCAGCTTCGATTCCGTGCCGACCAGAAGCACGATCAGCACGATCAAAGCGATGCCAAGGGCGGCGTTAATGAAGTGCCGGCCGCCGATCATGATCGGCTTGCCCGACATGCGTCCGTCGAGCTTCAGGAAGGCGATGACAGAGCCGGTGAAGGTGATGGCGCCGATGGCGACGCCAAGGCTCATCTCGATCAGGGCCTGGGCATGGATGTCGCCAGCCGTGCCGATGCCGAAGCTTTCCGGCGCATAGATGGCTGCTGCGGCCACCATGACGGCGGCAAGGCCGACCAGCGAGTGGAAGGCGGCGACCAGCTGCGGCATCGAGGTCATGGCGATGCGCCGCGCGGTGACGGCGCCGACGCCGCCGCCAATGGCAAGGCCAAGCACGATCAGGCCGAAACGGCCGGCCGACGGAGTTGCCAGCGCCAGCGTGGTGGCGATGGCGATGCCCATGCCGATCATGCCGTAGAGGTTGCCCTGGCGGCTGGTGGTCGGATGCGACAGGCCACGCAGCGCCATGATGAAAAGGACGCCGGAAACCAGATAGAGGAAGGACGCGAAGTTGGCGTTCATGGCGCTCTACTTGTCCTTCTTCTTGTACATGGCCAGCATGCGCTGGGTGACGAGGAAGCCGCCGAAGATGTTGACCGACACCAGCATCAGCGCGACGAAGCCGAAGCCAGCGGCAATGCCAGAGGCGGCGATGCCGACGGCAAGCAGGGCGCCGACGACGATGACCGAGGAGATGGCGTTGGTGACGGCCATCAGCGGCGTGTGCAAAGCGGGGGTCACCGACCAGACGACGTAGTAGCCGACGAAGATCGCCAGCACGAAGATGGCGAAGCGGAAGACGAAGGGATCGATGGCGCCGCCCGACAGGGCGTGCGCGGCATCACCCGCCGCTTCGGCACCACCGGGCGCGGTCGCCATGTTCTGTACCGCCAGCCGAACGGCGGCGGAGGCCTGGTCGAGCTGATCGAGGGCTTTCTGCAGGGTCTGATCCATCACGCAATGCCTTTCGACTTCGACGAGGGCGACTTGGGTGCGTCCGGTTTCTTGGGCGCGGCCTTCTTTGCAGCCGGCTTGGCCGAAGCATCGGCGACCATGGTGGTGGCCGGGATCGCGGCCGGCTCGACATGAGGCTGCTGGTCGGCCTTGGCGAAGGCCGGATGGACCACCTTGCCGCCATCGGTCAGCATCGTTGCCTTGACCAGATCGTCATCGCGATTGATCGCAAGCGTCTTGGTGGTCTTGTCGACCAGCGTCTCGAGGAAAGCGAACAGGTTCCTGGCGTAGAGCAGCGAGGCGGACGCCGCGATGCGGCCAGGCACGTTGAGGTGACCGACTATCTTGACGTTGTTGGCCGTGGTAACGACCTTGCCGGCTTCAGCGCCCTCGACATTCCCGCCGCGCTCGACCGCCAGATCGACCAGCACCGAGCCCGGCTTCATCGAGGCGACCATGGCCGCCGACACCAGCTTCGGCGCCGGCCGGCCGGGGATCAACGCGGTGGTGATGACAATGTCCTGCTTGGCGATGTGCTCGGCGGTGAGTGCCGCCTGCTTGGCCTGATATTCCTTCGACATCTCCTTGGCGTAGCCGCCAGTCGTCTCGGCCGCCTTGAATTCGTCGTCCTCGACCGCCAGGAATTTTGCGCCGAGCGAGGCGACCTGTTCCTTGGCGGCGGGGCGCACGTCGGTGGCGGTGACGACCGCACCGAGGCGACGCGCGGTGGCGATCGCCTGCAGGCCGGCGACGCCGACGCCCATGATGAAGACCTTTGCCGCCGGCACCGTGCCCGCCGCCGTCATCATCATTGGCAAGGCGCGATCGTATTCCGAAGCGCCGTCGATCACCGCCTGATAGCCGGCGAGATTGGCCTGCGAAGACAGCACGTCCATCGATTGCGCCCGGGTGATGCGCGGCATGAACTCCATCGAGAAGGCGGTGACACCCGCTTTGGCCAGGGCCGCGACGGCGGCATCATTGCCATAGGGATCCATGATGGCGATGACAGCCGTACCGGGCCTGTAGCCCTTCAGCTCGGCATCCGTCGGCCGGCGGACCTTCAGCACCACATCGGCCTTTGCGACATCGCCGGCCTTGCCGATGGCGGCACCGGCCTTGGCGAATTCCTCGTTGGGGATGCGCGACCTCGTGCCGGCACCGGTCTCGACAATGATATCGAAGCCAAGCCCCGCCAGCCGTTTCACCGTGTCGGGCGAAGCCGCTACGCGCGGCTCGTTGGCATCGAGTTCACGAGGGATGAAAACCGTCTGTCCCACCGCATGATCCTTTCGGCCGGAAGCTGTTTCCCGCAAGACGCCGACCGGCCTCGCGGCGGCGCCGTGGACAAGGTGTCGGAAAAATCTATCGGAGGATAAAGGCGCCGGCGGCCAGAATCAGAATGAACAGGATGGTCGCCGAAAAGAAGCCGCCCGCAAAGAAGCCGAAAGCCATCGCCAGGAGTATGGCGCCGCAAAAGAGCGATCCGTATTTGGCCAGCATGAGAAAGCCCGCATAGGTGCGGTCATGCTCGGCATAGTCCATCTTCGCGCCCAGTTCGACAGGACCGGTCGGCGTGTGATCAGCCATTGCAATACCCCTTCGAAGACATCTTTCAGGCACATAGCGAAAAGCCGGGCCGAGAGCAATGGCGCTATTGCCGCATCGCAGCCGACAACTGCCTCAAAGGAAAATTGAAGCCGGCTCCCCGGAGCCCGACCACAGGCGGCACCGGCGACCCTGTCAGCAGAACTGAACGCGCTGTGATAATTTCACATTTTCGGCGACATTAGCCATCTCACGCAGGAAGATGCGCCCGAGGCGATCGTCGCCGCGACGCTGCGTTTCTTCGCCGGCTGACGGACCCTTCAGCCGGCAAGATGGGGGAAAAGCCCGAGAAGACCGACGACGATCAGATAGAGCGCGACAATGTAGTTCAACAGCCGAGGCATAATGAGAATCAGCACGCCGGCGATCAGCGAGATGAGCGGCGTGAGCGCGAGCTGCGAGATGTGCATGTCGGGTTCCTTCAAAGACTTCGCGGCGACGCCCGGGGCGCGGCAGCGCCCTTGACGTCATCCAGAACGCGGAAGTGGCCGGAAAGCTCCAGGCGCTTCGCGAAAATCGCGCGGCCTCAGGCGGCTTCGCGATAATATTTCGCTGTCGGCACGATGGACAAGGGTGTCAGTCGGTTGATGGCCGGATTGGCAAACATCAGCCGCTGTTCGGTCGGCGTCGACCTGAAGAATGGGAACCGTTCGAGTGTCAGGCGCATGTTTTCGCCGGCAGGGATTTCGAACAGTGCGATCGGAGTAAGAACGCCGGGAAACTCTTTGCCCTCAGTCCTCTGCACGGCATTGAAGTAACGGGCATAAAAATTGGAATGCTCGATCTTGACCGGCGTAAGCACCGAGTCCTGGCCAAAGTAGCGCGAGGCCACCATGGCAAGCCTGAGTGTCAGAAAAGGCAGCACTCCGGGCGCCGGCGCGCTGTCGGGATCAGTTGCGAACCGGGTTCCGTCGATGAAGGTTTCTCCGCGGGCAAGTCGCTCGATCAGTATTTCCGGATAGGCATCGACGGAGGGCGAATACGGGTGCTCGCTGGAAATGTAGTGGAAGCGGATCGTGCTGACCAATTCGCCATAGCAATAGACACCGAACCGGTAGGAATTGGGCAGATTGTCCCAGCGATCCTCGAACATCCCGCTGTCGATCGGACCGCACATGCCTGAGCGCAGGTAGGATTTATAGCGAAGTCGGTAGATCGCCTCCAGATCCTCGCCTCCTGTAATAAGGCGATAATCGACATGCTCCAGCAGTTGCATGATCGATCGGTTCAACACCGAATCCCCAGCCGTGCTGACCCCGCCAGACGCACTCCCTACAGCCCGTGCAGCATCCATTGTCTGTCCTCGAAAATTCCGCCTGCGGATAGGCTATTCGAGCTGAAATGAGACACAAGCTGAAATTCCGATATTGTTCATTTACCTTCTGTTAACGTTAACGGCCGGACGTCCGTTTGGAAATGTCTACTGATGAATAACTCGCGTGAGGAGGAGGAGGCCAAGAGCCAACTTCGAAAAGCAGGATACTAACTGGCTGTCCGCTTGCCGGTGAGACGCAGGTCAGCGACGAATGGCCAGGTGGCACTCGACATCGTCTCGATACCCGACGCACTAAGCGCGGCGCCGAAGAGGAAGCCTTGCACGAGATCCGGTTTGACCTGCAAGGCCAGGATCTTGAGCTGCTCGAAGGTCTCTACACCTTCCACGGTCACGGAAAGTCCGAGCGGCCGTGACAGATTGACAATGCCCTTGAGCAGTTCGAGCGAGCGGCTGTTCTGAGTGACGTCTATCAGGAACGAACGGTCGATCTTGATCTTGTCGAGCGGCAGCTTGTGCAGGTAACTCAGGCTCGAATAGCCGGTGCCGAAATCGTCGAGCGCAATGCGCACGCCAAGCTGCTTCAGCTCCTCGATGTACTGGCGCGTCAGCGACTTGTCGTCGAGCAACGCCGTTTCGGTGACCTCGATCTCCAGCCGGCCGGCGGCGAGGCCGGAGCTGGTCAACGCATCACGAACCTTCTGGACGACGTCGCGGCTGCGGAAATCCTTGGCGGAGAGATTGACCGAGACGGTCGTCTGGTCCGGCCATTTGGCGCATTCGGTGCAGGCCGCCTGCAGCACGAAGGTGCTGATCTCGGAAATGATGCCCATTTCCTCGGCCAGCGGAATGAAGATGCTGGGCGAGATCGGCCCGAGATCTGGATGATCCCACCGGCACAGCGCCTCGCAGCTGGCGATACGCATGGTGCTCATCGCCACGATCGGCTGATAGACCACCCGCAGCGCCTTGCTTTCCACGGCGGTGCGCAGATCTGCCTTCATCAGCTGACGGTTGCGGAAGGCGGCATCCATCGAGGCCTCGAACAGCCGCCAGCTGTTCTTGCCGAGTTCCTTGGCCTTGTAGAGCGCCAGGTCCGCCTTGACGATCATGGCGTCGACATCGGTATCCTTGACCCGCGACAGCACCGCGCCGCCGCTGGCCTGGATGCGCAGCCCGTGACCGGCGACGTCGACCTCCCCCTGCAGGCCGGCGAAAATCTCGTCGAGCTGGCCGGTCAGATGGCTCTCGTCCTCGACGCGGTCGAAGAAGATCATGAATTCGTCGCCGCCGAAACGGCTGACCGTGATGCCTTGCCCGGCAATGGCGGCAAGGCGCTCGGCGACGGCGTAGATCAACCCGTCGCCGATCGGGTGCCCAAGCGTGTCGTTGACGCTCTTGAAATCGTCGAGGTCGAGCACTGCCAGCCCGCAGAGACGGTCGCCGTCGCCGGACGCCATGGCCTCGCCGACCAGTTCGTGGAAATAGGCGCGGTTGGGCAGGCCGGTGAGGTTGTCGTAGCGGGCCATGAAGCGGATCTTGTCTTCCGCCTCGACACGGGCGGTGACGTCCTCGAAGGTAATGACGCCCAACTCCTGGCTGCCCTCGCGAGCCGAGAATTCATAGTGCTGGCCGTTGGCGAGCGAAACCAGCACCTTGCGGTCGCGGCCTTCGCGCAGGGCGCGCGTCAACTGGGCCTCGATATAGCGGCAATCCTTCGGCGCCAGCATGCCGCCGGCGACACCGCGCATCAACAGACCGTGGATCGACCGCCCGAGCAGCGCATCCGGCGACTTGAGCGACATCAAATGCGCGGCCTCGGCATTGGCCACCGCCACGCGGCCGTTGGGGCCGAGCATGACAAGGCCGTGCGACATGGTGTTGAGGGCGCGATCGAACCTGAGGGCGAGCTTCCTCGCTTCCTTGTGGCCAATGACGGCCGAGAAAAGCACGTTGCGGACGTGATCGGCGCTGTTGATGGTGATGAAAGTCAACGGGATGATCATCAACCCGAGAACGACCGAAGGGACATCCATGCGCAGCAAGAGTGCAAGTGCCGCCGGACCAATGAAGGTCACGGAAAAAATCCGCACCATGCGCGGAGATCCGTAGTTCCGGCCAACAACCGTGACCAGGGTGGCAATGGCCAGCGACGTCGCGGCCAGTTCGGCAAAGGGGTCAGGGTACACATAGATCGAAATGAAGCAGAGCGCGCCCAACCCGAGGCCCTGCAGGCTGCCCTTGAGGATGTAGTTGCGCTCCCACCGCCGCGCCTCGTCGACATTGGCTATGACACCGCCCGCCTTGCGGAAGGCGCGAATGCCGAAGTAACGGAAGAGGCTGATGGACAGTAGAGTAAAGGAGAAAGCCAGGAACAATGGATTGTGCGTGCGAAAGTAGATCATGAATCCGAGGATCCAGTAGCACACGCCGCCAATCACCAGCATGTGGGCGTTGTCGAACAACGACCGCACAAACTGGATATAAACATCCGGTGGGATGTTTTCGGTCTTTGTCCTGCCCATATCGTCGGCCCAACGCTAAGCCCTGTCATGCCACGTCCGCCTTAAGAAAGGCTTAGAACAGTGGTTTCGGCTCGGTTGCCGAGGGCGCGCAGATGCAGGATCGGCTGGGAAACTGGGCTTCAGGTAAACAAGGCGTATCGATCATTCGGCAGCTTGAAGTTTCGGCCGTGCCGACGTGTTCGACAGACGTTCGAGCAGCCTTTTGCGTTCGCCGGCCGCCTTTTCGGCGCTGGCCTGGCGGACGTGGCCATAGCCGCGAATGAGAGCCGGCACCGAGGCCAGGGCAATTGCCGCATCGACCCCGGCCGGCGCCAGCGATCTGGCGACGAGGTCCAGATCCGCCTCGTACTGCACAAGAAGTTGCCGCTCCATGCGCCGCTCGGCGGTGTAGCCGAACAGGTCGAAGGCGGTGCCGCGCACACCTTTCATCGCCGCCAGTAGGCGAAAACCCTTCATCATCCAGGGGCCGAAGCTCGATTTCCTCGGTGTGCCGTCATTGCCGCGGCGGCCCATGATCGGCGGGGCGAGATGGAATTCGAGTTTCTCGTAGCTCTGGAACTGCTTGCCCAATTCGGCGGCGAAGGAACCATCGGTGTAGAGCCGCGCCACCTCGTACTCGTCCTTTATGGCCATCAGCTTGAACAGGTTCCTGGCGGCAGCCTCCGACACCGCGGTCGAACCGGGCACGGCCTTGGCTTCGGCGGTGCGCAGGACGGCGATCCTTTCGGCATAACGCCTGCCGTAGGCGGCATTCTGGTAGGCGGTCAGGAAAGCAACGCGGCGGGCAATGATGTCATCCAGCGTCTCGGCGATCGCCGCGGCCTGCCCGGTCTTGCCCGGCTGGGCGACGAGGCCGCGCACGAAATCCGGCTGATGGGCGGCACGGCGGCCCCAGCGGAAGGCGGCGATGTTCATCGCCACGGCTTCGCCATTGAGCTCAATCGCCTTCTCGACAGCTTCGGCCGAAAGCGGCAAGCCGCCGTGCTGGAAGGCAAAGCCGAGCATGAACATGTTGGCGCCGAGCGAATTGCCGAACAGCGCGGTGGCCGTGCGCGTGGCGTCGAAGAAATGCGCCTTGCCGTCGCCGGCGGCGGCGCGGATCGCCTTCTTCAGGCGCTCGATCGGCAACGAGAAATCGGCCGACCGGGCAAATTCGCCGGGCATGATCTCGGCGGTGTTGGCGAGAAAGATGGTGTGGCCCTCGCGCACCGCCGTCAGCACTTTCTTGGCGCCCGACACGACGAGATCGCAGCCAAGCACGAGATCGGCCTTGCCGGCCGAGACACGGATGGCATGGATGTCGTCCGGGGTGCGGGCGATGCGGACATGGGTGAACACCGAGCCGCCCTTCTGCGCGAGGCCGGCCATGTCGATCATGCCGCAGCCCTTGTCCTCGAGATGGGCCGCCATTCCGAGCACCGCACCGACGGTGACGACGCCGGTGCCGCCGACGCCATCGATGATCGCCGCCCAGCCCTGCTCGCCAAGCGGGAATTCGGCGGGCGTCGGCACGCCGTCCAGCGGGTCGGCCTTGCCGGCCGTCCCCTCGGCCTTGCGGATCTTGGCGCCGTGCACGGTGACGAAGGACGGGCAAAAGCCGTTGACGCAGGAGAAATCCTTGTTGCAGCTCGACTGGTCGATCCTGCGCTTGCGGCCGAATTCGGTCTCGACCGGCTGGATCGAAACGCAGTTCGACTGCACGCCGCAATCGCCGCAGCCTTCGCAGACCAGTTCGTTGATGAAGACCCGCTTGTCGGGATCGGGAAAGGTGCCGCGCTTGCGGCGGCGGCGCTTTTCGGCCGCGCAGGTCTGGTCGTAAAGCAGCACCGACACGCCTTTGACGCCGCGCAGCTCGCGCTGGACGAGATCGAGGTCGTCGCGGTGATGGATGGTGGCGCCGACTGGGAATTCGGCCTTGCCGGCATATTTGTCCGGCTCGTCGGTGACGATCGCGATGCGGTTGATCCCTTCGGCGCGCACTTGCCTGGCGATCATGTCGACGGTCAGGCCGCCTTCGTGCGGCTGGCCGCCGGTCATGGCGACGGCGTCGTTGTAGAGGATCTTGTAGGTGATGTTGGCGTCGGTCGACAGTGCGAAGCGGATCGCTAGCGTGCCGGAATGGTTGTAGGTGCCGTCGCCGAGATTCTGGAAGATGTGGTCGCGCTTCGAGAACGGCGCCTGGCCAACCCATTGCGCGCCCTCGCCGCCCATCGCGGTGAAGCCGAGGGTGTTGCGGTCCATCCACAGCGCCATGAAGTGGCAACCGATGCCGGCAGCGGCGATCGAGCCGTCCGGCACCTTGGTCGAGGAATTGTGCGGACAGCCGGAACAGAAGAACGGGGTGCGCGAGCCGATGTCGGTGGCATCCGCCAACATCGCCTGGAACTGGCGCAGCTTTGCCACCCGCGCCGAAATCTCGTCCGACGGTCCGATCGTCCGCACGATCCGCTCGCCAAGCGCGATGGCGATCTCGTTGGGGTCGAGCGCACCCTTGGCTGGAAACAGCCAGTCGCCGCGCTCGTCCTTCTTGCCGACAATGACCGGCTGCGAGGCGGTGCCGTAAAGGCTTTCACGCAGTTGCACCTCGATCAGCGAGCGCTTCTCCTCGACGACGACGATGGTGTCGAGGCCGCGGGCAAAGTCGGCGATATGCTGCAGGTCGAGCGGCCAGGGACAGCCGACCTTGAACAGCCGCACGCCAATGCGGTTGGCGGCCGCCTCGTCGATGCCGATGTCCTCCAACGCCTGGCGGACATCGAGATAGCTCTTGCCCAGTGTGATGATGCCGAGCTTCGGGTTGCGGCCGCCCGAATAGACGATGCGGTTCAGCCCGTTGGCATGGATAAAGGCGGAGGCAGCGGCGCGCTTGTATTCATGCAGCCGCTCCTCCTGGCCGAGCATGTCGATCTCGTGGCGGATATTGAGACCGCCGGGCGGCATGTCGAAATCGGGCACGACGATGTTCAGCCGTTCGAGCGAGGCATCGACCGAAGCCGTCGATTCGATGTTGTCCTTGACGCATTTGATGGCCGCCCAGGTGCCGGCAAAGCGCGACATGGCAAAGCCGTAGAGGCCGTAATCGATGATCTCCTGGACGCCGGCCGGATTGAGGATCGGCACCATGGTGTCGACGAACAGGAATTCGGTGGCGTGCGCGTTGGTCGATGATTCGGCCATGTGGTCGTCGCCCATCAGGGCGAGCACACCGCCATGTTTGGACGAGCCGGCGAGATTGGCGTGGCGGAACACGTCACCCGAACGATCCACGCCCGGCCCCTTGCCGTACCAGACCGAAAAGACACCATCATGGGTGCCCTCGCCCAGCAGTTCCGCCTGCTGCGATCCCCAGCAAGCGGTGGCGGCAAGCTCCTCGTTGAGGCCGGGCTGGAAGACGATGTCGGCCTGGGCCAGATGCGTCTTGGCCTTCCACAACTGCATGTCGAGCCCGCCGAGCGGCGAGCCGCGATAGCCGGAAACGAAGCCCGCCGTGTTGAGGCCGGCGCGACGGTCGCGCTCGCGCTGCATCAGAAGCATGCGGATGACCGCCTGCGCACCGGACAGGAAGATGCGCTCCTTTGCGAGGTCGAACTTGTCGTCGAGCGCGACATCGTGCAGCGTCATCAGGCATTTCCTCTGCGGAGGCCGCGTGGGAGCAGGCAGCCAACGTTCGGAGTCGGATGACGCATCCTTTCTCCCCTTGCAAGGCAGGTCAAACAAAATCGAAGGTACCAGGCAACCCGCAACGAACGGTCCGAGGCGATCTCGAATTGGGTGCGAAACCACTCCACGGACGCTGCCTAGCGCACTAAATTTCTGCGCGTCAGATGCCTTTGGAGCAATCCGGCTTCGGTTCACCCGGCAACTTGCCGTCGGGATGGCCGACGAGATCGGGATTGGCCGTGTAGAGCTGATCGATGACCAGCGGCCGGTCGGGCAGCACCGACTGGTCCTCCGTCGACATCAACGTGGTGTCGATCTTTTGCAGGATGGCGCCATCGGCGCCCTTGATGCTGATGGCGATCGCATAGGGCTTGTTCTTGACGACGCAGGTCAGGGCCGGGCTCTCAAGGGTCACCTTGTCGAGCTTCGGCCAGACCTTCTGCTCGACCATCAAAGGCGCGCCGCCGGCGGGATCCTGGAAGCTGGCGACCGCCACCTGGCCGTCTCCCATTGGCTTTAGCGGCCGCAGCGTGACGACATAGGTCGCCCTGGCGAGACGGTAGTTGAAGACGAATATCTTGCCGGAAATCTCGAACAGCTTGCCTTCGTCGTTGCCGGTATCGCGGCAGGCACCGAGCGCAACGGCGGCAATCAATGCAGCGCCGACAACGATCGAGCGGGAAAGACTTCTAAGCATCCTTGACCTCATTGGCCGCCATGCGGCGGCGACGATAGTGACGACTTGCCTTCTGACGGTTGCCGCATACCGCCATGTCGCACCAAAGACGGCTGGAATTGCGGCTTCTGTCGACGAACAGCCAGGTGCAGTTGGGACAGATCCTCAGCCTTGCGACGGTGTCGTCGCGCAGCAGCGACAGGGCGGAAACCGCCAGCGCCGCCTCGAAGGCGATCGGTGTCACCGGGTCGCCGAACGGCCTCCCCGGCGCCCCGATTTCAGTCTGGCTGCCAGCCAGCCCCTCCGCGCAGGCGCTCAAGAACCCGGGCAGATCGGCGGTGGCAACCGTGCCTTTCGAAACCGCGCCACGAAACAGCCGGTCCGTCGCCTCGCGGATCGACAGCACGACGGGCGCGATTGCGACGGGCGACGATACCGCCAGTTGCCGGTCGCCCAGTTCGGCGGCGCGAAAGCCGCTCGCCGCGTCGGCAAAGCGGGCGATCTCGGCCAGATCATCGAAGCGGTCGAACGTTTTCTCCGGATCGCCGCGCAGCACCACGGTGTTCGCCGTGTCGAGCGCAAGCAGGCCGCCGGTGAAGCGGTGCGGGGTCCAGGATACCGTCATGCTCGAAATCTAACCGATAAATCGCATTTGACAAGTTAGATTCAGCGATGCAAACCTTCGTGAGGATGCGGTTCCCGCAGCCTTTTTGAACATGTCGTCGTCAAAACCGTTGCTTCGGGACGGCATGATCCGAGGGTTTTGCATGCTCTATTTTTTCCAGCAGGTGCTGAACGGGCTGCATTCGGGGGCGCTCTACGCGCTGCTCGCCTTCGGCTACGCGCTGACCAACGGCATCCTGCACCGCACCAATCTTGCCTATGGCGCACTGTTTGCGTTTTGCGGCCAGACGATGATCCTCACCGCGGCTTTCGGCTATCAGGTGCTGTGGCTGACGCTGCTGGCTGCGGTGGGACTCGGCGTCGCCGCGGCTTTCCTGTATTCCGCGCTGGTCAGCTACGTGCTGTCGCGCAGCGTCTTCGAACCGTTGGCCGACCGCTCGCCCAATGCGATCGTGGTGACGACGCTCGGCATCCTGCTTTTGTTGTCGGAAGCAAGCCGTATCGCCGCCGACACGCATGATCTGTGGCTGCCGCCGATGCTGGCACAGCCCGTCGTTTTCGCGCAGGACGCAACCTTCAAGGCAACGCTGACGCTCATCCAGCTCATCGACTGCGCGGTGGTGCTGGCTGCAATCGTGCTGGCTGCGTGGGCATTTGCCCGTTCGAGCTTCGGCCGGCGCTGGCGCGCCGTCTCCGACGATCCCAAGGCGGCCGCCATGTGCGGTGTCGACGTGCGCGCGGTGTTCCGGCATGCGGTGCTGTTCGGCGGTTTCTGCGCTGCACTGGCCGGCGTCATGGCCGGCCTCTATTACGGCAACGTCAGCTTCGGGTCAGGCCTGGTCTACGGCTTGAAGATCCTGTTCGTGACCGCGGTCGGCGGCTATCTCTCGCCGCCGCGCGCAGCGCTCGGTGCGGCCGCCTTCGGCATGGCCGAATCGCTGTGGGCCGGGTATTTCCCGGTCGAATGGCGCGACGCCTGGATGTATCTGTTCCTGGTCGCCATGCTGGTGCTGATCGGCGCCGGCCGCGACACCAGCAAAATCGCCTGAAACCATCAGACTTTGGTTGCATGACGCTGGGGCAGAGCGCCAATATCCGGACCTGCCCTCCGATGCGATGACGTTTGCTGCCTCCACCTTGTTGACCCGTCAATCCACGCGCGGCATACCGTTGGACCACGCGGCGTGACGGACCTGAGGGGGAAGCCGGCACGCCTCCGGCACTGGGAGGAATGCATGGCAGGGCTTCTCGCTCTATCCAGGACCATTGATCGCGCGAACGAATTCATCGGCAAATGGGTGTCGTGGCTAATTCTGCTGGCGATCCTGGTCAGCGCCGCCAACGCCATCATCCGCAAGATCTTCGACATATCCTCGAATGCCTGGCTGGAGCTGCAGTGGTATCTGTTCGGCGCCGCCTTCATGCTGGCTGCCGCCTATACGCTGAAGCAGAACGAACATATCCGCATCGACATCGTCTACGGCATGTTTTCGCGCCGCGTGCAGCACTGGATCGACCTGCTCGGCCACATCCTCTTCCTGATGCCATTCGTGACGCTGATGGTGATCTATTTCGTTCCCTATGTGTCGCTGTCGTTTCGCAGCGGCGAGATGTCCAACAATTCCGGCGGACTGATCATCTGGCCGGCCAAGGCCATCCTGCTGGTCGGCTTTTTCCTACTCGCTCTGCAGGGCATCTCCGAGATCATCAAGAAGATCGCCATCATGCGCGGCGATATGGACGACCCCAATCCGTTCATATCGGCACATGAGCAGGCCGAACTCGAAGCCAAGGCGCTGGCCGACGGGGTGCGCTCATGATGGAGTTGATCGCCCAGAACATGGCGCCGATCATGTTCGCCTCGCTGATCATCTTCCTGCTGATCGGCTACCCCGTCGCGTTTTCGCTGGCCGCCAACGGCTTGATGTTCTTCTTCATCGGCGTGCTTCTCTCGCCCTATTCCGGTGGATCGATCAATCTCGCCTGGCCGCTTCTGCACGCCCTGCCGGATAATTTCTACGGCAGCCGGGTGATGTCGAACGACACGCTGCTTGCCATTCCGTTCTTCACCTTCATGGGCATCGTGCTCGAGCGATCGGGCATGGCCGAAGACCTGCTCGACACGATCGGCCAGCTGTTCGGACCGATCCGCGGCGGACTTGCCTATGCGGTGATCTTCGTCGGTGCACTGCTGGCGGCAACCACCGGTGTGGTGGCGGCGTCCGTCATCGCCATGGGCCTGATCTCGCTGCCGATCATGCTGCGCTACGGCTATGACCGCCGGCTGGCATCCGGTGTCATCGCGGCATCCGGCACGCTCGCCCAGATCATCCCGCCGTCGCTGGTGCTGATCGTGCTGGCCGACCAGCTCGGCCGCTCGGTCGGCGACATGTATGCGGGCGCGCTGATCCCGGGCCTGGTGCTGACCGGCCTTTACGCGCTCTACATCCTGATCATGTCGATCGTCCGGCCGGCATCGGTGCCGGCGCTGCCGCTGGAGGCCCGCACGCTCGGCCACGGCGTTCTGTCGCTGCTGGCGGCATTGCTGGTCACGTTGGCGGTTTCCTACGCAGCGTATCGCTATCTCGCGCCGGCGCATGGCGACAATGCCGACATTCTCGGCGCCACCGCCGGCGTGCTCTTCATCTACGTCGTGGCAATTGCCGACAAACGCCTGAACTTCAACATGATGTCCAGGCTGGCGCAGCAGGTGATCATCGTGCTGATCCCGCCACTGGCGCTGATCTTCCTGGTGCTCGGCACCATCTTCCTCGGCATCGCCACCCCAACTGAGGGCGGCGCCATGGGTTCTGTCGGCGCCTTGATCATGGCGGCGGCAAAGGGGCGGCTGTCGCTGGACGTGATCAAGCAGGCACTGACCTCGACGACGCGGCTGTCGTCCTTCGTCCTGTTCATCCTGATCGGCGCGCGGGTGTTCTCGCTCACCTTCTACGGCGTCAACGGCCACATCTGGGTCGAGCACCTGCTGACCTCGCTGCCGGGCGGCGAAGTCGGCTTCCTGATCGGCGTCAACATGCTGGTCTTCTTCCTGGCGTTCTTCCTCGACTTCTTCGAACTCGCCTTCATCATCGTGCCGCTGCTGGCGCCGGCCGCAGACAAGCTCGGCATCGACCTGATCTGGTTCGGCGTGCTTCTGGGCGTCAACATGCAGACCAGCTTCATGCATCCGCCCTTCGGCTTCGCGCTGTTCTACCTGCGCTCGGTCGCCGCGCGCGTGCCCTATCTCGACCGCATCACCGGCAAACAGATCGCACCGGTCACCACCGGGCAGATCTATTGGGGAGCGGTGCCCTTCGTCTGCATCCAGGTGATCATGATCGGGCTGACCATCGCCTTCCCGCAGATGGTGATGCATTACAAGGGCACGGTGGTCGATCCCGGCACGATCGACTACAAGGTGCCGGAAGTCCCCGGCCTGTCGCCGCTTGGCACACCGCCGGCCGACGGCGGCTCGGCGCCGGCCGCTCCTGCCGCCCCTGATCTGTCGCAACCACCGAATTTCGGCGACACGCCGCCGGCCAAACCGGCGGCACCGCAGCCGGACCTGTCGCAACCGCCAAGCTTCAACTGAACCCGGCATGGCCAGGATCATGAAAGCGGTGCGGCTGGAAGCGGTGGGCAGCATCACGCTGCGCGAGGTCGACAAGCCCGACATCGGGCCGGATGAGCTTCTGGTGCGCGTTGAAGCCTGCGGCGTCTGCGGCACGGACCGGCATCTGTTCCACGGCGAATTCCCGTGCACGCCGCCGGTGACGCCCGGGCATGAATTCTCCGGCATCGTCGAGGCACTCGGAAAATCCGTATCCGGCTTTGCCGTTGGCGACCGCGTCACCGGCGACCCCAACATCGCCTGCGGGCGTTGCGCGCACTGTCATGCAGGGCGGGTCAACCTCTGCAGCAACCTGCGTGCCATCGGCATTCATCGCGATGGCGGCTTTGCCGAATACCTTGCCTTGCCGCAGAAGCAGGCCTTCATCCTGCCTGCCGACCTGAAGCCGACGCATGGTGCCTTCTGCGAACCGCTCGGCTGTTGCCTGCATGGCGTGGACCTGGCCGAGATCAGGCCAGGCAGCTCGGTGGCCGTGCTTGGCGGCGGCGTGATCGGCCTGCTCACCGTGCAGCTGGCGCGCCTGGCCGGGGCCACGACCATCATCTTGTCGACCAGGCAGGCCTCGCGGCGCGCGCTCGCCGAAGATCTCGGGGCCACGGCGACGGTCGATCCGACCGCCGCCGATGTCATCAATGCCGTCGCCGGACCAACGGGCCTGGCGCCAGGCGGTGTCGACGTCGTCTTCGAATGCGCGGGCGTGCGGGAGACCGTCGAGCAGTCGATGCGGCTGGCCCGCGCCGGCGGCACGGTGGTCATCGTCGGCGTGACGCCGCAAGGCATGAAAGCGGAATTCGAGCCCTTCGACCTGCTGTTCCGGGAATTGAAAGTGCTCGGCTCCTTCCTCAATCCCTACACCCATCGCCGCGCCGCCGAACTCATTGCATCGGGCACAGTCGAGATCGACCGGCTGATCTCCAGGCAGGTGACGCTCGAAAACGCGGCAGCGGTGATCGCCAATCCGCCGGCGCCCGGCGAGGTCAAGGTGCTGGTGGTGCCGCACGCTGGCTGAGCGGCTGCGGCTTGGCCGTGCGCGCTTGCCGGCAACCCATCGATCGGTTATTGGGTGCGCGCCGAAAAAGACATGACCGGTTCGGTAGTCCGGTCTCTTCCGTTGTTGAACGGAGGCCTGTTCACCGCATGATTTGCGGGAGAACCCACGGCCGGCAAGCGAGGCCAAAGCCCGCGAGCCGGTTGGGTCATGTCCGGATTTCCTGATGCCACGGCCCGCCGGTTCACAGTCTGCAGCCACGCCTGTCCGCGCTTCAATCAACGACAGGACAAAGAACCATGAAACTGAACCATGCCAATCTCATTGCCACCGAAGTCGCGGCTCTTGCCGGCTTCTTCACCAGCCATTTCGGCTTCGAGCTTGTCGCCATGCGCGGCAAGGATGCCTTCGCGGTTCTACGCGGCACCGACGGTTTTTCCCTCAACCTGATGACACCAGGCAAGGGACAGGCAGCCAGCTATCCCGATGGTTTTCACGTCGGCTTCTTCGTCGGCAAACCGGACACTGTGCACGCAAAGCAGGCCGAGCTTGCCGATGCGGGCCTCGCGCCTGGCGAAGTCCAGGAGCTGACGCGAGGCGGCGTCAATTCGACCACCTTCTACTGCCTTGCGYCAGGCGGAATACTGATCGAGGTGAGTTCCTCGCCAGCCTGAAAGAAAGACCCCGGGCGAACGGGCCCGGGGTCCTTGAATGAATGCACTGGAGTCGTTTGCAGGGCCTACAGCTTGCCGTTGCGCTGCTGGACCATCATGAAGGTGTCGTAATTGTATTCGGCCACCTGCGCCCAGAGATAGTGCTCCTTGCGAAAGCCCTTGATCGATTCCCAGATCTTCTTGAACGGCGCGTTGGAGGCTTCCATTTCGGCATAGACCTCGTTGGCCTTCTCGAAGCAGGCGGCCATGATGTCCTGGCTGAATGGGCGCAGCTTCGCACCACCGGCCACCAGCCGCTTCACCGCTGCCGGGTTCAGATAATCGTACTTCTGCAGCATGTTGGCATCGGCAGCCTGGGCGGCGGTGCGCAGCAGTGACTTGTAAGCCGGCGAAAGCTCGTCGTATTTCGCCTTGTTGAACATCAGGTGGACGGTCGGACCGCCTTCCCACCAACCGGGATAGTAGTAGTAGGGCGCGACCTTGTAGAAGCCGAGCTTCTCGTCGTCATACGGGCCGACCCATTCGGCGGCGTCGATGGTGCCTTTTTCCAGCGCCGGATAGATGTCGCCGCCGGCGATCTGCTGCGGCACGACGCCGAGCTTCTGCACCACCTTGCCGGCAAAGCCGCCGATGCGCATCTTGAGGCCGGACAGATCGGCAACCGTGTTAATCTCCTTGCGGAACCAGCCACCCATCTGCACGCCGGTGTTGCCGCCCGGCAGGCCGAAAAGGCCCTGCGTGGCGAGAAACTCGTTGAATAGGTCGATGCCGCCGCCATGGTAGTGCCAGGCGTTCATGCCGCGCGCGTTGAGCGAAAAGGGAACCGCCGCACCGAGCGCCCATGTCGGGTCCTTGCCCCAGTAATAATATGCCACCGTGTGGCAGGCCTCGACCGTGCCGGCCGTGGTGGCGTCGGCGGCCTGCAGGCCGGGCACGAGTTCGCCGGCGGCAAAGACCTGGACCTGGAAGTTGCCATCGGTGGCTTCCGACAGCATTTTGGAGAACACCTCAGCGCCGCCATAGATGGTGTCGAGCGACTTCGGGAAGGACGACGCAAGCCGCCACGTCACCTTGGGATTGGACTGGGCTATTGCCGGCGCCGCGAGCGTGGCCGCCGCCGCCGCAGCACCGACGCCAGTAACACCAGCCTTGCTAATGAATGAACGACGATCCATGAAGTTCCTCCCTTTTGGACCAGACAGACCGACGTTCGGAAAATCCTCGCTTCCGTGTCGGTTGGCGCGAAACAATACACAGGCAAGAGGTCGAGTCCAGCGCGGCGGCCCGATTTGACGGCGAAGCCCAGCCGCCTTGCAACTATAGTCTAACAGGCTGTTTCGTGGCCCATGCGACACGTGAAACTTGTCATGGAAAAATGGCGGCGGATCGCCTATTTTGGAGGCAGGACATCCTTTGCAGATGGAAAACAGAGCCAAAATGCATCAGCCGCTCGTCGCCATATCGACCGACGTACGTCAGTTCGACAACTACACCTGGCATGCCGCCCCGCAGCAATATCTGGAGGCGGCGATTGCCGGTGCCGGCGTGTTTCCGGTGCTGGTGCCATCGTTCGGCGACAGGCTCGACTTCGACGAACTTCTCTCGTCGGTCGACGGGGTCATGGTCACCGGGTCGAAATCCAATGTGCACCCCTCGCTCTATGACGGCGACGCCAGCGAGGCCAATGGGCCCTACGACCCGGCGCGCGACGCCACCACGCTGCCGCTGATTCGCAGGGCGATAGAGCGCGGCGTACCGCTGCTCGCCATCTGCCGGGGTATCCAGGAAATGAACGTGGCGCTCGGTGGCACGCTGGGCACCGAGATCCAGGAGCGCGAGGGTTCGTTCGACCACCGCGCGCCGGTGAGCGACAATCAGGATGAGCGCTTCGCCATCCACCAGACCATTTCGATCAAGCCGGGCAGCTGCCTAGCCGGCGTGTTCGGCGCCGGAGACATCAAGGTCAATTCGTTGCACCGCCAGGCGATCGACCGGCTGGGCTCGAAACTGCAGATCGAGGCGGTCGCCGGTGACGGCACGGTCGAGGCGGTTTCGGTGCGCGACTCACGCGCCTTCGCCGTCGGCGTGCAATGGCATCCGGAATATTGGGTCAACTCGGACAGCAACTCGGTCAAGATTTTCCGTGCCTTCGGCGATGCCGTGCGGCTGCACGCCGTGGCGAAAGCGGGTGCGCGCGCCGCAGCGGAATAATCAGTCCCTAAAATCACCTGTCGCCGCCAGCGACAGCAATGGTGCGGCCGGCGCATAGGATTCGTAGCCGTCACCGTCAGCAACCGCGAAGGTGACGATCGGATCGACGCCATTGGCGCTGAAGGCGACCGTGCCTTCCTGTTCCTGGCGCCAGAACTTTGCCCGCTCGATACCGGGCAAGAGCCGGCGGCAGTTCGGCCCCATCGTCAACAGCGACAGGTCATCCGAAACCGACGCACCGCGCGTGACCGCGCAGTTGCCTTGGTCGCCATTGGCCACCAGCCTGTAGCTGTTGGATGGCGCGACCGCATCGGCGGCACTGTCACCGCCGCCGTCGTGAAGCAGATGAAAGCTCCCAAACAGCGCGGCGGCAGCTGTCACGAGGGAAAGCGTTTTTATCATTCTTCATCCTCGAACACGGACAGGATGAAGAATGATTTCAGATGGTTAAGCGGACGTTAATAAGTGTGGCAACCTGCCGCCTGTCCGGACGGAAAGGCGCTTCACGCTTTTCCTGGAATAGCTTTGGCCTTCACATTCACAGTCTCCGGCACCGGCGTCAGCGGACGACGTTCTGCGAACCAAGAGACCAGATTGTCGACGCACAGATCCGCCATTGCGCGCCGTGTATGGTCCGAGGCCGAGCCGACATGCGGCAACAGCGATGTGTTCGGCGCGTCGAGCAGCGCCTTGGGCACGTTCGGTTCGTCGGCGAAGACATCGAGGCCCGCGGCGGCGATGGTGCCACTGGCGAGCGCTGCCGCCAGTGCTGCCTCGTCGACCGTGCTGCCGCGGCCGATGTTGACGAAGACGCCGTTGGCGCCCAGCGCCGACAGGATTTCGGCATTGACCGCCCTCTCCGTCGAGGCGCCGCCGGGCGCTACCGAAATCAGCGTGTCGACCGCTTCGGCAAGGCCCTTCAGCGTCGGATGGTACTGGTAGCTCACGCCTTCGACCCGGCGCCGGTTGTGGTAGGCGACCGACAGGCCAAAAGCTTCTAGCCGCCGAGCAATCGCTTGGCCGATGCGGCCCATGCCGAAAATGCCGGCGCGGCGCCCGCGCAAGGTCAGCCGGCTCAGGGGATAGTTGCCCTTGCGCAGCCAGCTGCCGTCACGCAGCCAGGTCTCGGCACGCGGCAGGTCGCGGATGGTGTTGATCAGCAGCCCGATCGTGGTGTCGGCAACCTCTTCGGTCAACACGTCGGGCGTGTTGGTGACCATGATGTTTCTGGCAGCCGCATGGCCGACATCGACCGAATCATAGCCGACGCCGAAAGATGCGATGAGTTCGAGATTGGGCAATGCATCCATCATCGCCGCATTGATGCCGGCGAACGAGGCAATGCCACGCACGTTGCTGCGCATTTCTTCGGTGACCAGCGCCGGATCGGCTCGTTCGATCCTGACCGGGTTGAAGGTGTTGTCGATGCGCTTGACCGCATGATCGTTGAAGTCGCCCGGCACCAGAATGGCGACGGTCTGCAATTGTTCGGCCTTGGTCATGCACGCTCCACCGGCTTGCCGGTCGACTGGCGCACATGCAGTTCCGGCTTGATCAGTTCCTGCGACGGCCGCACCGTCTGCCCGTTCAACTTGTCCAGCAGCGCGCTGGCTGCGCGGCGTCCAACCTCGCGCTGGCCGTTCCAGACAGTGGTCAGCGCCGGCGTCGCAATCGCCGCCTCTTCGAGATCGTCATAGCCGGTGACCGAGATGTCGACGCCCGGCACCAGGCCGGCACGGGCGATGCCGTTCATCAGGCCGATGGCGACAAGGTCGTTCCAGCAGCAGGCGGCCGTCGGCTTGTCCTTCAGCGCCAGGAACTGCCCGGCGGCCTCGAAGCCGGCTTGCTTGGTGCGCGGGCCGGCGATGCGCCAGGACGGCCTGACCTCAAGCCCGGCCGCCTCCATGGCGTTGACATAGCCCTGGTAGCGATCGCGGCCGGTCGAGGTCTGGTCGGTGCCGCCGATCATGGCGATGCGCTTGTGGCCGAGCGAGATCAGATGGTTGGTGGCGAGCCCGGTGCCATAGGCATCGTCGCCGCGAAAGACCGGCACATCGGCACCCTCGACCGTGCGTGCGATCAGCACCGCCGGCAGGCCGTTCTCCTCGGCCATCAGGATGTCGGAAGCCGGCGTGCCGATGGCCGGCGACATGATGACGCCGTCGGCGCCCAACTGCAGCAGCGTATCGATGAAGGTGCGCTGCTTCTCGAGCTGGTCATAATGGTTGGACAGGATGAAGGTCTGGCGGCTGCGGTCGAGTTCGCTTTCGATCGAGCGCAGGATCTCGGCGAAGAACGGGTTCATGATGTCGTGGACGACGACGCCGACAATGCCCGAACGCGAGGTGCGCAGGCTGGCGGCGCGCCGGTTGTAGATATAGCCGATTGCGCGGGCATGTTCCTTGATGCGGTCGCGGGTGGTGCCGGCGACCAGTGGACTGTCGCGCAGCGCCAGTGACACCGTGGCCGTGGAGACGCCGAGCGCATCCGCGATCGTCGAAAGCTTGATTTTCTGTGCCAGCGACCTGTGCTCCCCGACCGGCTTCAGTCCTTATGCATGTCGTTGTCCCGAAACCGGTTCCCACATGCATTAAACAGTTTAAAGGCGGGGTTATGCCATCGATCGGCAGTAAATCAAAGTTTTTTTGCCAACGCCTCCGCTTCGACATCGGAGGCCGCGCGGCTCTGCAGCCGAAGCCGATGCTCGCGATGAACGATGTAGAGGCCGCTGGCGACAATGATGGCGGCGCCGACCAATGTCCAACGGTCGGGAAACTGCTTGAAGACGATCCAGCCGGAAATGATCATCCACACCATCTGCGAATAGGGATAGGGCGCCAATGCGGTGGTGGTCGCAAGCCGGTAGGCCTGGACCAGCAGCCAGTGGCCGACGCCGCCGAACACGCCAAGCATGAGCAGGACGAACCAGTGCCAGCCATCATGCGGCAGGGAAAACGAAAACGGCAGCAGGGGCAAAAGCAGCACCGCCGGCGCCAGTGCCGAAAACAGGATCAGGCTTTCCGACGTCTCGCTCGCCGACATGCGGCGCGTCATGATGACATAGAAGCAGTTCGACAGCATCGAGCCGAGCGCAAAGAGATGCCCGATGCCGAAAACGCCGACACCTGGCCGGGTGATGATCAGAACCCCGGCGAAAGCAGCCAGGATCGCCAGCCAGCGCCGCCAGCCGGCCCATTCGCCAAGCAGCGGGCCGGCAAGTGCGGTGATCACCATCGGCCCGAAGAAATAGATCGAGGTGGTTTCGGCCAGTTGCAGGGACCGTAGCGCCAGGATGTTGAACATGGTCGATCCGAACAGGAACAGACCGCGCAGAACATGGGCCGGCAGGTTGACCGGGCGAAACCGTACCGGTTGGCGCCAGCTGCGCAAAAGCGTGCCGACCAGCACCACATGCACGGCAAAGCGCACCCAGGCGACGACCAGTACGGATACGCCGGCCAGGACGAGATATTTGCTGCTGGTGTCGAGGAAGGTGAAGAAGATGTAGGTGGAAAGCATGCAGAGGATCGCCACCGGGGGCGTTGCGCTTTCTGGATGTCTTTGGGGAGCACTCACTTGCAGGCCGGATGGGAAGCTGGGCTGGAGCCCACCTTTGCGGGAAATGCCGCTTGCCGGCAAGCCAATTGTCGGCTGCCACCACGCCAAAGCCGGCTGGCACAACAACAGCGCCCGGCAGGCTTAGTCTTTTGGAGCGAAGGTGCGTCGAAACCCCGATCAGGCCGGCATATTCAGCGCACCCTAGTCGTGCATGCGGGCGCCCTTGGTGATCTTGTCGACCACCTTCTTCTCGGCGCGAAGCGCCATACCGACCACCCTGGCTTCTTCAGGTGCGAATTCGGCAAAGACTGCACGGTTGGCCGTGTCGTGGCCGGTCGCGAACATCTCCTCGACATAGAGCGAGGTCGTCACGCCACGCTCTAGCGTGCGCCGGTGGATTGTGCCCAGCGTCGCCTGGTCGGCCGACAGCACGATGACCGGCTGGATCGACAGTGGATTGTAGAGATTGCCGGCGTGGTCGCGGTAGGGTTCGCCGATGATGTCCGGGAATTGGGCAACGATGCCGCTGGTCAGGAAGGCGGTGACGTTGAGTTTCTGCCAGACCGGCAGATCCTGCCTGAGCACGATTGCAAATTTCGTATCGAACATGAGACATTGACCATTCGAGCTTGTGCCCCAATGCGAGGCTGAAGGAGAAGATGTCGCACGATCTAAACAGCAGGGCATTCGAGGGTCTTGGACGTTTGTGCGTTGACGCGGCGGAGAACTGCATCATCTCCGCCTCCGATCCGGCCGGCATGGAGCGGATCGAGGCGCGGTTCCATGGCAGCGCCTTCGACCTGCATCGCCACGACACCTATGCGATCGGGGTGACGCTGCATGGCGTGCAGCGGTTTCGCTACCTCGGCGCGACGCGCCACAGCCTGCCTGGCCAGATCATCGTGCTGCATCCCGACGAATTGCATGACGGTGGTGCTGGCACCGAGGACGGATTGCGCTACAGGATGCTCTATCTGGAACCGTCGCTGATGCTCGACTGCCTTGGCGGCGCGTCTTTGCCCTTTGTCAGGGACGGCGTGCTGACGGACGATAGCTTCTGCACGACGCTGCTTTCGGCGCTGGGGCCGCTGGAGGAGGAACTTGACGAGCTGTTCGTTGCCGACTTCCTCACCCAGTTGATGCAAAGCCTGGCCCGGCATGCCGGCCAGCCGGCGAAGCCGATTGCCAGGACGGCATGGCGGGCGGCTACGCTGGCCCGCGACTATCTCACGGAGAATTTCGGCCGCCCCGTCAGCTCGGGCGAACTGGAGGCGATCACCGGGCTCGACCGCTATGCCTTGTCACGGCATTTCCGGGCCGCCTTCTGCACCAGCCCGCATCGCTTCCTGGTGATGCGCCGGCTTCAGAGCGCACGGCGGATGATCGCCGCCGGCGAGCCCTTGGCGCAGATCGCCATCGAGGCCGGCTTCAGCGACCAAAGCCATTTCATCAGGCAATTCAAGAAGGCGTATGGCATGACGCCGGGGCGCTGGTCATCGCTGATCCAAGGCGCTGCAACGGAGGCGGCTTGATTTTTACGCCGGGACCAGGCGATCAGTCGTCCGTCTCGGCGTCGTCGTCGATCAACACCAATTCCTCATTCGAGAGGTTGGCCTCGATACGGGCAAGCAGCTTGAACAGTGCCTTCTGGTCCTTCTTGTCGAGGCCCTTCAACGCCTGCTTTTCGGTCTTCTTCACCGATTTCTCGATGGCGTGGATGATGTCGCGACCGGTGTCGGTAAGGAAAATATGGGCTTGGCGAGCATCGGCCGAGGAGGCGCGCTTTTCCAGAAAGCCCTGCGCCTGCAGGCGGTTGATGGTCTTGGTGATGGTTGGCGGGCGCACGCCGAGGCGTCCAGCGAGATTGCCCGGCGTCTGGCCGTCTTCACGGTCGAGCGCCAGCATGATCTGGTCCTGGCCAGCATAGAAGCCGTGTGCCAGAAGCCGCGCCGCGAGCGCGGTTCTTGCTAGCCTTGCCGCCGAATGCAGCCGGCTCATTGTTGCAGTCTTGTCCGCCTTGGCCATGGTCATCCCTCTTCGGCCGTACCGGTGCGGTCAGCATAGACTCAGCCGGCCGGTTGGCAATCGACAATCAAAAAGATTCCGGCGCTCCAAACAGCTTTGCCGGCAAGCATTGCGGTGTCCGCCGTGGCTAATGCCAGATGTTTATTTCAGTTAGATGACAAACGACTTTTCGCGAGCGGAGTTTTCGCCGCGGACCAGATGCGTGAGGGAATGTCGCTCAGCCGGGCTTCACTGCCACGATCATCAGTGCTTGATAGGCATCCTCCACCTGGCGCAGTGCGGCCCGCGACAGCGGTCCGGCCTGCCTGGCGATGCCGTCGCCGGCGTTCGAGGTGTCACGCTTGCCGGGCCTGTCGTTGTATGGCGCGACAGTGGTGAATATCTGGTCGCTGACGCTGTCGGGGAAGAACAACTGCCCGGTCATCACCGAATTCTCGTCAGGGAAGACCTTGAAATGGATATGGGTGGTGCGGCCGTGATACCAGCCGGGATAGATGGTGGCGAAGGAAACGATGCCGCTTGCATCGGTCTTCTGCCAGCCACGCAGGAACGTCTGGCCCGACGTGTCGACATCACGGCCGTCACCTTGTCCCGGGTAGCCCGAATRGGCACCTTGCGCATCGCAATGCCAGATGTCGACGCGGGCGCCGGCAAGCGGCCGGCAGGTCGCGTCGACAACCTGCAGCCTTACAGTGAGGGCAACGCCCTTTTTGCCTTCAGTGACGTCGGCACGTTCGAGTTTCGGGTCGAAATAGAACGGCCCTTCGGTCACCTCGGGCGTGATGGCACAAACGCCGGCGCCGGATTGGAACAGGGTCAGTCCGGCATAGGACGAAGACTGGGCAGCGATTGCCGCGGCCGGCAGGAAGGCACCACCGCCGGCAGTCACCGCGATCAAGCTGAGCGCCTTGCGCCGGCTCAATGAGATGGAGAATGGCTTTCCGGACATATCGTGCCTCTCGAATTGGCCCCCCGTCTCCTGATCTAGGCTGTGACGGCGGCTCCCGCCAAATGAAAATTCGGCAATGCCGGCAAGCCGGTTTGGCCCATCGGTTTGCCTCGTGCAAAAGCCCAGCACACGTCCTATATGGAGCCGACAATCCCTTTTCGAGGCTTTTTTCAAGGCCCAGATTTTTCGAGGCAAGTCATGAGCGACGCACAGACGCAGATCCCCGTAACCGTTCTCACCGGCTATCTCGGCGCCGGCAAGACGACGCTGCTCAACCGCATCCTGTCGGAAAACCACGGCAAGCGCTACGCCGTCATCGTCAACGAGTTCGGCGAAATCGGCATCGACAACGAACTGATCGTCGAATCCGACGAGGAAATCTACGAGATGAACAATGGCTGCGTCTGCTGCACAGTGCGCGGCGACCTGATCCGCGTCGTCGAAGGCCTGATGCGCCGGCCCGGCCGTTTCGACGCCATCGTGGTCGAGACCACCGGCCTCGCCGATCCGGTGCCGGTGGCGCAGACCTTCTTCATGGACGACGATGTGCGCTCCAAGACCAGGCTCGACGCGGTGGTGGCGCTGGTCGATGCCAAGCATCTGCCGCTGCGGCTCAAGGATTCCAGGGAAGCCGAGGACCAGATCGCCTTCGCCGACGTCGTCGTGCTCAACAAGAGCGACCTCGTCACCCCCGAAGAACTCGCCAAGGTCGAAGCGACGATCCGTGCCATCAATCCGGCGGCGAAGATCCATCGCACGACGCGCGCCGGCGTCGCCTTGACGGAAGTGCTCGACCGCGGCGCCTTCGACCTTTCAAGGGCGCTGGAAAACGATCCGCATTTCCTCGAGGCGCATGACGATCACGACCATCACGACCATGACCACGACCATCATGATCATGACCATAACGGGCATGACCACCACCATCACGCGCATCCGTCCGACATCCATGACGTGACGGTGCAGTCGGTGTCGCTGCGCGGCGGCGAGATGGACCCGAAAAAGTTCTTCCCGTGGATCGAGAAGATCACCCAGATGGAAGGCCCCAACATCCTGCGGCTGAAGGGCATCATCGCGCTCAAGGGCGATGACGAGCGCTACGTCATCCAGGGCGTGCACATGATCATCGAGGGTGATCACCAGCGCGCCTGGAAGGACGGCGAGAAGCATGAGAGCCGGCTGGTCTTCATCGGCCGCGAACTCGATGCCGAGCGGCTGAAGAAGAGTTTTGACGCCTGCCAGGCGGCAGCTTGACGCCAAGCAGGGCAGTGTGAAAAAGAAGCTATCGGTCTAAAGGCCGATAGCCTTACGACTTGTTGGCAAACTGCGTGCCGGATGCCCGGTAAATTTCATGACAAAGCGAGTGCGCAGGTCGGACTTGTGCGCCAATTTCGCAACCGAGATAGAATATTATCCTTACGTCATCCAACTTTTTTCGCGAGAGAGAGGACGCTTCTTCCGTCTTGGTGACCTTGCTCCCGAGTTGACTCGGTCTGGCGAGAATATCGTGGTTTCCTGGGGTTCCTTTGATGACGATGACGATCGGCGAATCGTCAACTTCATCGACACTTCGGATCTTTGGACGAGGTTCTACGTCGTCATGCATGAAGCCTACCTGGAAACCTACTCACCTCTGTTCGCCAAAAGCAGGAAAATGAACTAGCCCATGCCCACCGTCGCCCCGCTTGATCTCGAAGGCCATTGCGTCGCCGCCGTCTTCCTCGGCGACGTGCCGCATTTCGCGCTGGCCGATGGTGCCGTCCATCGGCTCGACCATGGCCACAAGACAATTCAAGCCAATGACGGGCTGCTCGCCGCCTTCCACGATGCGACCAATGACCGGCTGATCACCGGCGGCGAGGATGGCAAGATTTTTTCTGTCACCGCGGGCGGCAGCTTCCAGGAACTGGCGAGAGCCGGGAAAAAATGGATCACCAGCGTCGCCGCCGGACCGCAGGGCGCCATCGCCTATGCCTCAGGCAAGAACGCCTTCGTGCGTTTCGCCGACGGCAAGACCAGGGAATTTGCCCATCCGCGTTCGGTCGAGGGGTTGGCGTTCTCGCCCAAAGGCATGCGCTTCGGTGTTGCCCGCTACAATGGCGCGACGCTGCATTTCCCGGCCACCGAAGGCAAGCCGGCGGAGCTCGAATGGGCCGGCGCCCATACCGGCATCACCTTCTCGCCCGACGGTGCGTTCCTAGTCACCACGATGCAGGAGAACGCCCTGCACGGCTGGAAGCTTGCCGACGGCAAACACATGCGTATGAGCGGCTATCCCGGTAAGGTCAAAAGCCTATCATGGAGCGCGAAAGGCAAGTGGCTGGCGAGTTCCGGTGCACCGGCGGCGATCGTCTGGCCGTTTTCAGGCAAGGACGGCCCGATGGGCAAGGCGCCCCTGGAACTCGGCACGCGCGGCAACGCCATGGTGACGGCGGTCGCCTGCCACCCGAGCCAGGATGTCGTCGCCGTCGGCTATGATGACGGCATGGTGATGGCGGTACGCTTTTCCGATGCCAAGGAAGTGCTGTTGCGGCGACCGGGCAAGGGCGCCATAACCTCGATGATGTGGGACAAGGAAGAGCGCCGCGTCGCCTTCGGCAGCGCGGCCGGCGATTGCGGCGTCATCGACATCACGGCGTAAGGTGTGCTGAAATTCAGGTGAGGCCGGCCTGCAAACGACAGCTCTCTGCGCTTCCGGTGCTCACGGACCCGAACGTCCGCTCCGCTCCAGTTCTCGAAAGCCATCATTTTCGGCTCGGCCTGACCTGAATCTCAACACACCCTGGTCTGGGATCACTCGGCGCCGCAGGATACCTTGCCGGTCAGATCGGTGGTCTTGCCATCGCCGTCCTTGTCGGCGGTGCTGTCATAGACGGCAAGCGTGTACTGCCCGTCATAGACACCTTCATCGCTGGCCTTGGTCAGGATCGTCAGTTCGACGGAACTGAAGGTCTTGGCCACCTCGTGCTCATGATAGATGTTCAGCCGCAGATCCTTGTCGTCGAGCCAGTACTGGGTGAGGTTGGCATCCTCGAACACGGTCTTGCGCAGATGGTCGTCAGCGGACCTTGCCTTGATTTCGAGGTCGCCGCGAAAGTTGAAAGTCGGGCCGCCCATGCCTCTGGTGACACCGGCGCCGACCTCGAATGCCACCGCCGCATCGTCGACGTTGCACCAGATGCCACCTGAGGCGCAGGCCATACTGGCCGACAAAAGCAGCCCCGTCGCGCAAATGATCGTCCGCATTTTTCCCCCCCGCACCCACAATTGMCCCTCATTGGCGCTGGTTTCGCCAGCAGCGTCAAGCGTTGCCACCAGCGGCTGAGCCAATGCAGGATAGACGCGCGGCCAATTGCGGTCGCGGACATGGATTGGCTATGAGAGACGACCAGAGGGGTTTTCATGCATAGCGGCAGTTCAAGGACATCCATCGGCGGCATCGATCGCGATCGCATTGCCGACCTGCTGGAGATCGAGGCGGCAGCCTTCCGCAAGGCGCGGCCGAAATCGCAGGCGAAGGTCGGCAATGGCCTGCCCGGCTTCTTCGGCGGCGTGCCGATGCACTGGATGAACGACTGGCCGACGCCGTTTCCGATCCTGGTCGACAGAGCCAGGGGCGCCACCATCACCGATATCGACGGTATCAGGCTCGACGATTTCTGTCTGGGCGACACCGGTTCGATGTTCGGCCATTCGCCAACGCCGGTGGCGCGCGCCATTCGCCGCCAGGCCGGGCGGGGCCTGACCTATATGCTACCCTCCGAAGACGCACTCGCCATCGGCCCGCTGCTGCAGCAGCATTTCGGCCTGCCGTTCTGGCAGATCGCGACGACGGCGACCGATGCCAACCGCTTTGCGCTGCGGGTCGCCCGCGCCGTCACCGGGCGCGAAAAGATCCTGGTCTTCAACGGCTGCTATCACGGCTCGGTCGACGAGACGATGGTGCGGCTGGTGGATGGTGTTCCGGTCAACCGGCCAGGACTGGCGGGCGAATTCCGCGACCTGACCCGCACGGCGAAGGTGATCGAGTTCAACGATGTTGCCGCTCTGGAGGCCGCGCTTAGGGATAAGGACGTGGCCTGCGTCATCGCCGAGCCGGTACTGACCAATTCCTGCATGGTGCTGGCCGATCCGGGCTTCCATGACGCGTTGCGCAGGTTGACGCGCGAAGCCGGTACGCTGCTGCTGATTGACGAGACGCACACCATCTCGACAGGCCTGGGCGGTTACACCAGGAAATACGGGCTGGACCCGGACTTCTTCGTGCTGGGCAAGCCGATCGCCGGCGGTGTGCCCGCCAGTGTGTGGGGCATGAGCGACGGTGTCGCCTCGCGCTATGCGGCCTACAACAGGGCGAAGGAGCCGGGTTATTCCGGCATGGGCACGACGCTCTCAGCCAATCCGCTGCAGTTTGCGGCGATGCGCGCCACGCTCGAAGAGGTGATGACCGAAGACAATTATGCCCGCATGGACCATCTGGCGCGGCGGCTCGACGCCGGGCTGACCGGCGTCATCGACCGTTATCGCTTGCCCTGGCATGTTGCCCGCGTCGGCGCCCGCGTCGAGTTCATCTGTGCGCCCGGCCCGCTGCGGAATGGCGCCGAGGCCGAGACGGCGCATGCGCCGGAACTGGAAGCGGCCATCCATGTCGCGCTGGTCAATCGCGGCGTGCTGATCGCGCCCTTCCACAACATGATGCTGATCTCGCCGGCGACTACCGCTGCTCAGGTCAACCGGCTGATCACCGCCTTCGGCGCGGTTGCGGCAAAGCTTGCGGCATGAGACAAGCGGCTAACACATGGGCGCGCCAAGCAAAGCCGGACAGATCATGACCTCACCTTCGGGCTCGACGCCCACCGAGGCGCAAGCCTTCCTCGAGGTTCATCCCGAGATCGAGGCGTTCGATATCGTGCTGACCGACGCCAATGGCGTCGGCCGCGGCAAGATCGTGCGCCGGCATGAGCTGAAAAGCATCTTCGAGGGCGGCCGGCACATGCCGATCTCGATCCTCGGCCTCGATATCACCGGCGAGGATGTGCACGAAACCGGGCTGATCTGGACGACCGGTGACGGCGACCTCAGGGCCTGGCCTATCCCCGGCACGCTGGTGCCGCTCTACGGCACGAACCCGCCACGCGGCCAGCTGCTGATGGAGATGTATCACCTCGACGGCCAGCCGATGTCGTCGGATCCTCGCCTGGCGCTGGCACGGCAAGTGGAGATCCTGGCCGCCAAGGGTCTTCATCCCGCCGGCGCCTTCGAGCTGGAATTCTTTCTCCTGGCCAACGAGCGCGATGCCGACGGCAAGGTGCAGCCGGCGCGCGCCGTGCTCGACGGCCGCGTCTCGGGCAAGACGGAAGTCTATTCCGTCGATCACCTGCACGGCATGGAGCCGCTGTTTTCCGACATCTATGCGGCTGCCAAGGCACAAGGTATTCCGGCCGAGACGGTGATCTCCGAATATGCGCCTGGCCAGTACGAATTGACGCTGAATTACCGCAAGGACGTGATGCGGGCGGCAGACGACCTGGTCATGCTGAAGCGGCTGGTGCGGGCACAGGCGCGCCGACACGGCGTCACCGCCTGTTTCATGGCCAAGCCAATCGAAAAATATGCCGGCTCGGGCATGCATTTCCACGTCTCGCTGCAGGACAGAGCGGGCCGAAACGTCTTTGCCGAAGCCGGCGGCGAGAGCTGGTCGCTGCCGCTGCTGCGCGGCCTTGGCGGCCTGATCCAGACGATGGCCGAATCGATGCTGGTGTTTGCGCCGCATGCCAATTCCTGGCGGCGCTTCGTGTCGCAATCCTATGCGCCGGTGGCGCCGACCTGGGGCGTCAACAACCGCTCGGTGGCGCTGCGCGTGCCGGCCGGCGACGCGAAGAACCGGCGCATCGAGCACCGGCCGTCGGGCGTCGACGCCAACCCCTATCTGATCGCCGCGACCGTGCTCGCCGGCATCATCAAAGGTCTCGACGAAGGTCTCGATCCCGGCCCGGAAACCACCGGCAACGGCTATGAGGCAGCGGTGACGCGCACGACGATGCCGGTCGACTGGCGCGCCGCCATCGAGGCCGCGCGAGCATCCAGCTTCCTGAAGGGCGCGCTCGGCGAAGACCTGCACCGCACCTTCGTGGCGATAAAGCAGTCCGAGTACCTGCGCGTGGCGCGCACGGTGAGCGAACTGGATTATCACCTCTACCTGCACGAGGTCTGAGAGCTTTTTGATCAGGCGGCGATCACTTTTTCGCCGCCTCCATCAAATGAGGTGGCGCGCCCGCCTTCAAGAACATATCATGAACATATGAGCGCACTTACCGTCCGCGAAAAGCTAGCGATCCTGTCCGATGCCGCCAAGTACGACGCCTCCTGCGCCTCATCGGGCGCGGCGAAAAAGGATTCCCTGAAATCCGGCGGGATCGGCTCCACCGAAGGCATGGGCATCTGCCATTCCTATGCGCCGGATGGGCGCTGCATTTCACTGCTGAAAATCCTGCTGACCAATTTCTGCATCTATGATTGCAGCTATTGCATCAACCGCTCGTCGTCGAATGTGCAGCGCGCCCGTTTCACCGTCGACGAGGTGGTGAAGCTGACCATGGATTTCTACCGGCGCAACTACATCGAGGGCCTTTTCCTGTCCTCAGGCGTCATCCGCTCGCCCGACGAGACGATGGGCGAGATGGTCGAGGTGGCGCGAAGGCTGCGGCTGGAAGAGAAGTTCTCCGGCTATATCCATTTGAAGACCATTCCGGAAAGTTCAGCGGAACTGGTCGAGAAAGCAGGCCTCTACGCCGACCGGTTGTCGATCAATGTCGAACTGCCCACCGACGAAGGGGTGAAGAGACTGGCGCCGGAAAAGAAGCCGGAAACGATCCGGCTTTCGATGGCCAGGCTGCGCCAGAAGATGGAGGAAAAGGCCGAGCCGACGCTGAGGACCAAAAAGCGCGAACGCTTCGCGCCGGGTGGGCAGTCGACGCAGATGATCGTCGGCGCCGACAGGACCACCGATGACGGCATCCTTCATACCAGCGCGCGGCTCTATGGCAGTTACCATCTGCGGCGCGTCTATTATTCCGCGTTCAGCCCGATCCCGGATTCGTCGTCGTCCCTGCCCTTGCAGAAACCGCCGCTGATGCGCGAACACCGGCTCTACCAGGCAGACTGGCTGATGCGATTTTACGGATTTTCGCAGCCGGAGATCATGGCCGGCAGCAGCGACGGCATGCTCGACCTCGCCATCGATCCGAAACTGGCGTGGGCGCTGCGCAACCGGGGACGGTTCCCCGTCGATATCAACCGCGCTGATCGAGAGGCATTGTTGCGCGTGCCCGGTCTCGGCACCAAGGTGATCGCCAAAATCCTGGAGACCCGACGTCACCGGCGGCTGCGGCTGGAAGATATCGGCCGTCTCTGCCAGTCGATCGCCAAGCTCAGGCCATTCATCGTCGCCGAAGACTGGTCGCCGGGCGCGCTCACCGACGAAGCAGGTTTGCGCGGTAAGATCGTGCGTTCCTGCGAACAACTGTCCCTGTTTTGACGATGCGGCCGGCACAGCTCGATCTTGCCAGATATACGGTGCGGCTCGACGCGGAGACCGACTTTTCCGGCTGGCGCGACGCGGCACGCCGGCTGGCCCTGAATGAAGTCGGGCCCGATGACATCAGCTGGCATGTCGAGCCGGGCTCCAATCAAACCGATTTGCCGGACGTGCCTGCGGGCGTGCAACTGGTGGTGCCGCGCGACTTCGTCGAGCATGCCGAAATCGCCTTCTGCCATTCAGACCCCGGCCGGTTCGCTTTTCTCTACCGGTTGCTCTGGCGGCTGCGCAGCGAGCCGAAGCTGCTGGCAATTGCATCGGATCCAGACATCAGGCGTCTCGAAACCATGGAGAAAGCGGTGCGGCGCGACATCCACAAGATGCGCGCCTTCGTACGCTTCCGGAAGATCGGCGACGGTGACGAGGAGCGCTATGTTGCCTGGTTCGAGCCGGATCATTTCATCGTCGAGCGCAACGCGGCTTTCTTCGTCAGGCGCTTCACCGGCATGCGCTGGACCATTTTGACGCCGCATGCCTCTGCCGACTGGGATGGCGACAGGCTGGCGATCGGGCCTGGCGCCGTCAAGGGCGATGCGCCGGCGCAGGACGATACCGAAGCCCTGTGGCGAACCTATTTCGAGAACATCTTCAACCCGGCGCGGCTGAAGGTGAAAGCCATGCAGAAGGAGATGCCGAAGAAATATTGGCGGAACCTTCCCGAGGCCTCGCTCATTCCAGAACTGATCTCGGGAGCGGACAAGGCCGCCAAGGACATGATTGCCAGAATGCCAACGACACCCGCGCCGCACCACGCCAGGCTGCAGGCAAAGCATTGGCCGAAGAATGAGCCGGCTGAGGCCCTGGAAGATCAGGCCGCCAAGACCATTTCCGAATTGCGAGAGGCGGCAAAAGGTTGCCGGCGCTGCCCGCTTTGGCGCGACGCCACGCAGACCGTGTTCGGCGAAGGGCCTGACGGCGCCAAGGTGATCTTCGTCGGCGAACAGCCCGGCGACCAGGAGGATCTGGCCGGCAAACCTTTCGTCGGCCCGGCGGGCAAGGTGTTCGATGCGATCCTCGACGACGCGGGGGTTGACCGCCAGAAGGTCTACGTCACCAATGCAGTCAAGCACTTCAAGTTCGAGCCGCGCGGCAAGCGACGCATCCATTCCAAACCGAATGCCGGCGAGGTTCAGGCCTGCCGCTGGTGGATCGACAAGGAGTTCGAGCTGATCAAGCCGAATCTGGCCGTGGCACTCGGCGCAACGGCGGCCTTGTCGCTGCTGGGCAAGGCGATCCCGGTGACAAAAATGCGCGGCCAGGTGATCGAACGCGAGGACGGCTTGCGTGTCTTCATCACCATCCACCCCTCCTTTATCCTGCGTATCCAAGAGCCCGCGGACATGGAAGCGGAGCGTGACCGGTTTCTCAGAGATATGAAAGAGGTGAAGCGGCTTATGGCCGCCTGAACCGGTCGTCTACCGGATCAGGATCGCCCTCAAATCGTTGACGTTCGTGCCGGTCGGGCCAGGCACAAACAGATCGCCAACCGCATTGAACGCCGTCCAGGCATTGTTGCCGGCCAGCATCGCCTTGGCGTCGACGCCGGCTGCGCGCATGCGCGACACGGTCGAACTATCGGCGAAAGCGCCGGCATTGTCTTCCGAACCGTCGATGCCGTCGGTGTCAGCGGCGAGCGCGTGGATGCCGTCCACGCCGTTGATGCCGATGGCGAAGGCGAGCAGGAATTCCGAATTGCGGCCGCCCTTGCCTTTTGCGCGCAAGGTCACTGTCGTCTCGCCACCGGACAGGATCAGCACTGGCTTTGCGAATGGCCGGTTGCGCKTCGCCACTTCGCGCGCGATGGCCGCATGGACGCCGCCGACCTCACGCGCCTCGCCTTCGATGGCATCGGAAAGGATGACGGCTTCGATGCCTTGCCGTTTCGCCTCAGTGGCCGCTGCTTCGAGCGAGACGCCGGCCGAGGCAATCAGATGTACCTCGTTGCGTGAAAAGCAGGGATCATTGGGGCTTGGTGCATCGGCGGCAGGCGTGCTGATATGCGCCATCACCGCTGCCGGCATTTTCATCCCATAGGCTGCAATCGACGCCATCGCGTCTTGACGGCTGCCGGTATCCGGCACGGTCGGACCGGAGGCAACCAGGGCAGGATTGTCGCCGGGAATGTCGGAAACGACCAGGGACACCACCTTGGCCGGCCAGGCGGCGGCCGCCAACCGTCCACCCTTGATGGTGGAAAGATGTTTGCGGATGGTGTTCATCGCCGCGATCGGCGCACCCGACGCGAGCAGCGCCTCATTGACGGCAATCTCGTCGGCCAGCGTCAGGCTGCCGGCCGGCGATGGCAGGAGCGCCGAACCTCCGCCGGAAATCAGCGCCACGACCAGATCGTCCGCTGTCAGCCCTTGGACCTTGGCGAGCAGGCGTTGCGAGGCTTCCAGGCCCGCGGCGTCCGGCACCGGATGCGCCGCCTCGATGATCTCGATGCGCTCGCATGTCGCGCCATAACCGTAGCGGGTGACGACCAGCCCCTCGATCGGCCCGTCCCAGACCTTCTCGAAGGCCGCCGCCATCTGCGCGGAGCCTTTTCCCGCGCCAATGACGATGGTACGGCCCTTGGGCTTCGCCGGCAAATGATCCCGGATGGTTCGCTCCGGATCGGCGGCGGCGACGGCGGCGTTGAATATGGAGGTGAGGAAGGTCTTGGGGTCGCTCATTTTTCTTCCGGGGGCAGTGCCAGACCGCGCTTGTCGATGCCCAAATGATCGCAAAGCGCCTCGACGACGACGCCGTGATCCTGGCGCTCCGGCAGGCCGGAAACGGCGATCACACCGATGACGCCGGCGCCCTTGACCGTGACCGGGAAACCACCTCCGGCCAGCACATAATCAGCAATATCCAGCCCTTCGCCGATCTTGAAGGTGCGATCGGGGCGCTGTTGTTCCAGCACCATGCGGTAGGTGCTTTTCAGGAACCGCTTGACCACATTGATCTTGCGCCGCGCCCAGTCGGGATTGGAGGCGTTCGAACCTGGCATCGCGGCATAGAACAGTGGGCGGTCGAAAGTCCTGATGTCGATGATAACAGGCAGGTTCTCGGCCAAGGCTCGATCACGGATGACCGAGCCGATCTTGAAGGCCACGGCCTCATCGAAGGCGGGAAAGACAAGAACGTCTTCCTGTCTCTTGATCAGAGCGATGTCTTCGGCAACGGCCATTTCGTTCCCCTGTCAACCTCGCCGCACGCTTTGACCGATGGCTGCCGCGGGGTCAAGCAAGGAAACACATCGGAGGGTGCCTAAATCGCCATATCGGATTTGGCGGCCCGCCCGGCCACATAGACCTCGCGCACGGCGCGATCGTCGCCCAGCGTCTGCAAGAGAAACAATTCCTGTGCCAGCGTCTCGACCGTTTCCATCCTGAGCCGCATCGCCGGTGTAGCCCTGGCATCGAGTACGACGATGTCGGCGTCGCTGCCTTCATCCAGCGAGCCGACCTTTTCCGCCACCGACAGCGCCTCGGCATTGCCGCGTGTCATCTGCCAGAAGGACTGGAAGGGATTGAGCTTCTCGCCGTTCAGCGCGATCACCTTGTAGCCTTCGTCCATGGTGCGCAGCATGGAATAGTTGGTGCCGCCGCCGACATCGGTGGCGGCGGCGATCCTGACCGGCTTGCCGCGGCGGCGAAAACGCTGATAGTCGAACAGGCCGGAGCCGAGGAACAGGTTCGAGGTCGGACAGAACACTGCCACCGAACCGCTGTCCGATAGCGCATCCGCCTCACGGTCCGACAGATGGATGCAATGGCCGAACAGGCTCTTTGTCCCCAACAGCCCATAGTGCTCGTAGACGTCGGTGTAGTCGCGCGACCACGGATAGAGTTCCTGGGTGAAGGCGATTTCGGCGTGGTTTTCTGACAGGTGCGTCTGCATGTGCAGGTCGGGATGCTCCCGGCACAGCGCGCCGGCCATCTCCATCTGTTCCGGTGACGAAGTGATGGCGAAGCGCGGTGTGATCGCATAGTGCTGGCGGCCCTTGCCGTGCCATTGCGCGATCAGGGCCTTGCTGTCGTCGTAGCCGGATTGCGGCGTGTCGAGCACGCCGTCGGGCGCATTGCGGTCCATCATCACCTTGCCGGCGATGTTGAGCATGTTGCAGTCATGCGATTCGGCAAAGAAGGCCTCGGCTGACGCCTTGTGCACCGAGCAGTAGGCGGCCACCGTCGTGGTGCCGTGGCGCACCATCTCGTCGAGGAACAGCCGTGCGACGCGCCGGCCATGCTGCGCGTTGGCGAATTTCGTCTCTTCCGGGAAGGTATAGGTGTTCAACCAGTCGAGCAGTTCGGCGCCATAGGAGGCGATGATCTGCATCTGCGGGAAATGCACATGCGCGTCGATGAAGCCCGGCAGCAGCAGATGCGGCCGATGGTCGATCTTTTTCGCTGCTTCGCCTGCCTGCTTGGCAATTTCAGCGTAGGCGCCGGCGGCGACGATTCGGCCGTCGCGGATCAGCAGGCCGCCATCCTCCTCGTAGCGCCAGGCGGAATGGTCATCGATGGTTTGCGGCCAGCGCACGAAGGACAGCGTGCGGCCGCGCAGAAGTGTCGAGGTCATGCTATTTCCCTGCGCCTTCGAACCAGGCCACCAGCAGCGCCCGTTCCTTGTCGGTAATCTGCGAGACGTTGGCCGGCGGCATGGCGTGGCTGCGGCCGGCCTGCAGATAGATCTCGCGGGCATGGTTGGCGATGTCGGCGTCGGTGTCGAGCATCACCCCCTTTGGCGCGTGGTAGATGCCCTCATAGACCGGCTCCGCCGCGTGGCACATCGAGCAGCGGCCGAGCACCGTATCGCGCACGGCCGGGAAATGCGCCGAGGCGACATAGACTTGCGCCGCGGCCGATTCTTTCGGTTCGCCGGTCAGCACCTTCGGCGCGGTCGACAGCCAGATGATGATGATGAACAGGACAACGGCTCCCAGCCAGGTCCAGGTCGGGTTGCCCTTGCGCGCATGGACGCTGTTGAAATAGTGCCTGATCAGCACGCCGATGATGAACACCAGCGAGGCGATGACCCAGTTGAACTGCGTGCCGAACGCCAGCGGATAGTGGTTCGACAGCATCAGGAACAGCACAGGCAGCGTCAGGTAGTTGTTGTGCAGGGAGCGCTGCTTGGCGATCTTGCCGTATTTCGGATCGGGCTTGCGGCCGGCAATGAGGTCGGCAACGACGATCTTCTGGTTGGGGATGATGACCATGAAGACGTTGGCCGACATGATCGTCGCGGTGATGGCGCCCAGATGCAGGAAGGCGGCGCGTCCGGTGAACAGATGGGTGAGCCCCCAAGCGATGAACACCAGAACACAGTAGAGCACCAGCATCAGGCCGGTGTCGCTTTTTCCCAGCGGCGAACGGCACAAAAGATCATAGACCACCCAGCCGACGCCGATCGTCGCCAGCGACAGCAAGATGCCGACCGGCACCGACATTGGCAACACATTGGGATCGATCAGGAACAGATCGGCTCCGGCATAATAGACGACGCACAGCATCGCAAAACCGGACAGCCAGGTGGCGTACGATTCCCATTTGAACCAGGTCAGGTGCTCAGGCATCTCGGCCGGCGCCACCAGATATTTCTGGATGTGGTAAAAGCCGCCGCCATGCACCTGCCATTCTTCGCCGAAGGCACCGACAGGCATGCCAGGGCGCTGCCGCAGGCCGAGGTCGAGCGCCACGAAGTAGAAAGACGAACCGATCCAGGCGATGCCGGTGATGACATGCAGCCAACGCACGGCGAAGCTCAGCCAGTCCCAGAAAATCGCGAAATCCATCATTGAAGTCGTCCCTGCCGATGACGCGACTTTACGGTGTCGCGCGCAAACGGAAAGAGGCGAGGTGCGCGATGACTTTCAAAAAAAAATGGAAAATACTAGGGTTGCTAGACGCAGCTGGATGAGAGCCACGAAACCGTATGGCCTATCTCGACAACATCGCCGTCTTCGTTCGCGTCGTCGAGCTCGGCAATCTGTCGGCGGCAGGCCGAGACATGCGCATTTCGCCGGCGGTCGCCTCGAACCGCATCAAGGAGCTGGAGAAGCATCTGGGCGTGCGGCTCTTCAACCGCACGACACGGCAATTGATGCCGACCGAGCATGGCACGGTGTTCTATTCGGGCGCCAAGCAGGTGCTGGAGGCGATCACCGAAGCGGAAGCCGCCGTTTCGGCACTGTCCGGACAACCGCGCGGCACCATCCGCGTGACGGCACCGCTCGGCCTCGGCCGCCGGCTGGTGGCCTCGGGCATCCCCGATTTCCACGACAAATATCCCGATATCGAGGTGCGGCTGAGGCTCTCGGACCACAATGTCGATATCATGAAGGAAGGCATCGACGTCGCCTTCCGGCTCGGCATCATCGAGGATTCCAGCCTCAGGATGCGGGGCATCATGGAATGCGAACGCGTACTGGTGGCAGCGCCGAAATATCTGGAAGCGCGCGGCGAACCCGTTGAGCCGCAGGAACTGATCGGCAAGAAGCACGACTGCCTGATGCTGCGCTATTCCGGCGCGCGCGAGTATGTGTGGACGTTGCAGACCCCCACCGGCCAGCAGAAATTCGAGGTGCACGGGCCCTACGACACCGACGATGGCGACGTGCTGACCGGCTGGGCGCTGTCCGGCCGCGGCATCATCAACAAGCCGCGCTTCGAGGTCGAGCCGTTCATCCGCGACCGGCGGCTGAAGGTGATCCTGAGCAACACGCCGCCGACGCCGGTGCAGTTCGCCGCCGTCTATCCGCACAAGAAGCTGCAGGACCCCAAGGTGCGGCTGCTGCTCGACTTCATGGCCGAGCGCTGCCAGCGACTGATCAAAGATCTTCTCGCTGGCAAGTAATGGCTGGCAAACAAGGGCTGGCTAGCAAGTGATGGCTGGCTGGCAAGTGACCGGCCGTTGGCCCAGCGCCAGCGGTTGCCATCGCTGGACGCGACGAACATAGTTCCGATGGTATTTCGCCTTGCAGGGACCATCGATGGACAACGGCGCCATAATGCATCTTGCCGTTTCACCGCTTCCGGGAATCTCCGAGCCATCGCCAGGAGCCGAGCCGGACTTCAGCCTTCTGGCGCGGTTTGTCCAAAGGGCCGAAGCGGCCGGTCTGGACATGGTGATTTTCGCCGATTCCGCGCCGGCTTCCGGCAGCGATGCCGCGACGATGCCCTTCGAAGCGACGACCTTGGTGGCCGCGCTGGCGACGGTGACAAGAAGGATCGGGCTGGTCGCGGCGGCCTCGACTGTTGCCCACCAGCCCTACAATCTGGCGCGCCGTTTTGCTTCGCTCGACATCATCAGCCATGGCCGCGCCGGCTGGAACGCGACCATGGCGCAAGCCCCGCGCGAGGCAGCCAATTTCAGCCGGCCGGAGGGGTTTTCCGGCGACGATTTTCGCCGTCGCAGCGAGGAATATATCGGCATCGTTCAGGGCTTGTGGCAAGGCTGGGACGAGGACGCGCTCAAATTCGACAAGAGCAGCGGCCGCTTCCACGATCCCGAAAAGATGCACCTGCTCGACCACAAGGGCGAATTCTTTTCAGTGCGCGGGCCGCTGAACGTCGCGCGCTCGCCACAGGACAGGCCGGTGCTGGTGCTGTCCGGCCTGTCAGCGGCAGACATGGATATTGCCGATCGCACCGCCGATGTCGTCCTGCTGGACGACGAACCGATCGAGAGCGCGAAAACTCGTTATGACGATCTGAAGCGACGCGTTGCCGCCTGCGGACGCGACCCGGATACCGTGAAGGTACTGGTGAATGTCTCGTCGGTCATTGATGACAAGCTGGCCGTCACCGCCGACCGCCTCGAAGACATGTTCCGGTCGAAAAGCTGCGATGGGTTCAACATGCAGATGCCGGCGCAGCTTTCGGCACTCGACAGTTTTGTCAATCTGGTTTTGCCGGCGCTGCGGCGACGCGGCCTGTTTGGAGAAAGCTATCGCGGGACAAATTTACGCTCGCATCTTGGGATTGCCGGTGGAGGTGACCTATGACCGCCGCTTCCCGCCAGATGAAACTCGGCGCCTTCCTGTGGGCGACAGGCCATCATATTGCCGCCTGGCGCCATCCCAAGGCACATGTGACCGCCGGCATCGACATCGACCATTACATCCAGCTGGCGCGCACCGCGGAGGGCGCGAAGTTCGACATGGTCTTTTGCGAGGATGCCGCCGGCCTGCGCGAAGCCAATGTCGCCATCGCTAGCCAGACCTCGCGTTCGATCGGCTTCGAGCCGATCAGCCTACTGTCGGCACTGGCCGTCCAGACCAGCCGCATCGGCCTCGTCTCGACCGCGTCGACAAGCTACAACGAGCCCTACGGGCTGGCACGGACCTTCCTGTCGCTCGACCATCTGAGCGGGGGTCGGGCCGGCTGGAATCTGGTCACTTCGGCCAGTCCCATCGAGGCCGCCAATTTCGGTTCGACCGGCTTACGGCCGCATGCCGATCGCTACGAGCGGGCGCGTGAGTTCGCTGATGTGGTCACCGGACTTTGGCGCGGCAACCCAGATGGGGGCTCCGGTCACGATGGCCAGAGCTTTTCGGTTCGGGATTCGCTCGACCTGCCGCGTTCGCCGCAGGGCGCACCGGTGCTGGTTCAGGCCGGCGCCTCGGATGTCGGCCGCGACCTTGCCGCCCGCACCGCCGATGTGGTGTTCACGGCAGCGCAGACCTTCGAGGAAGCAAAGGCCTTCTACGACGATCTCAAGGGGCGCCTGGCGGCCTATGGGCGCGAGCCTGAGGACATCAAGATCATGCCCGGCGTCGCTCCCGTGGTGGCTGAAACCGCGGCGCAAGCCCAGGAAAAATATGAGGAACTGCAGGAGCTGATCCCTAACGATGTCGGCGTTGCACTGCTGTCCAGCTACCTCAGCATCGCCGATCTGTGGCGCTATCCGATCGATGGGCCGCTGCCCGAGCTGCCGCCCAGCGAAGGCATGCAGAGCCGGCAAGCGCTGGTCATCGAGCAGTCGCGCCGCGACAACCTCTCCATCCGCCAGCTGGCGCGGCATTTCGCCGGCGCGCGTGGCCATTGGCGCATCGTCGGAACGGCGGCCGAGATCGCCGACGAGCTGCAGGCGCGGTTCGAAGGAGGTGCTGCCGACGGCTTCAACGTCATGCCCTCATATTTCCCCGGCGAACTCGATGCCTTTGCGACACTGGTCGTGCCGGAACTGCAGCGGCGTGGCCTGTTCCGCAAGGAGTACGAGGGCCGCTCGCTGCGCGACCATCTGGGCTTGAAGCGGCCGATGTAGCCGCGATGTAAGATTAGCCGGCTAACACCCTGTCACGCTGGACCTGACGACCCGCGTTTGACGCTGCGCTGTGAATGACCACCGCGGTCATGATTTCTGCGGCCGCGAGTGCGGCGATGATGGGCGGGCGCTTGTCCTTGACGGCATCGCCGCCGATCGGCGAGACGAGGCGGGCAAACTCGGCCTCGCTGCCGTCCGCCGATTTCAGGAACCAGTTCTTGAACGTCGCTTTCTTGGTCTTCGAGCCGATCATGCCGACATAGGCGGTATCGTTGCGCTTCAGCGCTTCGGCGACGATCAGGAAATCCAGCGCGTGGTCGTGCGTGAGGATGGCGAAAGCGGTGCCGGCCGGCGCATCGCGCACCATCGCTTCGGGCATCGGCGTCAACCGGGTCTCGACGGTTTGCGGCATGCCTTCGAGCGCCTCGGCCCGCGTCTCGATGACGACGGCGTGCACAGGGAGAAGGGCCACCGCGGAGGCCAGCGCCTGGCCGACATGGCCGCCGCCGAAGATATAGACATAGGGCAGGTGTGCCTCTTCGGTCTCAGCCGCTGCGACCAGCTCGGCTGCCAGCCCTGCGTCAACGAGCCGGATCAACACTTCGACACGCCCGCCGCAGCACTGACCGATCTCGGGACCCAGCGGCACGTCTAGGGTCGCGCAGACCTCGTCGACCGCGATGCGGGCATCCCTTGAGGGGGAGACAAGCATCTGCCGCGCCTTGTCGATCGCCATGTATTCGAGCTGGCCGCCGCCGATCGTGCCAAAGATCGTCGCCTGCGAGACGAGCATGAAGGCGCCCTTCTCGCGTGGCGTCGAGCCCTTGGTGCCCGCCACTTCGACCAGGGCAACCCGGCCGGCGGTACTGAGAAAGGCTTTCAGACTTTGCACTTTCGAGTTCATTTCTCACGTTCCCGAATGGGAAATGTAGGCTTTTTCGGCCTGAATTGCACGTTTTGCCGATTTCATTCGGTCTTGACCTCGTTCTTCAGCCGCTCGATCGCCATCAGCACCCGTTCCGGCGTCGCCGGCGCATCGAGACGCGGGCAGATCCTGTGGTCGGCGACGCTGGCCACCGCGTCCGACAGCGCGTGCAGCACCGACATGCCGAGGGGGAACGGCGGTTCACCGACTGCCTTGGAGCGGTGGATCGTCGGCTCGCTTGCTTCCGGCCAGTCGGCCAAGGTGACGTTGAAGATCTTCGGCCGGTCCGACGCCAGCGGGATCTTGTAGGTCGAGGGCGCGTGCGTGCGCAGCCGGCCCTTGCCGTCCCACCACAGTTCCTCGGTCGTCAGCCAGCCCATGCCCTGGATGAAGCCGCCCTCGATCTGGCCGATATCGATGGCGCGGTTCAGCGAGCGGCCCGTGTCATGCAATATGTCGGTGCGCTCGACCATGTACTCGCCGGTCAGCGTGTCGACCGAGACTTCCGAGCAGGAGGCGCCATAAGCGAAGTAGTAGAAGGGGCGGCCCTGGCCCTTGTCACGGTTCCAGTGGATCTTTGGCGTTTTGTAAAAGCCCGCCGCCGAAAGCTGGATACGGGCCATATATGCCTGTTTGACGAGGTCGGCGAAGGCGATCTCCTGGTTGCCGATGCGCACCCGGTTGGGCAGGAACAGCACCTGGTCGCGCGGCACCTGATATTTTTCGGCCGCGAAATCGGTCAACCGATCCTTGATCTGGCGAGCGCCATTCTGCGCCGCCATGCCGTTGAGATCGGAACCGGATGACGCTGCGGTGGCCGAGGTGTTCGGCACCTTGCCGGTCGTCGTCGCGGTGATCTTCACCTGATCGAGATCGATCTGGAACTCTTCCGCCACCACTTGCGCCACCTTGACGTAGAGGCCCTGCCCCATCTCCGTGCCGCCGTGGTTCAGATGCACCGAGCCATCGGTGTAGACATGCACCAGCGCGCCGGCCTGGTTGTAGTGCGTGGCCGTGAACGAGATGCCGAACTTGACCGGCGTCAGCGCCAGGCCACGCTTGATGAAACGGCTGTTGGCATTGAAGGCCGATATCTCGCGCCGCCGCCGCGCATAGCTGGCGCTTTGCTCAAGCTCGGCGACGATGCGCTGGATGATGTTGTCCTCGACCGTCTGGTGGTAGGGCGTGATATTGCGGTCGCTTGTGCCGTAAAAATTCTTCTTACGAATTTCGAGCGGATCCTTGCCGACGGCGAAGGCAACCTCGTCGATGACGCGCTCGGCGCCGACCATGCCTTGTGGACCGCCGAAACCACGGAAAGCGGTGTTCGACACGGTGTTGGTGTAGAGCGGCGCTGACTGGGCATGCACCGCCGGCCAGAAATAGGTGTTGTCACAGTGGAACAGCGCGCGATCGGTCACCGGACCCGACAGGTCCGAGGAGAAGCCGCAGCGCGCCGCGAACATGAAATCGACGCCGAGAATGTTGCCCTCGTCATCGAAGCCGACTTCGTAGTCGACGAGGAAGTCATGACGCTTGCCGGTTGCGATCATGTCGTCGTCGCGGTCGGGCCGGATTTTCACGGCGCGATGGTGCTTCTTCGCGGCGATGGCGGCCAATGCCGCAAACTGGTTGCCTTGCGTTTCCTTGCCGCCGAAACCGCCGCCCATGCGGCGGATTTCCACCGTGATGGCGTTGCTCGGCACGCCGAGCGCATGGCTGACCATGTGCTGGACTTCGCTCGGATGCTGGGTCGAGGAATAGATGGTGACGTCCTCGTCCTCGCCGGGCACGGCCATGGCGATATGGCCCTCGAGATAGAAATGCTCCTGACCGCCAACGCGCATCTGGCCTTTGAGCCGGCGGGGCGCGTCCTTGATCGCTGCCGCGGCGTCGCCGCGCTTCAGGGTCAGTGGCGGCGTGACCAGTCTGTCCTTGCGGGGATCAAGCTCGCCGATGTCGGTGACGAAAGGCAATTCCTTGTATTCGACCTTGGCCAGCCTGGTGGCGCGGCGTGCCTGCTCGCGCGTCTCGGCAATGACGCAGAAGATCGGCTGGCCGTGGAACTCCACCTTGCCGTCAGCCAGCACCGGCTCATCATGGCGCCCCGTCGGCGAAATGTCGTTTTCGCCTGGCACATCCGTGGCCGTCAGCACGTCGACGACCCCGGGGGCGGTGCGCACCGCCGACAGGTCCATGCTGGTGATGGTGGCATGGGTGGCAGCCGAAAGCCCAAGGCAGCCATGCAGCGTGCCGGCTGGTTCCGGCATGTCGTCGATGTAGACGGCGGTGCCGCTGACATGCTTGTGGCCCGAATCATGCCGCTGGTCGGTGGCGACGCCGCCGGCAATCTTTTCAGCCCTGGGATTGGGGGTGGCGTGCTTGTTCATCATGCCGCCTCGTGCCTTGAAACCTGGATCGGCTCACTGGTACCGCTGGTCTCGGCGAAGAAGCGCAGCAAAAGGTTGCGCGCCGCCAGGGCGCGATATTCGGCCGAGGCCCGCATGTCGGTCAGCGGGGTGAAATCATCAGCATACTTCGCCATCGCAGTCACAACCGTCTGTTCGGTCCACGGCTTGCCGACCAGCGCATTTTCGACAGCCGACGCCCGCTTCGGTATCGCCGCCATGCCGCCGTAGGCGATGCGCACATCGGCGACCGTGCCATCCTTGGCCAGGTTCAGGAAGAAGGCGCCGAGGGCAGCCGTGATGTCCTCGTCGCGGCGCTTGGTGATCTTGTGGACAGCGAATCTCGTGCCTTTGGCGGGGATGGGAACATGCACCGCCTCGACGAACTCGCCAGGCTGCCGGTCCTGCTTGCCATAAGCGATGAAGAAGGTTTCCAGCGGGATCGTCCGCCGTTTCTTGCCCTTGCGCAGCGTCAGGCGCGCGCCGAGCGCGATCAAGGGCGGTGGCGTATCGCCGATCGGCGAACCATTGGCGATGTTGCCGCCGATTGTACCCATGTTGCGCACCTGTTCGCCACCAATGCGGTCGAACAGCGGCCCCATCACCGGGATGCGCTTGGCGAGCGTCGAGAACGCCTCGGTGTAGGTGACGCCGGCGCCGATGGTGATGACGCCCTTGTCTTCGGCGATGGTGCAAAGCCCGTCGAGATCACCGATGAAGATCGCCGGCGAAATATCGCGCATGTGCTTGGTCACCCACAGGCCGACATCGGTCGAGCCGGCAACGATGGTGGCGCCGGGTTCCTTGTCAAGCACGGCGGCGAAATCGTCGACGTTGGCCGGCACGACGAGCCGCTCCTTGCCGGCGCCGATCTCGATCCGAGCGCCGTCATGCATGGCCTGGAGCCTTGCCGTGATTGCCTTGCGCTCGACCGCCAGCGGGTCCTTCGCCGCCTTGCCGTAGCTGGAGATGGCGCGGGCCGCGCGCATGATCGCCTCGTAGCCGGTGCAGCGGCAGAGATTGCCTTGCAGCGCCTTTTCGATGGCTTCATTCGACGGGTCTGATGATCTCATCCACAGGCCATAGAGCGACATGACGAAGCCCGGCGTGCAGAAGCCGCACTGCGAACCATGGAAATCGACCATCGCCTGCTGCACCGGGTGCAACTGGCCGGGAAGACCGCGCAAATGCTCGACGGTCACGACATGGGTGCCGTCCAGCGAGCCGAGGAAGCGGATGCAGGCGTTGACGCTTTCATAGACGAGACCGCCTGCCGAGAGCTTTCCGACCAGCACCGTGCAGGCGCCGCAATCGCCCTCGGCGCAGCCTTCCTTGGTGCCGCGCAGCGAACGGTCGAGCCGCAGCCAGTCGAGCAGGGTCGCGTCTGGCGCCACCGACGACAGCGCGACATCCCTGCCATTGAGAATGAAGCGGATCTCGTTGCGGATACGGGCCTTGGCCATGCGTCAGCTCCCCCTGTAGGTCGAATAGCCGTAGGGCGAGACGAGCAGCGGCACATGATAGTGCACGGGTTCGGCCATGCCGAAGCGGATCGGTATCACGTCGAGAAAGGCCGGCTTGGGCAATTTCGTCCCCTGCTGGCGCAAATAGTCGCCCGCGGCAAAGATCAGTTCGTATTCGCCGGCGCGGAACTCGGCGCCGGCAAGCAGCGGTGCGTCGCAACGGCCATCATCATTGGTGACAACGGTCTTCAGATGTGTCCGGGCGTCGCCCTCGAGGTGATAGAGCGCGATCGACAATCCCGCCGCCGGCATGCCGGTCGCGGTGTCGAGGACATGGGTCGTCAGACGCCCGCCATCGGCTTTCGACGTTTCTGCCACTGGCCGCCTCCCATTTCCTGTACGAGCGAACCGGCCCGGTACAGTCGAACATTGCTGATGAATTGTGCGCCAATTAAAGGCGATGCATAAGTCCCGGTCGAGCGGAGTGCGACAAAAACACTTTCAAAAATTTTCGGGGGAATGCGCGAGCAGCCCTTTCGATAYCCTGATCATACATCGGGCAATGCCCGGCGGGAGGGACGATGCGTTACATCAGAGACATGCGCGGCTATGGAGCCAATCCGCCGGATCCGAAATGGCCCGGCGGTGCGCATGTCGCGGTGCAGTTCGTGGTCAACTACGAAGAGGGCGGCGAGAACTGCGTGCTGCATGGCGACAAGGCGTCGGAAGCCTTCCTGTCGGAGATCGTCGGCGCCGCACCCTGGGTGGGCCAGCGCCACTGGAACATGGAATCAATCTACGAATACGGCGCCCGCGCCGGTTTCTGGCGGCTGCTCAGGCTGTTCACCGAGGCCGAGGTGCCGGTGACCTGCTACGGCGTCGCCACCGCGCTCGCCCGCTCGCCCGACCAGGTCACGGCGATGCAGGAAGCGGGCTGGGAGATCGCGTCGCACGGGCTGAGATGGATCGACTATCGCGACCACAGCGCCGAGGACGAGCGCCGAGACCTCGAAGCGGCGATCAGCCTGCACTACGAGGTGACAGGCCAGCGCCCGACCGGCTGGTACACGGGGCGCACATCGGTCAACACGGTGCTGCTTGTGGCTGAGGAAGGCGGCTTCGCCTATGTGTCGGACACCTATGACGACGAGCTGCCCTATTGGTTCGAGCACGAAGGCGGCGCCCAGCTCATCATCCCCTACACGCTCGACACCAACGACATGCGCTACGCGACGCCACAAGGCTTCAATTCAGGCGACCAGTTCTTTGCCTATCTGAAGGACAGTTTCGACACGCTCTATGCCGAGGGCAAGGCCGGCCGGCCGCGGATGATGAACATCGGCCTGCATTGCCGCCTCGTCGGGCGGCCGGGCCGGGTGGCGGCGCTGAAGCGCTTCGTCGACTATGTGAAGTCGCACGACAAGGTCTGGCTGGCGCGGCGCATCGATATCGCCCGCCACTGGCAAGAAAACCATCCCTATCGACCCGCAGCACTCAGACCGTCCAAGATGGAATTCGAGAGGTTCGTCCACACTTTCGGCGGTGTCTTCGAACATTCGCCATGGATTGCCGAACGCGCCTTCGAGTTGGAGCTGGGCCCGGCGCATGACTCATCCGGCGGCCTGCACAACGCGCTTTGCCGCATCTTCCGTTCCGCCAGCGAGGCCGAGCGGCTTTCAGTGCTCAACGCCCATCCCGACCTTGCCGGCAAACTGGCCAAGGCCAAACGGCTGACGGCGGAATCGACTCGCGAACAGGCCTCGGCCGGCCTCGACGCGCTGACAGACAAGGAGCGCGAACTGTTTTCCAAGCTTAACGCCGCCTACGTCACCACCTTCGGCTTCCCGTTCATCATCGCGGTGAAAGGCAAGACCAAAGAGGAGATCCTGGCGGAATTCGAGGCACGCATCGGCAACAGCCGCGGCGTTGAATTCGAGACCGCCTGCAAACAGGTCGAGCGCATCGCGCTGCTCCGCCTCAAGGACATGCTTCCGCAATAGGTTTAACCATGGATACGATCAGGATGCCCGACCGAACCTATTACGCGCCACGTGGCGGCCACCCCGGCCAGAGCGAGCTGCTGACCGGCCGCGCCGTCTTCACCGAAGCCTATGCCGTCATCCCCAGAGGGGTGATGCAGGACATCGTCACCAGCGCGTTGCCGTTCTGGGACAAGACCCGCGTCTGGATCTTGTCGCGGCCGCTGTCCGGCTTTGCCGAGACGTTTTCGCAATACATTGTCGAGGTCGCGCCCGGTGGCGGCAGCGAGCGGCCGGAGCCCGATGCTGGCGCCGAGGGCGCCCTGTTCGTGGTCGAAGGCGAGTTGACCGTTCTGCTTGCCGGCAAGAAGCATGTGCTGCGACCGGGTGGTTTCGCCTTCCTGCCGCCGGCCAGCGGCTGGACGGTTCGCAACGAGAGCAAGACCGACGTCCGCTTCCACTGGATCCGCAAGGCTTACGAGGCGGTCGACGGTCTAGAGGCGCCGGAAGCCTTCTTCACCAACGAACAGGACATCGCGCCAACGCCGATGCCCGGCACCGAAGGCCGCTGGGCGACGACCCGTTTCGTCGATCCGGCCGATTTGCGCCACGACATGCACATGACCATCGTGACGCTCGAGCCCGGCGCGGTCATTCCCTTCGCCGAGACGCATGTCATGGAGCACGGGCTTTATGTGCTGGAAGGCAAGGCGGTCTACCGCCTCAACCAGGACTGGGTCGAGGTCGAGGCCGGCGACTTCATGTGGCTGCGCGCCTTCTGCCCCCAGGCCTGCTATGCCGGCGGCCCGGGCAAATTCCGCTATCTGCTCTACAAGGACGTCAACCGCCACGCCAAGCTCGGCGGCGCCGGCATTGCTAGGCGGGCGCCGTGACCCGCATCGTCGCGCGGCCGCTGACCCGCGAGAGCTTTGCCGCCTTCGGCGACGTCATCGACATGGGCGGCGACAATCACTACCCGATCAATGGCGGCAAGGCCGAGCGCTACCACGATCTTGCCACGGCGCAAGCGACAGGGCCGAACGCCCGCGTGCTGATCTCGATGGTGCGCGGCACGCCTTATGAATTGCCGCTGAAGCTGACCATGGTCGAGCGCCATCCATTCGGCAGCCAGGCTTTCATTCCGCTGTCGCCGCGGCCGTTCCTTGTCGTCGTCTGCCACGACGGCGATGGGGGACCAGGTGAACCGCAGGCCTTCATCACCGCGCCCGGACAAGGCATCAACTATTCCCGCAACCTCTGGCACGGCGTGCTGACGCCGCTCGGCGAGGCGCAGGATTTCCTGATCGTCGACCGTGGCGGCGACGGTTCCAACCTGGAAGAATTCCATTTCTCGCACGCCTACGAGATCCATCTCCCCGACGAGAGCCTGTAATGACCGACATTTCCCTGATCGACCGCCTGCTCGACGTGATCGAGCACGACATCGTGCCGAAGACGGCCGACGGCGTTGCCTACGGCAACAAGCTGTTCGGCGCAGCGATCCTGCGCAAGGACGACCGTTCGCTGGTGCTGGCCGAGACCAACAACGAGATGGAAAACCCGCTCTGGCATGGCGAGGTGCATTGCCTGAAGCGCTTCTATGAAATGCCGAAGGCCGAGCGCGTCGATACGAAAGACGCCATCTTCATCGCCACGCATGAACCCTGCTCGCTCTGCCTGTCGGCGATCACCTGGACCGGCTTCGACAATTTCTACTATCTGTTCAGCCATGAGGATTCGCGCGACAGCTTCGCCATCCCGCACGATCTGAAGATCCTGAAGGAGGTCTTCACCCTCGATCCCGGCGGCTACAATGCCGAGAACGCCTACTGGAAGAGCTTTTCGATCCGCAGATTGGTACGGTCACTGCCCGAGGCCGAGCGCCAGCGGCTGGAAACGCGCATCGGCAAGATCTCGGCACGCTATGACGACCTGTCCGGCGCCTACCAGGCGAGCAAGGGCGACAACGACATTCCGCTGAATTGACGCGGACTGACCAGCCGAATTCGTTGGCTGGCCCACGACGCGATGCCACGGGCTCCATCATCTGGCGATCCTGGAGTCCCGCATGAAAATCGTCACCGAGTTCCCCCGCAAAGTCGTCGAATTTCCAGTAATGGGGATTGTCATGCCGGACGGCTGCCGGCTGTCGGCGAGGGTGTGGATGCCGGAAGATGCCGGCGACGATCCGGTACCGGCGATCCTCGAGCACCTGCCCTACCGCAAGCGTGACGGCACCATTTTCCGCGATCAGCTGACGCATCCCTATTTCGCCGGCCACGGCTATGCGTCGATCCGCGTCGACATGCGCGGCAATGGCGACTCCGAAGGACTGATGGACGACGAATATTCCGAACAGGAATTGCAGGACGCCTGCGACGTCATCGCCTGGGCGGCTTCGCAGCCTTGGTGCAACGGCAATGTCGGCATGATGGGCATTTCCTGGGGCGGCTTCAACTGCCTGCAGGTGGCGGCCAAGCAGCCGCCGGCGCTGAAGGCGGTTATCAGCCTGTGCTCGACCTCCGACCGCTATGCCGACGATATCCACTACAAGGGCGGTTGCCTGCTGATCGAGAATTTCGGCTGGGCGTCGACCATGCTGTCCTATTCATCGCGGCCGCCGGACCCGCTCTTCACCGGCGAAAAAAGGTGGCGCGACCTTTGGCTGACCCGGCTGGAGAACCAGCCTTTTCTCGCGCCTCTGTGGCTGAAGCACCAGCACCGCGACGCCTATTGGAAGCGCGGCTCAATCTGTGAGGACTATTCCGCCATCCAGGCCGCGGTGCTGTCGATCGGCGGCTGGCACGACGGCTACCGCAACACCGTCTCGCATCTGGCCACCAACATCGAAGCGCCGGTGAAGGGCATCATCGGACCGTGGATCCACAAATACCCGCACTACGCGGCACCCGCACCGCGCATCGGTTTCCTGCAGGAGGCCCTGCGCTGGTGGGACCGCTGGCTGAAGGATATCGACACCGGTGTCGAGGCCGATCCAGCCTATCGTGCCTATGTCATGGACAGTGTCCGCCCCGCGCGCTGGCATCCCAAGCGGCCCGGTCGCTGGGTGGCTGAGCGGGAATGGCCGTCGCCTGCCATCAAGACGCAATCGATCGAGCTTGTCGCTGACGGTAGCAAGCCCGCCATCGTTGCCTCGCCGCAGAGCTGCGGCCTTGCCGGCGGCGAGTATTTTCCGTTCACCTTCGGCCCCGAACTGCCCGGCGACCAGCGCCCCGACGACGCTTTGTCGGTGTGTTTCGACCAGCCGGAACTCACTGAGGCGATCGACATCGTCGGCGCGCCCGAAGTCGAGGTGCGGCTGTCCTCCGACCGCCCGCAGGCCAATATCGCGATCCGGCTGTGTGACGTGCACCCTGACGGTGCCTCGGAACTGATTTCCTACGGCGTGCTCAATCTGACACATCGCAATTCGCACGAATTCCCCGAGGCGCTGGTACCGGGCGAAACCCTGTCGGCGCGCGTGGTGCTCGATCAATGCGCCTATCGCGTGCCGGCAGGCCACCATCTGCGCATCGCCGTGTCGAATGCCTATTGGCCGATGATCTGGCCGTCGCCGGAGCCGGTCCGGCTCGCCTTGTCGGCCGCCGTGCTGGCCCTGCCGCTGCGGCCGCTGGCGACAGGCAACGAAGTGACGTTTGCCGAGCCGGAAAGCGCCACTCCCTGGGCGACCGAGACGATCCGCGCCGCCAATTCCGAGCGTCATGTCGATCGCGACGAGAAGACCGGAATTGTGACGCTTTCCATAACGGATGATTTCGGCAAGGTGCGCGATCTTGCCCATGGCCTAGCCAATGGCAGCATCGCCCGCGAGACCTGGACGATCCATCCGGACGATCCCCTGGCGGCCTCGGGAAAAACGCACTGGACGCAGACCCTGTCGCGAAATGGATGGTCGGTGCGCACCGAAACATTCGCCGAAATGAGATCGGACGCGCAAAACTTCATCGTCAGCGCCAGAATCGAGGCCTATGAGGGCGAAACTCTCGTTTTCGAGCGTAGCTTCGAGGAGAGGGTGCCGCGCGCCCTCCTGTGACCACGGAGCTGGTTGGTCCAAATGCGACGTACGATTTACGCCACGGCATGTCGCATTCGGTCTTGCTTACCGCTTTCCCTTGCGGTCATTATTCTCCTCACAAG